>CAJXFW010000092.1 GCA_913053655.1 uncultured Thiogranum sp. | reverse complement strand
TCTTCAGTATTTTAAACGGTAATATATTCAGTGAAAAAATCAACAAAAGCAGCACTTTTATCAGCTCTTGTATTTCCCGGTGCCGGACATCTTTTCCTGAAGAAGTATACAACCGGAGTCGTTTTAACCGGTGCTTCATTTGCTTCGATTTATTACTTGACGTCAAAGACGGTAGAGAAGGCTTTTCAAATAGCCGAAAAAATACAAAGCGGTAATATCCCGCTCGATGTTGAAGCGATTACTGAACTGGTATCAAAACAATCAACCGGTGCGGAAGCCCAACTACTCAATATTGCTACGGCCACAATTATCGTTTGCTGGTTAATCGGGGTTATTGGTTCTTATAGGGCCGGTTGTGTACTGGACAAAAACGATGATGTATTGTCTGACGGATAAACATAGCAAGCCTCTCGATGAGCTGGTACCTGAGCGCTATGGGTAGAATTATAGACGACGGCAAAGCGCTCCTGCACAACGCCGTCACGGTCCAGCATCAAGCCTCGAATGGGAACACCCATGGTGCAGACCTTATTGGAATTTTACGAATATTACCATTTCAATCGGGTTTTCAGTCATGACTCCGGCCTGCCCCGTGCAGGGTACGTATGGTATAGCGTGGATCGAACTGCGGGACTCGCTTGAGACGGTCGCGTAACTGCCGGGTGGTCGCCGGCTTTTTAAGGAATACACCGACCGCATTGTAGTTCTGTAAAGTGCTGAGATGGAAAGCAGAGTCGAAGGTCTTGCTAGCGGATATTTTATGCAGATAGGCTGACACCATCAGCTCGAGCCGGGATTCAAAATTGGAAATAATCATGCCTTCCCTGGACAAGCAGCCAGTCAGCGATCTGACCCACTCCTGACCAGCATGCACCGCACGCTGTGGCTCGCCGTCTACCTCGCCGAACAGGTCATCGATAATAATGTCGAATGGTGGTCCCTGATACCGTTTTATCCAGTCTTTGGCGTCGGCCTGGATTAACTGTACCCCCTTGCCTTTTACTGCGAAAAACCGGCGCGCGACAGACAGGTGGACCGGATTCAGTTCAACGCCAATGATAGTATCGGGTTGTACGAACCGGCGTAACTGCTGGATGACAGCACCGCCACCCACGCCGAGCACCAGCACCCGGTGGATACTGGCCGGAGGGTAGAAATACGCCGGCAGGAACAACAGATCCCAGACACTGCCGGTCAGTGGCCGCCCGGGATTGTACTGGCTGTGCAACACGCCGTTGGTATACAGGCGCATGGAACGTCCGGCCTGGCGCACCTGATACAGTGTGCCGCTTTCGGCACGTTCCCAGAGAATGCTCATATCTGACCGCTCAACCCTCAGCTGCGGCCGGATACCGCCAACCTTCTGGCGCTGTACCTTGAGTGCTTTTTCAAGCGTGTAGTTGGTTTCAATGTCACCACAGTGCAGCGTCTGGCTGTTGTTGCTTGAAAGCGAGTTGACGCGTGCCGGTGCTGCGTATTTTTCTATAACACCAGTATGCCGGATATCGGTAAATCGCGCAGCGGTATACAGTAATGCTGCCCCCGCCACATCGGTGACTTCCGCGGTCAGTCATTTTTCGGTATTCCTTCCATCCGTTACCGGCACGCCGTGTCGAATCAGGCAGAAGACGAGCTTAACCCGGCTGCCTGGTAAAGCTGCTTCACTTCTTTGGCCAAAAGTGGCCGTGACTTGCCAGGGCGCAGTTTACGCTCAAGCAGGAGCGGGCCGAAACGTACACGCGTCAGCCGGCTGACGGTAAGCCCCTGCGATTCCCACAGGCGGCGCACTTCGCGATTGCGGCCTTCCTTGATAATGACGTGATACCAGCGGTTGGCGCCCGTGCCACCCGACTCCTCGATGGCGTTAAAGCGGGCAAGTCCGTCTTCCAGCTGCACACCCTTAATCAGGCGTTCCAGAATCGGCATGCTGACCTCACCAAGCAAGCGTACCGCGTATTCGCGCTCTATTTCCTGCGCAGGATGCATCAGGCGGTGCGCGAGCTCGCCGTCGGTGGTGAACAACAACAATCCGGAGGTATTGATATCCAGGCGACCGACACTTACCCAGCGTCCGCCGTGTGGTTTCGGCAATCCGGTAAAAACCGTTGTTCGCCCTTCCGGATCATTGCGACTGCATATTTCACCGGCCGGCTTGTGGTAGAGCAGAATTTCGGGTGCCGTCGGCTGGTTGACCTTGAGATGAACTTTTTTCCCGTCGACGACGATGCGTTCGTGGCCGGTGACTTTTAAACCGAGCTCGGCCGGTTTGCCGTTTACCTCGACACGCCCGTCACGAATCCAGTCTTCGATCTGGCGACGCGAACCCAAACCGGCGCGCGCGAGCACTTTCTGCAGACGTTCTTCCATTGTGGGGAAACTAGTGAATGGTTTCGTTGTTTTCAGGCGTATCAGAGGCCACTTGTACTATCACTACATCCTCTTCCGTCTCTTCGCCAGCCTGCTCTGCGTCTTCCCCCGGCAACGGCAGTGACTCTCCGGGCAAAGCGAGCTCCAGCTCGGCATTAATGGAATCGATATCGCGCAGTTCCATCAGTGTTGGCAGATCGTCCAGGCCTTTCAGGTTGAAGTAATCCAGAAACTGCCGCGTAGTACCGTACATGGCCGGGTGACCGGGCACATCGCGGTGTCCTACAATCCGCACCCACTCGCGTTCCTGCAGGGTCTTCATGATCGAGGTACTGACGCTGACACCACGGATGTCCTCGATTTCGCCGCGCGTGATCGGTTGACGATAGGCAACCAGCGCCAGTGTCTCCAGCAGGGCACGGGTATAACGTGCAGGTTTTTCGTCAGACAGGCGCGACACCCAGGGTTCCATTTCCTTACGCACCTGTACACGCCAGCCGCTGGCAACCTGAACAAGTTCCACACTGCGCCCGGCATACTCTTCCTGCAAAGCACTAATGGTCTCCCTGATCTGATTGCGTTCAGGTTTTTCATCATCTCCGAACACACTCAGGAGCTGATCCACCGTTAATGGTTTACCCGCTGCAAGCAATACGGCTTCAATAATGTCCTTGATAGTTGATGCGCTCATCTTGTCTTCTCTGTGACTCAGGATTCGCCGGCTACGGCTACTTGTTGTTGGTCTTCAAGCGCAGCCCCTGGTCCCGTCACCTTTATATAGATCGGCGCAAAAGGTTTCGACTGCACCAGTTCGATCAGGGATTCCTTGATGAGTTCCAGCACCGCCAGCAGCGATACCACAACTCCCATGCGCCCTTCGGCCGGTTTGAACAGCGATGTAAACGGCGTGAACTCATCGCTCCCGACACCCGCCAGCACCATTGACATGCGCTCACGCACCGACAGCAGTTCCATTTGTACATGGTGATGCGTAAACATCTCGGCGCGGGTCATGGCTTCCTTCGCCGCAACCAGCAACTCCTGCAGACTCACTTCAGGCGGTTTGCGTACCACCTGCTTTTCCGGAGCCTGAATTTCAACCGGAAAGATGTCGCGGCCGACGCGGGGAATCAGGTCAAGATCATCCGCCGCCTGCTTGTAACGTTCGTACTCCTGAAGACGACGCACCAGCTCGGCACGTGGATCTTCTTCCTCATCGATATCCACGGGGCGCGGCAACAGCATGCGCGACTTGATCTCCGCCAGCATGGCTGCCATCACCAGGTACTCGGCTGCCAGCTCCAGCCTGAGGTTTTCCATCAAATCGATGTACTTCATGTACTGTCTGGTAATATCGGCGATGGGAATATCCAGCACATCGAGATTCTGGCGCCGTATCAGATACAGCAGCAGATCGAGCGGACCTTCGAACGCCTCCAGAATAACTTCCAGAGCGTCCGGTGGAATATAGAGATCTTTGGGGAGAGTCGTGACCGCCTCACCCTGCACAAAAGCAAAGGGCATTTCAGCTTGTTCTGGCGCCTGATCGGCGGGGACTTGCGATTCTGTCATGCACTCGGCTCACGTGGTTTGATGCATTGTAAACGCCGGTAGAACGAATGGGAACTCTGGCCTGCCGTAACAGCGGTTTTACCTTCAAATAAAAAATTCTGCGTTTATCTAGTAATTTAAACCAATTGCAGCTCGCACTTCATCCATTGTCTCTTCTGCGACATCGCGTGCCGCTTCGGCACCCTCCTGCAAAATGTTGCGCACCAGCTGCGGGTCTTCCTCAAACTCGCGGGCGCGCTCCCTGAGCGGTGCAAGCTCTCCGAGCACGGCGTCGATAATCGGTTGCTTGCATTCCAGGCAACCGATGCCGGCCGAGGTGCATCCCTCCCTGACCCACTGCTGCCGACGATCATCGGAATAAATCCGGTGTAGCTGAAATACCGGACACTTGTCCGGATCGCCCGGGTCCTTCAGACGCACACGCGCCGGGTCGGTCGGCATGGTGCGCAACTTCTGCTCGATATCTGCGGGTTCATCGCGTAACGAAATAGTATTGCCGTATGACTTGGACATTTTCTGCCCGTCCAGACCCGGCATTTTTGAGACTGGCGTCAACAGCGCCTCAGGCTCTGGCAGGATGATACGTCCGCTGCCCTCCAGGTAGCCGTACAGACGCTCACGATCTCCCATGGCCAGGTTACCCTGTCCTTCCAGTAGTACCCGGCCAACGTCCAGCGCTTCCTGATCACCCTTTTCCTGGTAGTTCTTGCGTGCCTCTTTATACAGCCTGGCATTTTTCTTGCCCATCTTCCTGATGGCTTCCAGGGCCTTTTCCTCAAAGTCCGGTTCACGCCCGTACAGGTGATTGAAACGTCGTGCCACTTCGCGCGTCAGCTCGACATGCGCCACCTGGTCTTCACCCACCGGCACCGAACCCGCCTTGTAGATCAGGATATCGGCGCTCTGCAACAGCGGGTAGCCGAGAAAACCATAGGTCGCCAGGTCACGTTCGCGCAATTTCTCCTGCTGGTCCTTGTAACTGGGCACACGCTCCAGCCAGCTCAGCGGCGTCACCATGGATAGCAGCAGGTGCAGTTCTGCGTGCTGCGGAACATCGGACTGCACGAAAATTTTTGCATTGGCAGGATTCACCCCGGCTGCCAGCCAGTCAATAACCATATCGGTTACGCTGTCATGTATGATCTGCGGGTCTTCGTAGTGGGTCGTCAGTGCGTGCCAGTCAGCGACAAAGAAAAAACAGTCGTATTCATGCTGCAACCTGATCCAGTTTTTCAATACGCCGTGATAGTGCCCCAGGTGCAAGCGACCGGTGGGCCGCATACCGGACAGGACACGGTTTTTAGACTCGCTCGTCAAAGTGAATCAGCTCCTCATCAACGCAAACAATACCGTCTGAAAGTAACCCGGCTTCATACCTGCCACAGAAGCCAGAAATTCCAGAACCAGGCTGACAAAAGGCCACAGGATTGATCCCAGAACACCTGTTATCAACAATGCCACCAGAATAAAGAACCCGTAGGGTTCGATACGCGCGAATTTGTATGATAACGGTGCCGGTAACATGCCTGTCAGCACACGCCCGCCATCCAGCGGCGGTAACGGCAACAGATTCAACACCATCAGTATCGTATTGATAAACATGCCTGCCACACATATGAACAGCAGGGGTAGCGCCACCCAGTTCTCCGCAGACATCCCCCGCGCCATTCTCGCGATGATCGCCCAGGCGAGGCCCATCAACAGGTTGGATACCGGGCCGGCCAAAGCCACCCAGGCCATATCCTGCTTCGGATTTTTAAAATTCCGCCAGTCCACCGGCACGGGTTTGGCCCAGCCAAATACAAAACCACCCGGCAACAGCAGCATCAGGCCCGGGACCAGAATAGTGCCGACCGGATCGATATGTTTTAGCGGATTAAGCGTCAGGCGCCCCAGCATTTCCGCGGTTTTATCCCCGAACCATCGCGCTACCCAGCCATGCGCGGTTTCGTGCACGGTAACAGCCAGCAGCACGGGCAACAACCAGGCGGATATCGCCTGTACAAGACTTACTTTCATAATTGTGCGCAGTATACGTCAGTCATCGGGTTAATCTCATGTGCCGAGGCGAAAAAAGCGATCTGAACCGCCAAGACGCGAAGATCGCCAAGAAAAGATATTCACTATCAGTGAGAAAACTCCGGCATTCCCGGTGGTTTAGCGGTTCATAACCCGTACACCTACCCCAGATCGTCAACGGCGCCCCGGCCGTGCCGGGTCACCAGCGGCACCGGTTCGGTCAGATCAATCACGGTTGTGGGCTCTACGCCGCAATGCCCGCCATCAACAACCAGGTCCACCTGGTGCTCCAGCTTCTCGCGGATTTCATTGGCATCGGTTTCAGGGAAATCGTTACCCGGTAACATCAGCGTAACACCCATCAGCGGTTGATCATGCTCAATCAGCAAATCCCTGATAATCGGGTGATCCGGCACCCTGATACCAATCGTCTTTCGTTTGGCATGTTGCAGCCGGCGCGGAACGATGGTCGTTGCGCGCAGAATAAAGGTATAAGCTCCGGGCGTCTTCGCCTTTAACAATCGGTAAGCCGAATTCCCTATGCGCCCGTAAGTCGCAATCTCGGACAGATCCCGGCACACCAACGTAAAATTGTGCTTCTTGTTGAGGTCGCGAATCTGGCGGATACGTTCTACTGCACGCTTGTCATCCAGGTGGCAGGCCAGAGCATAGCTGGAATCGGTAGGTAACACCGCAATTCCACCGTTACGGATAATATCCACCGCATGTCTGATCAGGCGCGCTTGCGGATTGTCCGGATGAATCTGGAAGTACTGGCTCACGTAGCCGTCGCCACCGGCCAGGCATCCGCATGCCAGATCGGCGTACACCCCTCCGGGAAACCGCGCAGTTTGCCAAGCTCGGCCCAGGGTTTTTCCGGCCCGTGGTAATCCGAACCGCAGGACGCGAACAGGTCGTGTTCTCTGCTCACAGCCGCCATATGCAGCGTTTCATCCTTGTTATGGCTGCCCGACACAACTTCCAGCCCCACTCCCCCGCTTTCACGGAATTCACCTGCCAGCATTCTGAGTTTGCTGCGCGTCAAACAATAACGTGCCGGATGCGCGATCACCGGCAACCCGCCCGCATCACAGATCCAGCCGAGCGCCTGCTCCAGGGAAGCCCACTCGCCACGCACGTACCCGGGTTTGCCTTTAACCAGGAAATTCCGGAATACACCCCGCATCGACGCCGCACGGCCGGTTTCGATCAGAAAATGTGCGAAGTGGGTGCGGCTCAGCACCTTCCCCCTGGCGTGGCGGCAGGCGCCCTCCAGCGCATCGGGTATGCCCGCCTTCGCCAGCTTGTGACCCATTTGCCGGGCGCGCTGATCACGCGTGACGCGCAGTTCCTGTAAACCAGCCAGCAGTGCCTGGTTGTCAGTATCGACATTCAGACCGAGCACATGGAGGGTCATGGCTTTCCAGGTAACGGAGATTTCCACACCCGGGATCAGCTCCAGCTCCAGTTCCGCGGCCGCCTGCCGGGCCTCTGCAATGCCCTCCAGGGTGTCGTGGTCAGTCAGCGCCAGCACATCAAGCCCGGCAGCGCCGGCTTTCTCCAGCAGGGCCGTCGGGGACAGGGTACCGTCGGACGCGGTCGAATGGCTATGCAAATCGTAGCAACACATCGCTCTCATTGTACCGGAGCGCGCTGTCTTGCGCTGCCCCTGCGGAAAACATCCCGATCCGGTACCATGCGCCCCATGCAACTCCCCGATCCAGCCGCAAACACATTCCGCAGCCAGCTCGGCGAACCGCTGGCGGATATGCTGGAGACCTGGCAGTTTCAGGACAACAAGTCCGGTCCCGGCACCTCCTCGCCGCCGCTGCTTGGCGACGCCTTTGTGCAACTTTACGATGCCATGCAGCGTACAGAAGCCAGCCTGATCGAAAAAAACGCGGTAGCTGCCGGGAACCGGGCCAGTGCCGAAGATGTCACTGAACTGGGTGAATATGCACTTGAGCTGTTCAACCAGTCACTGCATTGGGCCAATCATCTTGATCTTACGGCAGTTTTTGAGACCCTGCAGCTGTTTACCATAACCATGGCGCGCTGGATTGCTCGCCACGATGGCGAGCTACTGAGCCTGGAACCGATCGTGGACGCACTGGGACGGGTCGCCAACGACACCCGGGAACCCGGTGAATTGCTGATGCTGTACCATGCGATGGGGGAAGTGATAGAGGCTACGGCGGCCGCCATCCAGCGGGATCTGGATAAATCCAATCCAGGTCGGCCGTGGCGAATATTGCATATGAATCGGGCCATTGTGGCAACACGCACCCAACAACCTGACGTTATGGATGAGGCGTTTGCGGTCCTGGTCCGGTACCTGCCGGAGGACGCAGCCGGGTTTTTTACCCAGGGTATGGAACAGATGGACTTGCTAAACTACCCGCCGCACGTGCGCGAGGTCATGGGCCGCTATTACAGAAAATGGAGCGTTAATCGCTCCCTGCACTGATTCAGAGATTATTAAAGACCAAAAAATGAAGTTTCTTTACGACTTTTTCCCGATCCTGCTGTTCTTTATCGCCTACAAGATGTTTGACATCTATGTGGCGACCGGCGTGGCCATGGCAGCGGCCGCAGTCCAGACGTTCGCCTTCTGGTTCAAACACCGCCGTTTTGAAAAAATGCATCTTGTTACCCTTGGATTGCTGCTGGTGTTCGGTGGGCTGACCCTGATTCTGCACGACCCGGTGTTTATCAAATGGAAACCGACCGCTATCAACTGGCTGTTCGCGATCGTCTTCCTGGGCAGCCACTGGATCGGCGACAGACCACTGGTGGAACGCATGATGAGCCACGCCATACAGGCACCGCGCCCGGTATGGCTGCGCCTGAGCTGGATGTGGGTCACCTTTTTTATCGGTATCGGACTACTCAATTTGTATGTTGCCTTTAACTACCCGGAAGAAACCTGGGTAAATTTCAAACTGTTCGGCATGCTCGGTATCACCTTTGCGTTTGTCATCGGCCAGGCCTTTTACCTCAGCCGCTATATCCAGGACCATGAAAAGGTCGAAGAGGAGCCCTGAATGCTGTACGCATTTATCAGCCAGGATATGGCAGACACACTCGACAAGCGGCTGGCTGCACGCCCGGGCCATATCAAACGCCTGGAACAGCTGCGCGATGAAGGTCGGCTGATCCTGGCCGGCCCTCACCCTGCTATCGACTGCGAAGATCCCGGACCTGCCGGTTTTACCGGCAGCCTGATAGTCGCAGAATTTGATTCACTGGGGGAGGCACAGGAGTGGGCCAGATCCGACCCTTATGTCGCTGCCGGCGTCTACGAAAAAGTGACCGTTAAACCTTTCAGGAGAGTACTGCCCTGATGAGCGCTGAACGCATTGCCATGATTCGTGCACGCCTGACCGAGGTGTTCGCGCCCGATGCGCTGAACATTATCGATGAAAGTGCTAAACATGCCGGCCATGCCAGTGCCGGTGGCGCCGGGCATTTCGTGGTGGAAATCGTCTCTGATGCATTTCAGGACAAAAGCCCGATCCAGCGTCATCGCCTGGTTTATAAAGCGCTTGAAGATACCATGCACACCGAAATACACGCCTTGAGTATCAAGGCGTCCACGCCTGCAGAAGCAGGCACCTGATTCACTTTAACCTCGTAAATTAAGGAAGACATCATGAAACTGCGTTATCTGAGCCTTGCCCTGGGACTGAGCGGACTGCTAGTAGCCTGTGACCAGCCGCCGTCGAAAACACAAACCACTAAAACTGCGACAACGGTTGCAGCTGTTGCAGATAGCAGCCCGGTACTCGCCACGGTGAATGGAGAACCAATAACTGAGGCCGTGATCAAACTGTATCAGGATCAGATGCAGGCGCGCGCTCCCGGAAACCCGGCCGCCATGAGTCGCGAAAGTATTCTGAATGAAGTCATCAATCTGGAACTGGCGCGTCAGAGTGGGGAGAAGGAAGGTGTGGGCAAGGACACCAAAGTCCAGCTGCAAGTTGAACAGCAAACACGTGCAGTGCTTGCCTCTGCGGCCATACAACAGTATATGTCAACGCATCCGATCAGCGATGAAGACCTGAAAAAAATCTATGCAGAGCAGGTACCAAAGGGTAACGAGTACAAGGCACGGCATATTCTGCTCAAGGACGAAGAAACAGCGAAAAAACTGATCGCCGAGCTGGACAAGGGTGCCGATTTCTCCGAGCTGGCCAAAAAACATTCCACCGGCCCGTCCGGAAAGACCGGTGGCGAACTGGGCTGGTTCTCACCCAAGCAGATGGTTGCTCAATTTTCTGAAGCTACTGCGAAACTCGAAAAAGGCACCTATACCAAAGAACCCGTTAAAACCCAGTTTGGCTGGCACATCATTATGCTGGACGATTTGCGCACAGCTGCACCTCCATCATTTGAACAGGT
>CAJXFW010000091.1 GCA_913053655.1 uncultured Thiogranum sp. | reverse complement strand
TTGAGTCGGCACGAGTTCGAAAGTTTATACCGGGAACAGTAATTCGGCAAGGTGGCGGCTCGTTCACGTGTACTTTGGCCGCGAGGCCATGACCGGAAACCTGCTTATGCCCGGACCTGGCAAAAAATGTGAACCAGGCCCGGTTGAACAGACTTCCAGGCGCTCCAGAAAACTTCGCCGCAGACCGATACCTACTCTAATGAGGTGCCATGGTGGCGCCTCGCTTTACGTTTTACACCGGTTTCCCAATGGCGAAGATATTCTGGGTCGAAGACCAGTCTCACTGGATAGACAAGTTTCAGGACACCCTGAAGCATGCGGATCTGGACGGCGAATGCAACACATTACAGATCTACAAGTTCAGCGAGGCGGCCCGGCAGAAAATTGCTTTGATGGCAACCGAAGACCAGCCGGATATCGCGCTACTCGACGCCAGGATGAATGGTAACGATCGGGCGGGGTTTTCGGTTTCCTCCGCCCTGCTCAACAAGTGGCCCGGATTGCCCATTATCTTTTTCTCCGAGCATAGTGGAACCGGTATTGAGCAAGACGCCTTTTCCGAGCATCAGATCACTGATTTCATTGCCAAGCACCAGCGCAATGTGGAGGACGTGTTGTGTTGGCGGATGCGGGCAGCGCTTAGACACAAGGCCGTGAATGATGGCGCTGCAAAAACCATCGTGGGTGATGTGCTCAGCAGTGGTGAATTGAAGCTGGACCTGGATACCTGGGAGGTCTACTGGAAGGGCGCCAGGCTGATGAACCCGGACAACGCAAAGCGTCCGCTGGCACCGACGCCGAGGAAAATACTCCGTTGTCTGGTGGAGCGGTCGCCACGGCCGGTGACGACCTGGCAGATTGCAGAATACCTGGGCGTCGACCCCGATGCGTATTCCTACGCGACCTATCGTCAGCATATCAAGACACTGCGCCACTCCTTTGATGCTGCCGAGGGGAGGGCGGGTCACTTTATCGAGCACTGCAAAAACGGGCACGGTATTATCAGTTGCGGCGAGCAGGGGGCCTACAGCTGGACGAAGTTACCGGCAACCACGCGGGCAACGAGAGGAGACACGCTTTGACAAGAACGATATTGCAGTTTCCCTGGTTCAGTGTCCTGGCCAGTGTCGGATTCATCCTGCTACTGGTGCCTGCGACTACCCCGGGCGTTGCCTGGTACATCGACGATTCGCTGCTTGTCTGGATGCGCGACTATGAGCACAGGTTGCTGGTGCTCTCACTGGTTATACTTGTTCTTGTTTTCGATTTTATGCGCTTTCGCAGGGCGGGTCGCGATTACGATGCGAAAATCAAAACATTGAATGAGCAAGTTGATGAGCTGTTTAAAAGCAAAAGTGCCTTGCAGAACAAGGCGCATAAATACTCGGGGCACGCGGACAAGCTGAAATTGTTTATCAGCGACCGGCTACTCGAATATATCGAGTACGACGAAAAATTCCTGCATTTCAAGAGTATTGCTTCGGAGGTTCGTCATAATGGTGTTATCTGCTATGACCAGGTCAGGTCGCTATTAAAAACAGCGCTGGACCAGGACCTGCCGGGGGAAGACAGGCAGCGCTACCAGGAAGCGCTCGACAGTATGGTGTACCTGTGGGATCTGCTGGATCTTTCCACCACAGACAATATCGCCATCTATGTTGCCAATAAACTGTACGAATGTGAGGAACTCTATTATCACCAGGTGCTGGATGCAGATTCGCAGGCGCCACCCTTTCCGCCTGCCTTTTCTGCGCGACGGGCCGCTGTTCGGGCGGTGCGCGGGTTTGTGGAGGAAGGTGACCGTGTCAGTACAGAACTGCTTTCGGAAAGTGAACCCTTTTGTTACGAAGACGATCAGTTTCTGGTGCAGCTGAACGATGTTGGTGAACTGCTCGGCAACGAAAATTATGTATTGTTGATTGTGGAGAATATGATCAATAACGGTTTGTACTATACCGGTCAGAAACAATACAGAAACCGGTACGCGAAACTGTCATTGCGTATGACGGAAGATAGCGGTAACGCGGTGTTTCGCATTTACAATCCGGGCCCGGTCATTGGTGAAGATGCTCACGACAAGATCTATCAGTTAGGGTACTCGACTAAACGTACCAGGGGTAATCAGGGCAAGGGCCTGGGGTTGTACTTTGTTAAACAGATGGTTAACGGCTATGAAGGCAGTATTGATTTTCACAACGTATGCAATCAGGAAGAAACCTATGTTGTTCGGATTGAATGTGAATCCGGTGTTGTCGTCAACCAGATTATCGAAACCGTAATGAACGACAAAGGCAAGCCTCTGTGCAGGAGTGAAGCCGGTGAGCCTGAGAAGGGATTGAAGTTCTGTCTGGCGGAGCGTATTAAGAGCCTGGAAGTATCCCGGCAAGCGGCTAAAGAAACGCATGTATTCAGCGAGTTTGAGTCATCCGGAAAGACACGGATTCTGGACCCTCTTTATGCTGAGCGCCCAGCCTGGTGTGTTGATGTGGTGGAACGGCTTTCGTCGACAGAGATCAGCTTCAAGCCACTCGACGTTATGGGGGTGGAATTTTCCATTCGAATACCCACCGCAGAATCGCGCCTGGATCCCGAATACCACGAAGCATCGCAACAGGCCTTGGCAGAACCCGAAGCGTTGAACGAACAGGTCAAAGCCGTCAGCGCCCTGATTGAAGAATAACCGGTGTGACACGGGTCACACTAATCGATATTGGGCGCAGACCCGGTTTCCTTCCTAAGAACGCTCTGACTAATTCGTTTCCCGTCATTCCGGCGTATGCTGGAATCCAGTAGTTTCAATGCGTTGGATACCGGCCTTCGCCGGTATGACGAATTGATCGGAGTCTCCCTAAAACAACTATCTGACTCCGACTGCTGCCGCTTCTGTCTTTCCGACACCGTATTTTTCACAGGATTTTTACAGGCGGCTGGTACAACTACCTCAAGCCGATCGGGTGATGAATGCCCGATCATCAAATTTCAGAGTAACTGGCAAGTAATGAGGTGACATTATGAGTATTTCAGAAATCATTATGCTCTGGTCGGATAACCGGGGTTTGTCCCTGTTGATCTGGGCTATCGTGCTGGTGACGGCCATGTATCTGGCGCGTTCATCGGCCCACCAGTCAATCGCGGCCATGGCGCGTTCCGTGCGTGTGGCCCTGCGCATGTCGGCGGCGTCGTTGATGGCCCTGGAACAGCGCATGGTCAAGCGCAACAAGCAGGTTATTCTGCAAGCCGGACAGGAGTCAACGGAGCGGGTTATCGAACGGGAGTTCCAGCGGGTTAATACGATAGTGGAGCGGGATCTGAGTGGCTACCCGGCCGCGCAACGCACGATTACCGATCTCATCAACAAGATCGAAACGGACTATCAGGCGTCCAATGAAACACCGCCATCACCGCCCGAGTGGCTGGAAGCGGTCGACACCATATCGCGTATCGAAAAGGGGGGTGACTCTACCGTCAGTCAGGTGCTGCAGAGTATTCAGGAAACCATCGAGTCTGCTCATGAGGAAACCGTCAAGGCGTATCGCAAAAGCAGCCTGGATCGTTTGCAGGTGTTGAAAAAGATGCTGCCTTCCTGGCGTGGTCTGTCGCAAACCGTTTCATCGATGAGTACCGCGGTCACCGATTTGAGTGAGCGGACGGTATTCATCGATAAACAGATGGAGAAGTACGAGCGTATGCGCAGGAAAGACGATCAGGTTGCACGGGTGCTGACCTCGTCATCGATGACCCAGTTCTTTGTTGCGGGTCTGGTGCTGGTGATCGCGTTGTTTGGTGGCGTTATCAATTACCAGTTAATCGCCTTGCCGATGTCGGAGATGGTGGGTGGCGTCAGCCAAATCGGTGGCTGGCGTACGGCGGATATTGCGGCCATGGTGATCATTATGGTCGAGGTGGCGATGGGTCTGTTCCTGCTGGAGGCACTGCGGATTACACATCTGTTCCCGATTATCAGCAGCATGGATGACAAGATGCGTAAGCGTATGGTGATTATTACGCTGACCATACTGACGATACTCGCCAGTGTTGAGGCATCGCTGGCCTATATGCGGGATCTGCTGGCGCTGGATCGTGAAGCGTTGGCGCAGTCCCTGGTCGGGGTCGCTGCCGGCAATGTGGAGTTTCGCTGGATTCCATCCATCGGTCAGATGGTGATGGGCTTCATATTGCCATTTGCACTGGCGTTCGTGGCGATTCCGCTGGAGTCATTCATTTATGCCAGCCGCACCGTTATCGGCCTGGCTACGACAAGTGGTATACGGCTGCTGGCCTATACGGCCAAGATGACAGGTCAGATGATGTATCAGGCCGGCCGTATCACAATCCATGTGTACGATATGGTGATTTTTTTACCACTGTCCGTCGAACAGCTCGTGCGTAACCGAAAAGCGGCGCTCGACATCGATGATGTGGACGGGATTATTGTGAAAAGCGATGAAACTTCAGGAGGTGTCAAGTCATGAAAATTTATCATCTTGTGAGTACCTTAGTTCTATGTTCAACCCTGATCGCCTGCGGCGCGAAGGCCCCGAAATCGAAGGCGGTGTATATGCTCATCGATACATCGGGTACCTATACCCGGGAACTGGATAAAGCCCAGAGGATAGGAAACTATCTGCTGGGCAGCCTGAACAGTGGCGATTCACTTGCCATGGCCAGGATTGACAGTGGCAGCTTCAGTGAAAAGGACATTATCTACAAAGTAACGTTTGATATGCGGCCAAGTATGGCGACGACGCAGAAACACCGGTTCAAACGCCAACTGGACAAGTTCATCAGCACGGCAAAACCCAGTGCGCACACGGATATCAGTGGCGCAGTATTGCAGGCCGCCGAGTTCCTGAACGAGACACAGGCACAGGAGAAGTACATACTGATCTTTTCAGACCTTGAGGAAGATCTGGTCAGAGGTCAGATTCGTGACTTCACTTTGCCGCTGGTTCAGGTCAAGGTGGTTGCCCTGAACGTTACCAAACTCAGGAGCGACAATATTGATCCCAGGGATTACCTGAATCGTCTGGACGACTGGGAAAAGCGGGTGTCTGAAGGTGGTGGTCTTTGGAGGGTCGTGAATGACCTGGATCGTCTCGACAAGTTGTTGGATAGTTGATCCGTAGGTCGGCGTTTCGCCATCGACCAAACCATGGTCGATGGCGAACGCAACCGACAGGCCGGGTTCGCTGTTATCTGCACAGGAGTATTCATTGAACGCGTGCCTGTAGCTCTTCTGTGATTTTCTGTTCGACAGCTATTTTATCTTCAGGCGTGTTGATATTAATAAACGCATCCGGCCAGTCGGAAAAATCGACCAGCGCCATCGGGTGTTCGGTGTACCAGGTTTCGATTTTTCGACCGCCATTATCCAGATAAGCAAGCAGGCCTGGCAAGGTTGAACGTCGGATCATGGCGAATACCGGCTGAATGCGCTCATTGTCCCTGGCGACAGTGATATCGACATGGTTATCAATCATGGCTGTATCCAGCCTGTTTGCGAGCACAGGCGGTACAAAGGGTGAATCGCAGGGTACGGTGAGAATCAGGTCACTGTCACAGGTTTTTAAACCACTCGCCATGCCAACCAGCGGGCCGAGGTAGCCGCTTATAATATCCGTGACCACAGGATAGCTGTAGCGTCGATATTCGTGCAGGTTGCGGTTCGCGCTAATCACAATGTGATCGACCTGGGGTTGCAGCGCATCAATAATATACTCGATCAACGGGCGCCCGTTGAGCTCGATCAGCCCTTTGTCCTGTCCATCCATGCGTCGTGCCATGCCTCCGGCGAGAATGACGGCGGTCAGACCCTGCTTGCGATTGGCGGATTCTGTCATAATACTTTCATTCTCATGGTTCCATGATCGTACGACGGTCGGGAACAGCCTTGCAAAGAGGGCAAAAATCAGGCCGCAAGCGCAGCGCCGGATTTGTTTCTGACCAGGTGTGGACAGATGATCAGCAACTCTTCAGTGTTCACTGCCTGCGTTGCACCCAAACGGCATAAATACCCACAGGGACACCCTGTCTTGCAGTGCTGTGAGTTTCCGGCCCCTCCGGTATAATGTTTAAAGCGCAATATGCGCTTGTTTCCCGGCGAGTCATGGTTTATTTTTTCCGGTTGATAAACCGGATTTTCAAGAGGTTTTTAGATGCACATTGTTATAAAGCGGCTCAAACGCTTGCTGGTGCGGGCGGTGTCGGTATTTCTGCCCCGGAGGCAGGCCATTGCGCTGGATCGCTGGCGGCGTGGTCAGGAAGAGCACCGCAAGTATCTCATGTGCGAGTATGTTTTTGCTTCTTATGGCAAAAGCGGCCGTACCTGGCTGCGGGTTATGTTGTCGCGTTACTACCAGCAGACCTACGCACTTCCGGAGCGCATTCTGATGGGTTTCGACAACTTCCACAAAATCAATCCGGCTGTACCACGTATCTTTTTTACCCACGATAATTATCTGCGTGGCTACACCGGCAACCTCGACAACAAAAAAGATTTTTACAACAAGAAGGTGGTTCTGCTGGTGCGCAGACCGCAGGACGTCGCCGTGTCGCAGTTTTTTCAGTGGAAGTACCGCATGCGTCCCGCCAAGATGGCCATGAACCGCTATCCGCCGGCCGGGTCGGATATATCGATCTACGATTTCGTTATGAATCCCGAGTGTGGCGTGCCGCGCATTATAGATTTCCTGAACCTTTGGGCGCGCGAGTTGCCGAACATCGACAATCTGCTGATGGTGCGCTACGAGGATATGCGGGTACAACCTGAGAAGGAACTGCCGCGCATTATCCGCTTCCTGGGTATGGACCCTGATGACGAGCGGATCCGGGAGACCGTCGAATTCTCATCCGTGGAGAATCTGCGCAAACTCGAAAAGGAAAACTATTTCTGGCGCAGTGGCAGCCGGGTCAAGGCGAAGGACCCCAGTAATCCACATTCCTACAAGGTGCGGCGTGCCAAAGTCGGCGGTTACCGGGATTACTTTGACGACGAGCAGGTTGCCCGAATTGACGGGCTGGTGAGCTCACAGTTGTCGGAGATTTTCGGCTATGGTGAGGAAGCGCCGGGACCATCGGGTAATGAGGCTGCCGGCAAGGTGGCTTCCGGAGGTTGAGCCGCATGAAAAAATGCGTCTTTATACATACCAACGAACGCCAGTGGCTGGGCGCGAAGCTGTCGGCCTATTCATTACGGCGTAATTCAGCGCACGCCGATGAGTTCGATGTCGAGTTTATCCGCGTCGAGGACTATCCGTTTCTGAAAGCCAGGCAGGGACAGCCTTTTTTGCGCGGCGGTGTCACGCGTATCTGGCGTATGGACGACCTGCAATCATTTACACCGTTGCGTTTTATGCCGCCAAAGCTGATGGGGCACGAGGGGCGGGCGGTTCTCATCGATCCGGATGTTTTTGCGGTAGGCGATGTTTTTGAATTACTCAGCACGGATATGCAAGGCAAGGCTGTGATGGGCCGTTACCGCTCGGCTAACCGGAAAAAAGCACAAAGCGTTGCGACCAGCGTGATGTTGATGGACTGCGCAAAACTCACGCACTGGAACTGTGAACAGGAATTTGATGAACTGTTTGAGTTTAAGCGGGATTATAAAGAGTGGATCAGCCTGCGCCACGAGCCGCCGGAAAATGTCGGCTACTTTGAACCTGAGTGGAACGACTTCGACCGCCTGACCGAAAATACCCGTATGCTGCACAACACGAAGCGCAGAACACAGCCCTGGAAGACCGGCTTGCCGGTGGACTATACGCCCGCCGACAAGCTGAGGAAATATCCTCTGCTGGCTGGTCTGAACAGTTTGCGTGCGCGCCTGTTTGGTGAATATGCTTTCCTTGGGCGCTACACGGCACATCCGGATCCAAACCAGGAACGATTCTTTTTCGGCCTGCTGAACGAGGCCCTGGAGAAAGGCGTTGTCAGTGAGTCCATGCTGCGCGATGAAATGAAACGTAACCACGTGCGACACGATGCACTTGAAGTCGCAGAACGAACGCCCCCCTTACCGGTATAGGCTCTATGACCAAATATCTTGACTTCAAAGTTCTGGAAGCGATTGACACGAAGACGTATCGCAATCAGAAGCCGTACCCCTGGGTAAACCCGGAAAAGTTGATCAAGGACGAAGCTTACGAGTTGTTGCGGAAGAATATGCCGGACGTATCATTGTTCGAGCAGAAATTTGGCTATACACGCCGCGCCGGCCAGAAGCCGCATGACCGTTACTCGCTGGAGTACACGGAAGAAAACGCGGCTGACATCCCCGAACCCTGGCGTGAATTTATCGCCGAGCTATGTAACGACCGCTATCGTGAAAACATAGCCAGGCTGTTTGACGCCCGCAAGCCCGAGTTTCGTTTTCACTGGCACTATGCGCCCACCGGTTGTTCAGTCTCGCCGCACTGCGATGCAAAACGCGAGCACGGATCTCACCTGTTCTATTTCAATTCCGAACAAGACTGGGACCCGGCCTGGGGCGGGGAGACCCTGGTGCTGGATGATGGCGGTCGGCTGGATTGCAACTCCGCACCTGAATTCAAGGACTTTGACCGCGAGATTGCGTGCCGGTCAATGGGTAACGTGAGTGCAATTCTGGAACGCAGCAACAGAGGCTGGCATGCGGTCAGGGAGATTAACTGTCCCGAGGATAGGATGCGCAAGATTTTCATTATCGTTGTCAATCCGGGCAGTATGTTCTGGAAAGTCAGGGACCGGTTGATCGGTAAAAAGATGCAGCGCTTCTGATTCTTATGAGAAAGCGGGTATTCGGACTATTTCGGCGTGTTGTCAAGGCGGTCGTTTACGGACTTATCGGTGGCTTTACAGTACTGATCATCGGCGCAGTGCTGTTTCTCAACAGCCGGCCCGAACTCAAGGTATGGCACGAGGCGGATCTCGACGCTGAGTTCACAGCGGATTCACCGGTACACAGCTTCGAAGAGTACCTGGCGTTGGAAGAGCGCCTCTTTGCACAGCTCGAAGATCGTGTTTATGAGCAAGTACAGCCGGCGGATCAATACGCCATCAATCGTTACAGCAGTGGCAGTCTGTCAGATCCCGCCCGCTGGCCGACTAACTGGAACCATAGTTTTGAATTGACCGTTGCTTCTCCGCGGGTGGGCGTATTGCTGCTGCACGGTATGTCGGACTCGCCTTACAGCCTGCACAGTCTGGGTCAGCGGCTGCAAGCGTCCGGTGCCTCTGTGCTCGGGTTGCGGATTCCGGGGCATGGTACCGCGCCGGTAGGACTTACCAGAGTAAGCCGGGAGGATATGGCGGCAGCGGTGCAACTGGCCATGCGGCACCTGCGTGATACGTTGGGTGATAAACCGATCTACATTGTCGGTTACTCCAACGGGGCGGCATTGGCCGTACATTACGCGCTTTCGGCGCTGGATGATCCCGGCCTGCCACCAGTCAGCGGGCTGGTGTTGTTCTCACCTGCTATCGGCGTAAGTCCGGCTGCCGCTTTCGCTGTCTGGCAGTCGCGACTGGGTCACCTGCTGGGATTGAAAAAGCTGGAATGGAATTCCCTGTTGCCCGAGTACGATCCATTCAAGTATGGCTCCTTCGCCGTTAATGCAGGTGACCTGGTGTATCGGCTGACCACCGAAATCCAGTCGCGCTTCGATACGCTGGGCGAGGCTGACCTGAAACGATTTCCGCGCGTGCTGGCTTTTCAGTCCGCCGTTGATGGTACTGTATCAGTGAAAGATCTGGTGCACGGACTCTTCGAACGCCTGCCCGCAGGTGGTCACGAGTTGGTGCTGTTCGACATCAATCGATTGAGCGAATTTGAATATCTCCTGGCAAAGGATCCTGGTCCGCAACTCGATGCCTTACTGGGTAACGCCGGCCTGTCATTTGCTGTCAGTGTGGTTACCAACCGCGACACCATGAGTCGCGACATCGTCATTCGGCACAAGGAGGCGGGCGATGCCGAGGTAACTACGACGGCAACGGAATTCAGCTGGCCGGAGCATGTCTACTCGCTCTCCCATATTGCCCTGCCAATACCCGCACAGGATCCACTCTACGGTGGCCCGGATGCGGGTAAGAGCTCGGGTGTACGCCTGGGGAATCTGGCATTTCGTGGAGAGCGCGGGGTGCTCCGCGTATCAGCTTCGGATATGTTGCGAATCCGGTGGAATCCTTTCTATCCGTATCTGGAACAGAAAGCGCAGGATTTTATGCGCCTTACGCCCTGACTCAGATCATCTCTTTGCTACACCCGCCTTTGTAGGAGCGCCGCCCTTCGGCGCGATGGTTGTGACCGGCTATCGCGGTCAGGAGACCGCTCCTACAGCGTTACATTGGTTTTTTGTAGGAGCGCCGCCCTTCGGCGCGATGGTTGTGACCGGC
>CAJXFW010000090.1 GCA_913053655.1 uncultured Thiogranum sp. | reverse complement strand
CCATGGACTACATACTGGCAATCGACCAGGGCACACACGCCAGCCGTGCGTTGCTACTGGACCAGGACGGTCGGGTAACGGCGCGCAGCCTGCACCCGGTCACCCTTGCGCGCCCCCGGCCCGGACAGGTCGAACAGGACGCTGAACAACTGGTGACTTCCGTACAATCAGCCATGCAGGCTGTACTGCGTACACTGACAAGCGCACAACGTGACGCCGTGCGCGCCTGCGGCATAACCACCCAGCGCTCCACGGTCACCGCCTGGCAGCCGGATGGCACACCCTTGTGTGCTGCGCTCAGCTGGCAGGATACGCGCGGCGCTCGACAACTTGAGGAACTTCACAACCACGCGGCGGTGATCCGCAAAATATCGGGGCTACCGCTGTCCGCCCATTATGGTGCCAGTAAACTGCACTGGTTGTATTGCTTAACCGGCAACCCACCGGAGACGCAATTCGGGCCACTGGCCAGCTTCCTGCTGCAACGATTAACGCAGGAACGCAACTGCGCGGTGGATCACAGCAATGCGCAACGTATGCAACTGTTTGATATCCTCACCCTCAAGTGGTCGCCGCAACTGGCGGACTGGTTCGACGTACCGCTCGACAGACTGCCACCCTGCTACCCGGTGCTGCATGAGTATGGCACTTTATCGGACTACAGTATCCCGGTTACAGCGCTGTGCGGCGACCAGAATGCAGCCTGGTTCGGAGCGGGCCGACCCGATGACGGTACGGCGCTGGTTAACCTGGGCAGTGGCGCCTTTATCCTCGCCGCGCAGAACGGCGACGCGGCGCCTGCGGACCTGTTATCCAGCATTGCCTGTAGCGATCATGAGTATTGCGAATACCTGCTGGAAGGCACTGTAAATGGTGCCGGCAGTGCCCTGCAATGGCTGCAGGCACAATGGCCGGATGATGACATTCAGTCCGGACTGCCGCACTGGCTTGAACAGGTAATCGACCCGCCGCTGTTCATGAACACGGTGGGCGGGCTGGGGTCGCCCTGGTGGTGCCAGGGGCCGGCACCCGAATTCGTACCCGACCATGACCGGATCAACGTAGCCGAAGCGGCAGTCGCAGTAGCAGAGAGCATCCTGTTTCTGATCCAGTACAACCTTGAAATCATCCAGCAGCAACAGACGGTCACGCGCCTGCGCGTCAGCGGTGGCCTGTCACAGCTTGAGGCCTTGTGCCAGAAGCTCGCCAACCTCAGTAAACTGCCCGTGCAACGTGCCGATGACCCGGAGGCCAGTGCTCGGGGTATCGCCTGGCTGGCCGCCGGCCGACCGGAACACTGGCAGGCTACCGATAAAATACAGCCATTTGAACCTGTGCCCGATACCGCACTGGGAAACCGCTATACGCGTTTCATTGAACAACTTCGTACCCATGTCGAAACCCACGCCAATGAATGAGCAACGCATACCGCAGCTTGTCGCCCACCGGGGCTATATGCACCAGTACCCGGAAAACACCTGGGCCGGTCTTGAAGCCGCCTTGCAGGCCGGAGCCTGCTGGCTCGAATTCGATATCCAGATGTGCGCTGACGGTCGCTTCATTCTGTTGCATGACGCCGACTTCAACCGCACCGGTAGTAATCCACGCTCAGTCTTCGATGCCGACAGTCAGACATTGCAGCACATTAGCGTGCATGAGCCTGCTCGGTTCGGAAACCGGTTCTATCCTGAAACAGCACCCGACCTCGAACCTGTTCTGAAGCAACTAGCCGCGTTCCCGAAGGTACGTGCCATGGTCGAAATAAAGGACGAAAGCCTGGACCACTGGGGTCTGGAAAAAGTGATGAACACCCTGCTGGAGACCCTTGCACCCTTTCAACACCAGTGCGTTCTGATCGCCTACAGCGATGCCGCCCTGGAATACGCACAACAACAGGGTGACATGGATATCGGTTGGATACTGCGTAGCTATGACCAGCAACATCTCGAACGGGCGAAGCGCCTTGGCCCACAGTTCCTGATTTGTAACGAGCGCAAGATTCCCCCGAAGGAAACGCCCTGGCGTGGTAACTGGCGATGGATGCTCTATGACATTAGCGATCCACAAAGCGCCGTGCAGTGGTCAGCACGCGGCGTCGGACTGATTGAAACAAGGGACATCAAAACCCTGCTGCAACACCCGCTACTCGCAAGCCAGGCCTGCCAGCATGGACTATGACGTTGTCGTCATCGGTGCAGGCATACATGGCGCCGGCGTCGCCCAGGCGGCGGCCGCAGCGGGTTACCGTACCCTGCTGCTGGAACAGTACGATCAGCCTGCCGTCGGGACTTCGAGCAAATCATCCAAGCTCATCCACGGTGGCCTGCGTTACCTGGAGAGTGGTCAGCTCGGACTGGTGCGCGAATGCCTGGTCGAACGTCAACGCCTGCTGGCTAACGCCCCGCACCTGGTCCGGCTGACAGCCTTCCATATTCCTGTGTATCAAAATACCAGGCGCCGTCCGTGGCAGATCCGGCTGGGGCTCAGCCTGTATGCGCTACTGGGCGGCAAGAGTTTTCAACAAGTGCCACCATCAGCGTGGCCTGATCTGGACGGCCTTCGTACCGACACACTGGATGCAGTATTCCGTTATTACGATGCGCAGACCGACGATGCGCAACTGACACAGGCAGTACTGGCATCGGCCGCATCACTCGGTGCTGACATCACTTACCAGTGCAGCGTTGAGCGTGCCGTTTGCGAGCGCGAACACTGTACGGTTTTTTACCAGGGGAAAGACGGTGGCGCAGAAATCAAAACCCGCGTTCTGGTCAACGCTGCCGGCCCGTGGATCAACAGGGTACTGGGTTGTATTGAACCCGTTGTCAGACCACTGGCGATCGACCTTGTGCAAGGTACACACCTGGTCATCCCGGGCACCCTGCGCCAGGGGATGTATTACCTGGAAGCTCCCCAGGACCAGCGTGCCGTTTTTGTAACGCCCTGGAAGGACAACATATTGTTGGGGACTACGGAGTCCCTGTTCACCGGTAACCCGGAAAATGTACAGCCGCTGGAAGAAGAAATCAGTTACCTGCTGGAGGTCTACAACCACTATTTCAAAAAGACGCTTGACGCATCAGAGGTCATCGAGGCCTTTGCCGGTCTGCGTGTATTACCCAGGGGCAAGGATGCGGCCTTTCACCGCTCCCGGGATACGGTATTACATAGAGATATGGACACCTGTCCGCGGGTATTAAGTATCTACGGTGGCAAACTGACCTCGTACCGCGCGACAGCGGAAAAAGTCATACAGAAACTGGCACCGCTGCTACCAGCGCGGAACAAACAGGCAGACACACGAACGCTTCGCCTGCCGTAGGAGCGGGCTTGCCCGCTCCTACGGTTTAATCATCAATCAGGGGCAGTGTCTCGCCTTCACGTTTGGGTGGCTTCAGGCCAATTTGCAGATAGGCATTACGCGTCGCCATCCGCCCGCGTGGTGTACGGATGATAAAACCCTGCTGGATCAGATACGGCTCCAGCACCTCTTCGATGGTGCCTTTTTCCTCGCCGATTGCCGCCGCCAGGTTATCCACCCCCACCGGCCCACCATCGAACTTTTCAATAATAGTGCGCAGCAAACGCCGGTCCTGGGTATCAAAACCCTGCGCATCGACATCCAGCATCTGCATGGCGCGTTCCACCACCTCGGCACTGACTACACCCTGCGCCTTGATCTCCGCATAGTCGCGTACCCGGCGCAGCAGACGGTTAGCGATTCGCGGCGTACCGCGCGAACGCTTTGCCAGCGCGACTGCGCCTGCATCGTCCATTTCGATACCCAGGATATGGGCCGAACGTTTCAGGATAATCGCCAGATCAGTGCTGTTATAAAACTCCAGGCGCTGCACGATTCCGAAACGATCGCGTAACGGCGAGGTAAGCAAACCCGCGCGCGTAGTTGCACCGACCAGTGTAAAGGGGGGCAGATCCAGTTTGATGGAACGCGCCGCCGGTCCCTCGCCGATGATGATATCGAGCTGGTAGTCTTCCATGGCTGGATAGAGAATTTCTTCCACCACCGGGCTGAGACGATGTATCTCATCCACGAACAGCACGTCGTGTGGTTCCAGATTGGTTAACAGCGCGGCCAGGTCTCCCTGTTTTTCCAGCACCGGCCCGGAGCTGTGGCGCAGGTTCGCGCCCATCTCGTTGGCAATGATGTGCGCCAGGGTGGTTTTCCCAAGTCCGGGCGGGCCGAAAATGAGTACGTGATCCAGTGCGTCTTTCCTGCGCCGCGCCGCCTCGATGAAAATCTCCATCTGTTCCGTGACCTGCGGTTGTCCCACGTAGTCTGCCAGTGTTTTCGGGCGGATAGCGCGATCTATAGCCTCGTCTTCCGATGAGGCACTGGCCGTGACGATGCGGTCCGGTTCGATCATGGCACTCAGGATACAGGCTGCGGTGGACCCGGTACAGGGGGCGCTCAGGGCGCCGTGTAAACCTCGGAGTCCGGGTGAAAGGCGTGCCAGGCGAACCAGTAGCTGATGGTACTGGGAAGCTCGCTGCCGTCAGCGGCAAAGACCCGACCGGTGCGGTTGTGACTATCGTAGCGCACCCGTAATTCGCGTCCGGCAACGCTATCCTTTAAATCGCCATCGGTACGTGACAGCTCTGTAAACGGGTAAGCCTTGTGCATACCAGCCACACTCACACCGATAACCAGTTCTTTCGGGTGATAGCGCGAGTCCGTTTTACTGACCGGAAAATAGAGGTCCTTGCTATTTTCGTAGCCAGCGTACGGCGAGCGCTCATAATTCCGCCGACTACCGGTGTCGGTGGATAGCACCACAGTATCCGGATGCCGGTTGCGCCAGTCGCCCCAGCTGGTATGCGACATCACGATCTGCTGCAAGTGCTGACCACGCAGGGGTCCGGCAATGGCCTGCTTCATGAGCTGTGACCAGAGCGAATCGGTTTCCCGATCATAGAGCAGCACATCGCTGTTATAGAGCAACCCCGAGACGCCGAAGCTGCGCGCCGAGCCATCCGCCGTGGCCAGAAAAGCCATACCCGTTCCGCACAGCGGGCAATAGCTGACCACAACCGCCTGCCGGTCAAACCTGTCGTTGACGATTTCGTGATAATTGAGAATCTTTACCGCATAGGCCTTGCGAATTCCATTGCGGTCTATACCCAGCACACGGTCAGAATCACTGAGAAAATTCGCCTTGCCGGCGCTGACAAAACGCGGATGGTCAAGCGCAGGAATACCGTCGCGGGGCGGACCACCGTGCCTGATTTCCTCGACAGGGACCAGCGCACCGCTGAGATCAAAGCCGTTAGTGGGCCCCGCATACAGATAGCTCGGGGCGAAATAATAGACCACCCCGGCCACCAGCAAGGGGTAGATCACCCAGCGCGCCCAGGGCGCACGTATCAGCTGTATATTCCGGATCACCCGCACCATTAAACACCCTCTGTGCCGAATGGCACTAAGTTAAGCCTTAAATGCACGTATTCCCGTCATTCCGGCGAATGCCGGAATCTATACGGCCTGATTAAACAGCCTGGATCCCGGCCTGCGCCGGGATGACGGAGGCTATTTCCGCTTAACTTAGTGCCATTCCCCTCTGTGCCCGGTTTTCGCCGCAGTCACGACCAGGTTTGACCCTGCGACAGCCGCCAGGTTCACCCGGTAATTCTGAGCCATTGACCCGTATTGATGGTTACCACGCCGGGCAAACTCTCCGGCCTGCCGATGCCGCCGCCGGATACCTGAAACGCCTTATTTCCTGACGGTCGCCTGCAAGGCTGTTTTTATAATGTCTTCGGTGGTGACATCCTGGGTGTCGACCGCCCGCACCATGCGGCTCGCATCCTGCGGCTTGTAGCCCAAAGCAATCAACGCGCTTACCGCCTCCTCGACCGGGTTTGCAACATCCGGTGACGGTGATGCCGCAGTACCCGCTGCACCACCACCGGTATCCCAGTCTGCCAGCCGATCACGCATTTCCACCACCAACCGCTCGGCGGTCTTTTTACCGACACCGGGTAATTTGACCAGCGCGGCCGTATCACCGACCTGCACGCAGGCGGCAAACGTTCCGGCGTCCATTCCCGACAGGATGGTCAACGCCATTTTGGCACCGACCCCGTTCACTTTGATCAGGGTGCGAAACAGGGTACGGTCGGACAGCTTGCTGAAGCCGTACAGCGTGTGCGCATCTTCACGCACCGCAAGATGAGTAAACAAAGTAATGGTCTCACCCACCGCCGGTAAATCGTAGAAGGTCGTCATGGGTGCGTTGACTTCGTAGCCGATACCCTGCACTTCCAGCAACAGACCGGGTGGCTGTTTGTCACGCAACACACCGCGCAGAAAACCGATCATCGCAGACGGCCCCCGCTTAACTGCGTGGCAGCTGATACGCGTTGTAAAGCTTTATTGCGGTAACTGTGACAGAGCGCAATAGCCAGCGCATCGGCAGCATCCGCCTGGGGTGTTTCTGTAAGGTTCAGCAACACCCGAACCATGTGCTGCACCTGCTGCTTGTCCGCCCCACCCTTGCCGACTACCGCCTGCTTGATTTCCCGCGGCGCGTACTCGGCAACCGGCAGATCAGCGGTAACGGCCGCGCAAATTGCAGCTCCACGCGCCTGGCCCAGCTTCAGCGCAGAATCGGCATTGCGGTGCATGAAGACACTTTCGATAGCAAACTGCTGCGGCTGGAATTCGGCAACGAGTTCACTGAGTTCACGGAATATCAGACCCAGTTTATCGGGAAGGGTGTCGCCGGTGACCTGAAGACAACCGCTGGCAACATAGCGGGACGCGTTACCTTCGCAGTCAATCAGCCCGTAGCCCGTCAGGCGGGAGCCGGGGTCGATGCCTAGTATACGGATCATGGTAATCCGGGCTACAGCTCTGCCAGAATTTCCGCGGCGATATCCGCGTTGGAGTATACCTCCTGCACGTCGTCCAGCTCCTCCAGAACATCGATCAGTCGAATCATTTTTTCGGCATCGTCCTTGTCCAGTGGCGTGGTATTTTCCGCACGCATGGTTACTTCGTCCTGCTCCGGGTCGAACCCGGCTGCCACCATGGCTTCCCTGATGTTGACGAAGTCTTCAGGGTTGGTCAGCACATCAATGGAACCATCGTCGTTGCTCACCACGTCATTGGCGCCGGCTTCCAGTGCCGCTTCCATGATACTGTCTTCGTCACTGCCCGCAGGATAACCGAGAATACCGGTCTGCACGAACTGGAAAGCCACCGACCCGCTGGTGCCCAGATTACCGCCCGCCTTGGTAAACGCGTGGCGCACCTCGGACACAGTACGGTTACGGTTGTCCGTCATACAATCGACCATCACGGCAACCCCGCCCGGGCCATACCCCTCGTAGCGGATCTCATCGAAGTTTTCGCCGTCCTGCGCCCCGGAGCCGCGCTTGATGGCACGCTCGATGGTGTCTTTGTTCATATTGGCGCCGAGCGCTTTGTCCACCGCCAGGCGCAGACGCGGGTTAGCCGCCGGATCGGCATCGCCGGTGCGTGCCGCAACGGTAATTTCCCGTATCAGTTTGGTGAAAACCTTGCCTCGTTTGGCGTCCTGGGCCTTCTTACGGTGTTGAATATTGGCCCATTTACTGTGTCCGGCCATTGCTGCCTCGCTGAAAGTTGGAACTGGGCGGAATTCTAGCAAGGAATTGACCTGTTGTTCATCCCGCTGTCACAAAACCATCACCTTGTCCGGCGATCATCCTGCCATGGCCGTGTTGGCCGGAATTACGAGGTGTACAACCCATGGAATTCTATATCCGAGAATTGCCCAACGGTACGGCGACCCTGATGACACGGGACGGCTTGTATCTGTTCACATTCCGGAACCTGGCTTCGGCCCGGCAAGCCTGCGAAGACTGGTACAGGACGCACGGCCGCGAGCCCGGCGAAATCACCGGTGCCAGTGATGGCAATGTGTCCTGCAGTGTCTGCGGCTAGGTTTGACGAGGCTGATGGCGTACCGGCATTAGCCAGTATGACTTGACCTCGGGTGGAGACTGGCGGCAGACTCAGAGCCCTGATCAGGGGACATGTCATCCATGCCGGTATCGTTGGAAGAATTACTGAAGCAGGCAGAAGGATTGATCTCCTTCCCGGACGTCTGTATCCGCATCAACACCATGGTCAACGACCCCGCAGTGTCGGCGACAGACATTGGCAAAGTCATCCAGCAGGACCCTGCATTGACCGCGCGGCTGCTCAGAATCGCCAACAGCCCGCTGTATGGATTTGCCTCTGAAATCGATACCGTATCGCGCGCCGTCACCGTTCTGGGCAACAAGGAAATTCGCGACCTGGCTTTTGCAACCTCGGCCCTCAAGGCATTCAATGTCAAGCCAGGGCTGGACACCATCGAGCAACTCTGGTCACACAATATCTATTGCGCAGTCGCCTGCCGTCAGCTGGCCGAAACAAGCACCAGGGGCAGAGCCGAATCCATCTTCATAGCCGGCCTGCTGCACGATATCGGCCGCCTGCTGTTTCTCAGCCTGCTGCCGGAAGACAGCGAAGCAAAGATTCAAACCCTGTCCGCGACGGGCCATGGCGAATCGAATCTCTGTCTTGCCGAACAGGAGGTTGTCGGTTTCAACCATACAGAGGCCGGTGGCGAGCTGATCCTTCAATGGAACCTGCCGGACAGCCTCTACGAGTGCGTTCGCTATCATCACGAGCCTTCCAAAGCCGAGCTGTATCCACTGGAGGTGGCCATCGTTCATCTGGCAGACTGCATTGCACATGCAATCCAGGATGAAACCGAAATCGACCAGCAGCTGGCCGCTGTCGACCCAATGAGCTGGGAACAGACGGGTTTGAGCCTGGAAGACCTTGAAGCGATACTGCCTGTCGTCAGGAGCCGATCGGGAGAAGTACGTTCGTTCCTGTAGGTTCGGCCGTCCCTATTGGCCTTTACGAATAAAATAGTGGTAGTTACCATCTTCGAGATACGAGTCCAGCAACTCATTCCCGGTTTGCTTACAGAAACTTTGAAAATTCTTTACTGAGCACGTGTCACTGGTAGTCACATGCAGGATCTTTCCGCTCGACATCTTGTCCAGCGCTTTTCTCGCATAGATGATCGGCTTCGGACAGTCCCATGCGGTTACGTCAAGTTCTTCATCAATATCAGCAGGATTTACCGTTACTTGATCACCCATGTAAATTATCTCCCGAGGTGCGTTCAACGAGAAACGGGGCATTGCTCGTCACGCCCTGTTACTATCGGCTGACAAATCAGTGAACTTGAGAGGTAGAACCGGGAGTCAGGGTCAGGAGAGGGATTTTCCGGGGACTGTGCAAACTATATAGGACAGAAGTGGACCCCCTTCTTAAAGCGCAGTCTTCGGTTTGGACGGCTGCGTTAACGAAGACACACCTCCTTGTTACCAGAGCACATTGACCTGATCGGCGTATTGCTCGATCTGGCCGTCGGCGGTCACTAACTGCGCATTTTCCACCCTGGCCTGGGCGATAAGCAAGCGGTCGAAGGGGTCACTGTGATGCAACGGCAAGTCCTGGACTGCGAGCACATGCTTCAACTCGATAGACAGGACTTGAAGCAGTATCCAGCCAGATAAAGGCATGAGTATCGAGCAGCAGCTTCATGCGCCGGAGCCAAGCCAGAAGTTATCCGGCAAGGGCGCATTGAAATCCTCACTCATCCAGGCTTTTCCCTTGTGTTGACCGAACGTGCGAGGTTTCCTGGACAACGGTGCGACACCCACCAGCTTGGCGCATGGCTGATCGCCTTTGGTGATAATGATTTCTTCACCTTGATCGACTAGCTCAAGCAGTTCGTCCAGATGGCCTTCGGCTTCTTGCAAGGTTACATTTTTGGTGCTCACAGTGCGACTCCCCGAGTACGTAACTGCCTCTATATTACCATTAGATCGATGTGTTAACGTTTTTCCTTTAATCGCCGGTCTTTAGCTGCTAGGGGCCGAGGGGGCGGCCCCAGCAGCTGAACGCTGTGACCATCTTCAGCGGCATCAGGGCCGGCGGAGCCGGCCCTGAGTAAAGAGGTTACCTCCCTTCCATCGTCGCATCCAGTTCCTGACCGATGATGAGTACGACGCACAGGGAAGTGCTAGTGTCGTGGTAGGCAGGATGCCGGGAGCGACCACCGAAGAGGTGTTCTTTATCGAAGTGGACCGCAAAGTGAGTAAAACCAATATCTTTTCGATCAACTCACAGAAATGGGAATGTCCGGTGGATTTACGGCAGAAGACCGTTCAGGTGCGCTACAGCCGTCACCGAATGGATCGCTTCATCGTCTACTTTGCCGATAAGCGCATGGGCGAGGCCCAGGTACTGGATCTGCATTTTAATGCCAACGGCATCAGGAAAAACACACCACAACACCCACAAGA
>CAJXFW010000089.1 GCA_913053655.1 uncultured Thiogranum sp. | reverse complement strand
ACCAGGTTTTCATCCGGCACAAAACCCCAGTAGCGGCTGTCATTGCTGTTATCCCGGTTGTCGCCCATAACAAAATAGTGTCCTTCCGGTACCACGGTATCCGTCTCCACACCACGCATCCTGGGCATCACGAGAATATCATGTTTAATATCGCCCAGCGCTTCACGGCGTATCTCTGCACCCGACATAGACAGGCCGGACCCAACGCCAACGTAGCTGCCTTCCGGAATCTGGGGGATTTTCCGGTCGTTGATGTACAAGGTCTTGTCCCGATACACGATGTGGTCGCCGGGAAGACCCACGACACGTTTTATATAATCAACCCGGGGGTCCTTGGGAAAACGGAACACCACAACGTCACCGCGCCTGGGATCACCCAGATCCATCACTTTTTCGTTAAGCACCGGCAGCCGGATGCCATAGGCATACTTGTTGACCAGGATAAAATCGCCCACCAGTAAAGTCGGCATCATGGACCCCGACGGGATGCGGAAGGGTTCCACCAGAAACGAGCGCAGCAGCAACACTGCCAGAATAACCGGGAAAAACGACTTGGCATATTCGACCAGAGTCGGTTCCTTTAGCACTTTCTCCAGCTTCGCGCTGTTGACACCACCCCCGCCCGTACTCAGTGCCTCGGCCTGCTGTCTGCGTTTTGGCGCCCACAACAGGGCGTCCATGGCCCAGATCAAACCTGTTATCAGCGTTGCGAATACCAGTACGGCTGGAAAATCTATATTCATGGCTATTTCTTCCCGACCTGAAGTACTGCCAGGAAGGCTTCCTGGGGTATTTCCACTTTACCAAACTGCTTCATGCGTTTTTTACCCGCTTTCTGTTTTTCCAGTAACTTGCGTTTGCGCGAAATATCACCGCCATAGCACTTCGCCGTTACATTTTTGCGCAATGCCTTGACGGTGGTACGGGCAATGATCTGTGACCCTATGGCAGCCTGGATTGCCACGTCAAACATTTGCCTCGGTATTAGCTCGCGCATGCGATTGGCCAGGTCGCGGCCACGGCTGTTAGCGAATTCACGATGCACAATTGCCGACAGCGCGTCTACCCGCTCCCCGTTGATCAGCACATCAAGCTTGACCAGCGCGGCAGTTTCAAAACGCTCGAAGGTATAATCAAACGAGGCAAAGCCCCGGCTTACCGATTTCAACCGGTCGAAAAAATCCAGTACCACTTCGCTGAGTGGCAACTCGTACCCCAGGGAGACCTGCTGCCCCATATACTGCATGGTACGTTGCACACCGCGTTTTTCCACACACAATCCGATCACCGCGCCAAGATAATCCTGCGGGACCAGGATGTTCGCCAGAATAATCGGCTCGCGTACTTCCTCGATCTCGTTGACCGGCGGCAGACTGGCCGGGTTGTCGATCTGCAGGAGCGCTCCCTGGGTGTCGAGCACCTCATAGATCACGGTAGGCGCCGTGGTAATCAGATCCAGATCGTATTCCCGCTCCAGGCGTTCCTGGATGATTTCCATATGCAGCATGCCGAGAAAACCACAGCGGAATCCAAAACCCAGTGCGGTCGATGTTTCCGGTTCAAAGTGCAGAGATGCGTCGTTGAGCCGCAATTTTTGCAGCGCCTCGCGCAAATTTTCGTAATCATCAGAAAGCACCGGGTACAGACCGGCAAACACCCGCGGCTGCACCTTCTGGAAACCGGGCAGTGATGCTTCGGCCTGCCGGTCGGTCAGGGTAATGGTATCACCCACGGGCGCACCGTCGATCTCCTTTATACCAGCAATAACATAACCGACATCACCTGCCTTGAGCATATCCCGGTCTTCGCGACGTGGTGTGAATATACCCACTTTTTCGACAAGATAATCCCTTCCGATAGACATCATGCGTATCTTCTGCTTGCGGCGCAGGGTGCCATGCATCACACGCACAAGGGATATAACGCCAACATAGCTATCGAACCAGGAATCGATGATCAGCGCCTGTAGCGGCTGTTCAACATCACCTTCGGGCGGCGGAATTTGCTCGATCAACCTTTCCAGCAGCGTTTCGATTCCCAACCCGGTCTTGGCACTGACCTCGACCGCGTCGATGGCGTCGATGCCGATAATGTCCTCGATTTCCTGCTTCACTCGATCCGCTTCGGCGGAGGGCAGGTCTACCTTGTTCAGTACCGGCACCACTTCCAGGCCCTGCTCGATGGCGGTGTAACAGTTGGCAACGCTCTGTGCCTCTACGCCCTGGGCGGCATCTACGACCAGTAGCGCACCCTCGCAGGCAGACAACGAGCGCGATACTTCGTATGAAAAATCCACATGCCCCGGGGTATCGATGAAATTAAGAATGTAGACCTCGCCGTTGGCGGCCGTGTAGTTGAGCGATACGCTCTGTGCCTTGATGGTTATGCCGCGTTCGCGCTCCAGGTCCATGGAATCCAGCACCTGTGCCCCCATTTCGCGTTCGCTCAGACCACCGCAGATCTGGATGAAACGGTCCGCCAGCGTCGACTTACCGTGGTCAATGTGCGCGATAATGGAAAAGTTACGTATGTGGGACAGATCAGACAAAGTGGATAACAACCTGATTTCTAAACCAGAATGGCGCCAATGTGGCGCCATTACAGAGAAAATTCAAAGTATTCAAAAGATTGGAGACGGAGTATACACGCTATTGGCCGCTCAAGGCAGCGCTCAATGCCTGCTCGTCAAGCTGATAGTGACAGATTTCCTGTTCGCCGCAACAAAGTACCGGCACCCACTCGTCATAACGCTGCGCCAGCTCGGGATCGCGATCCACATCCACCAGTGTTAACTCGAAGCCAAGCTGCGGTTGCAAACCCCGCAGCGCCTGCAACATCACCTCACACAGGTGGCAGTCTTCCCGGTGATACAGGGTCAGACTAACCTCTCCCACGACTAGTCCGGCTCAGGCACCTTCAGCGCCAGGAAGATCGGCCCGCCGCGCCGCTGGACCAGGATCGCTATCGATTTTCCGGCTGGAAGTTTTTCGATCATTTCTTCAAATTTAACGACATTTTTAACCTGTTTGCTGTCGATACGAAGAATCACATCGCCCTCACGGATGCCGGCATTTCCGGCCGCACCGTCACCCACTGCTCCCACCAGGACGCCACCGTCTATGCCCAGTTCCGTGCGCTGATCTTTGCTCAGATCGGTAACACTGACATTGAGGCGGTTGTCACTGGTGGCTTTGCTGGTCTCGGCTTTGGCAACGGTCTCATCCTGGTCCGGAAGCTCGCCAAGTTTGACCCACAGGGTCTGGCTGCGCCCGCCACGAATCACTTTAACCGGAACCTTCTTGCCGACCGGCGTACTACCGACCACCGGAGGCAGACCGGAGGAACGCTCGATGTCCTTGCCGTTAAAACTCACCACGATATCTCCAACCTGCAATTTTGCGTCCTCGGCGGGACTGCCCGGCATGACCTTGGCTATCAGGGCACCCTGCGGCTTGCTCATACCGAAAGATTCCGCCAGTTCCCGCGTAACATCCTGGATCAGTACGCCCAGCCAGCCACGGCTGACCTTGCCATGCTCCTTCAGCTGCTTTGCAACATCCATGGCCACTTCGATCGGGATCGAGAATGACAGCCCCATGTAACCGCCGGTACGGCTGTAAATCTGTGAGTTCACTCCGACCACTTCGCCTTCAAGGTTAAACAACGGACCCCCTGAATTGCCCGGATTGATAGCCACATCGGTCTGAATGAACGGTACATAGTTTTCACGCGGCAACGCACGTCCCTTGGCACTGACAATACCGGCGGTCGCGGATCGATCGAAACCGAACGGCGAACCGATTGCCAACACCCACTCGCCGACCTTCAGCGTATCGGACTTACCAATTTTTACCACCGGCAGGTCGTCAGCTTTGATCTTCAGCAGGGCGATGTCACTGCGCGCGTCACTACCAATAATTTCCGCTTTGAGTTCACGCCGGTCTTCAAGACGCACGATCACTTCATCAGCATCCTTGACCACATGGTTATTGGTGAGAATGTATCCATCTTTGGAGATGATAAAGCCGGAACCCAGCGCCGTGGCCTCCCGTGGGTGCGGCGCACCGGGACCACCACCCTGCTCACCGAAAAAATGTTTGAACAGATCGCCGAAGGGCGAACCCTCGGGCAGATTCGGAATCTCGATACCTTCCGGCAGATTCATACGGCTGGGTTTTATTTTTTGTGTGGTACTGATATTCACCACGGCATCACTGGTCGCCTCTACCAGTTCGGTGAAATCAGGCAGCTCACGCGCCTGCACACTCGCCATACCCGCCACCAGCAATGCCAGGCTGACAAGCACCCAGGCTGTAGTCTTTAACGATTTCATAATTGCTCCCGGTTACCTTATCGCCACCAGCTTCGCTGCGTCATCGACTAGTTTGCGCAGCACAAGCGGCTGATATTTATCATCATATTCAATTCTGTGAGTAAAATGCCGCAGCCAGAAAAGTCCTGCGGCAAACCCTGCAACGCCCAGTATCACGCTGGCAAGCTCGGCATTGTCCCAGAGAAAGCTCCGCGCGCCCAGCTCTCCGACAAATCCACCCAGCAACAATAACAGCACCGGTACCGCATAGACTGCCAGCGAGCCGCGCACCAGCGCCTGTTCCCGGATCCCGATCACGACCCGATCACCGACCTTGAGTGGCTGGTCTGACAGAACGCGCACCAGGGTGCGACGCTTACCCAACACTTTCGCCAGGGTGGCCGTGCCGCAGCCTTTTTCAGCCGCGCACGACCCACAGGTGGAACGACGTTGCGTCTCCACCCAGATTTCATCGCCATCAATACGGGCGACCTGTGCAGTTTCTTCCAGCATGAATTATTGGAAACGGACAGACTTGCCAATCAGCTCGACAGTCCGGCGCGGGACTTCTCCGACCACCGTCACGTAGTGGTCCGCCACCATGGTGCCGAACGCATTCAGCGCCCCGCGATGAGATCTACCGCTATAGACAGCGTGCTTTTTTCTGGACTTCTCGATATAGATCGACACACTGGCAAGACCATCGCTATACACCCAGTGTTCGACACCCGGTTGGTGCGCTGATAACTGGTGCCAGTTGTGATCAGTCAGCACAAATCCGTCAGGAACCTGCATCACTTTCCAGCGCGAATTGCGTGAACTGTCACCCTGATCCGGCTGCTGCTCCGGCTCGCGCTGCCAGGTAAAATCAGCACCATCGAGATTCGGCAACAGTTCTCTGTCTGAAACACTTTGTGGAAATGTCACTGTTGTAAACATTACCTGTTCGATGACATGCCCTTTAGAATCGGTTAACTCAGAGCGCAGCAACAGGTGGCTCTTATCGTGAACACAAAATCTGCGCCCGTAGCGGAAGTCATCACGCGACTCAACCGCAACCACCCTGCAAACCAGACCGGCAACCCGGTCTTCGCCCATGACCCGGATTTTGTAATTCTGCTCCAATTCTACCACTTTCTTTGGAAAGCTGGCCGGAAATGGCGTGCGCGGCCGGCTTTTGTTGACCATTACCGCCTGGCTGTCACCCAGAATACAGGTCACTACCTGGTTATCGCGTAACACTTCGCGCTTGGGGCCGGTCAGGGAAAACAGGCGTTCACGCTCGCCGGAAGCGTCCACGGCGTGCACGATCCGCATCGCTTCAAGACTGTTCTGGTGCTGATAAACGAACGTACCGGTATAGTTCAGCGACCGGGATGCCAACGCCATACGCTCCAGCCATTGCTGGGCACTCGCCTCGGCCCACACGGGCTGCTGTATCACAACCGCCATGGCCGCCACTGTTAAAACAGAAGCAAAAACGCGTGTCATTGCTCGTTGTTTTGGAAACCTACAATACGCACATAAGGCATAACGCCCTGTACACCCCGGCTGGCGGCATACTCATTGTGATTGACCAGGTAACCTGACAGACGCTTGTCGATACCCGGCTCGATACGGTCCCACTGATCGTCGCTCACACGCGCCACGACTGAAACATCATCCTGGCCGGAGGCAAGTTTCGGGATGGAGCCGGTCGTAGTTTCCCGCAGTGAGCTGACCGTCAAAACCGCCGCCATCGCAACCGACGCCGCTACTGCAAAACCGGCAACCGGTTTCCACCAGCTAAAACCTTTACGCTTCAGTGTATACTGTTCCTGACCTTCAACATCCTGCTGCAGCGCGCACCGCACACGACCGGCAACACCCAGCATCGCCGTATCTGCGATACCCCGCATGACCTCGCCAATCAGCTGGTAACGTCCAAGGCACTCCCGCAGTTCGGCATCACGCTGCAAGCGCCCCAGTAACAGGGGTTGCTCGACATCACTGAGCTCATCATCGGCCAGCGCAGATAATTGCTCGCGGATTTCATCACTCATTTCCAGTCACCTTTAATTTTCACCTAACAGGGGAAGCATGCGTTTCTCTATCGCATCCCGCGCCCTGAATATTCGAGAACGCACCGTACCGATCGGGCACTCCATGGCAACGGCAATCTCTTCATAACTCAGTCCTTCCAGCTCCCGCAGCACAATGGCTACGCGCAGCTCTTCGGGTAACTCATCAATCGCATCCTGAATCGTGACTGCCAACTCGTTGCTTAATGCCAGACGCTCTGGTGTAGCATATTCCTTAAGACCCGACCCGGCCTCAAATTGTTCCGCATCCTGTGCATCGATATCGTCTTTTGGCGGACGTCGGCCGGCTGCTACCAGGTAGTTCTTGGCCGTATTGATCGCAATCCTGTACAGCCAGGTATAAAAAGCACTGTCACCGCGGAAATTCGGCAATGCACGGTAAGCCTTGATGAAGGCTTCCTGCGACACATCGAGCACTTCACTCGGGTCACGGATATAGCGGCTGATGACGTTGGCAAGTTTATGCTCGTACTTGCGAACCAGGATGTCGAAAGCGGCTTTATCCCCTTTCTGCACCCGCTCGACCAGCTCCTGATCCAGGCTCTTGTCGCCCATCCGGGCTATCTCTTCTGTTGTCCGGACAATCTGCATGCCTGGAATAGACCGGTAAAACCGACAGGAGTTCGCCAGGGACGGCCGTTTAGGGTAAAATTTAAATACAAAGCGCTTTAATCTTAAAGAGTTAACCGGACGAGACCATACCCGATTCCGGCCCGGGCGGCTACCATCGATGCATACCCAGCACCAGTATGACGTACTTATTATCGGCAGCGGCGCCGCCGGCCTTACGCTGGCGCTGAGCCTGCCCGGACGTGCACGTATCGCGGTGCTGGCCAAGGGCCCGGTACAGGAAGGCAACACCTACTACGCACAAGGCGGGATATCCGCGGTACTGGACCGCGACGATTCGATCGAGTCCCACGTCACCGATACCATGGAAACCGGTGCCGGGCTGTGCGATCCCGACGTGGTGCGCCATAGCGTCGAAAACGGCCCGCAAGCGGTCCAGTGGCTGATCGACCTGGGCGTGCCGTTCACCCGTCAGGAATCAGGAGACAGTGGCAAATTTCACCTGACGCGCGAGGGCGGACACCAGCACCGGCGCGTCATTCACGCTGCCGATGCCACCGGCAAGGCTGTGCAAACCAGCCTGGTAGACGCGCTGCGCAGCCGTGACAATATCGATCTGTTTGCGCAACATATTGCCATCGACCTGATCACCGGTGACCGCATAAACCAGACCGGAAACCGCTGCCTGGGCGCCTACGTGCTGGATCGAGGCGTGGGTCGAGTGGAGGTGTTCCGGGCGAAGTTCGTCATTCTGGCAACGGGGGGCGCCAGCAAGGTCTATCTCTATACCAGCAACCCCGACACCTCGACCGGTGACGGCATCGCCATGGCCTGGCGTGCGGGTTGCCGGGTCGCCAATATGGAGTTCAACCAGTTTCACCCGACCTGTCTGTACCACCCGCAGGCAAAATCATTTCTGATCACCGAAGCGGTGCGTGGAGAAGGCGGCAAGTTGCTGCTGCCGGACGGAAAACCGTTCATGCAACGCTTCGATACCCGCTGCGAACTGGCACCGCGTGATGTGGTAGCGCGCGCTATCGACCATGAAATGAAATGTCTGGGTATCGATCATGTGCTGCTGGATATCTCGCACAAACCCGCTGCATTTATCGAAGAACACTTTCCGACGGTATACAGGCGCTGCCTGGCGCTAGGTATCGATATGACCCGCGAAGCGATCCCGGTAGTCCCTGCCGCACATTACACCTGTGGCGGTGTACGCACTGATCTCAAGGGTCACAGTGATGTCGATGGATTGTATGTAGTCGGTGAATCCGCCTGTACCGGGTTGCACGGGGCCAACCGCATGGCCAGCAACTCGCTGCTCGAATGCCTGGTGTTCGGCGCCGCAGCCGCAGCCGATATCGAAGCCCGGCTGGACATCGCCGACATGCCACCGGCACTGCCTGAATGGGATGAATCCCGCGTTACCGACTCCGACGAAGAAGTCGTCGTCAGCCATAACTGGGACGAATTACGTCACTTTATGTGGGACTACGTCGGCATTGTACGTACTGACAAACGGCTCGAGCGCGCTCGCCGGCGTGTGGAACTTTTGCAACACGAAATCGAGGAATACTATTGGAATTTCCGTGTCACCAATGACTTGCTGGAACTGCGTAACCTGGTACAGGTCGCCGAACTGATTATCCGTTCCGCCCAGATGCGCAAGGAAAGCCGCGGCCTGCATTACACCCTTGACTACCCTCAGCCTGATGACAGCGAGCCACCTTCCGATACCATCCTGGTGCCGGAAAAAGCCCGTAAGGGAAAAGTACAGCACGTCGCTGTTGGCAAGGTGGAGCATTTACAGGTTCTGCACAGGTCCTGATACGGGCGCGACCACCTTGAAACTGCGCCTGTTCAGGGGCAACGTGTACTCCAGCCTCTGAAAACACTCCTGAGCCTGGCAGGCGAACAGCCAGGGCTAGCGGCGCGACATCAGCAGTGTCCGCTGTAACCCCTTGTCGGCAGCCAATATCTGCTTAAAGCTATTTTTACACACTCGAATAATATTGTTTATTTCGGAGCTATTTGTATTGCTCTTCGCATAGGCAATACCGACATGCCTTGAAATAACTTCACCGGACAGCTCACAAGAAGCAACCGTATCGTTCCCCCAAACAGTACTTTCCGGAACAATCGCTATACCGATACCGGACCCCACTAATGCAAGCGCCCATTCTTCGCTATCTACCTTCGCAGCGATAGACACGCCGCTGTGCATCTTTGTTATTAATTTCATCATCTGATCGTGAAACTCGCAATTCGTGCGTTCGATCAGCGGGTATTCAAGTAGCTCATCTAAATTTAATTTCTTTTTTACCTGTAAAACATTGTCTCTTGGCAGAGCGGCTATAAAACTCTCCTCCCAAAGGGGCACAAATAACTCATCTTCAGTAACAAGGTAATTAGACGTAAAACGAATGTCCGCATTTGACTGTTTGTCATTTACCCTGAGTTCCAGATCGGGTAATTCGCCGATTACGGTCTTTAGCATACGTGCAATCAAACCGATCCTGATCGACCTGGTGACATTAACCTTAATCAGCTGCTTGTGCCTGGAACTGGTAAAAAATGCCTTTATCCCCGATGCCTGGTCGAGCAGATGCTTTGCGCAAGGGTAAAGTCGACTCCCATCGTCAGTCGGTGTTACCCCTTGTTTTCCTCTAACGAACAATCTTGTCTGGAATTCCGTTTCCAGTTGCTCCAGGGCCAGAGAAATCGATGGTTGCGATATATGCAAAACCCTGCCCGCTGCTGTCAGGCTCCCCGCTTCATAAACGGCAACAAAATATTTCAGGCTTCGAAGATCCATAGGTAGAATATTGCACACATATCAGAAAAGTATATTTAACATATATCTTGCCAATGAGTAAACTCCGGCACAGTAATAGCGTAAATAATGGGGAAACGATCCATGTTCGGTTTGTGTAAAAAAACGTACTGTAAAACCTTAACTCTGGGTGCCGGTGAGCTAGAAGTCATCTGGTCGAAAAGAGCAGAAAAAGAACTGATCGCAAGAAATAAGCCGCTGGTCGCTGAAATGAAGCTTGAATACCGGTGTATGCCTACAAAAGTCGTTACTTTCTTGGACAGGGTGCCGGAGAGTGGCACGGTTGCCTCGGTTACGGAGAATTTTTTTGTTGTCTGGAGTACAACCATCAGCGCTCATTGTGACACCGGTCAGACTGACACTGACAGCATAAAATCAGACCGGTCCCTGCCCGCGCGTGCCAATCGGAAAACACCCCGGCAGCTGATCATAGACCTGAAAAACGGAAAATGGCGCGGTGAATACCATTTTTAACTGCGAAAAACCAATTATTTACAGGCCCTGCCTTTTGGGTTATTTTTCATATCAATTAATTTTGAACAAAGACCACACCACAACGCTCCAGGTATATTGCAACCAGGTCAGGAACGCGGTTCAGGCCCGCTAATAGCATCGTAAGGATCATTCCAGCCGATATAGTCCCAGTAGGTCACGTGGAAACTGAGTGGAA
>CAJXFW010000088.1 GCA_913053655.1 uncultured Thiogranum sp. | reverse complement strand
GATAGAGGTAGACGAAAAATGCGGTTAATCCTGACGCGCCAATCAGTTGTCCGGGTAGAAACGGACGGTCAGATTTCTACCAGATAGATGTCAGGCAAAGGCCAGTCATTGAAAGTCAGTTTTTCGATTTCTTCGTTTTCCATATCCTGCAAATCTGTAACCCGGTTGCCTTTGATGCCCAACACAGTGACGCGGACCTGTTCACCAGCTGGGGTTTCGATGGTGGTGGTTTCGCCTGGTCGGATGAATTTTTCTTTGGGGCAAAACAAAGCCCCCTTTCGGGGGCCATGTGGGTGTCTATCGGTTCTTAACGTTGGCCTTCGCTATTTTTGATATGGCTTCATCCGCGAATATGACGGCGGTAACTTCTCGGCGTTTGTCTGCTTTATTGATATGAATAGTTACCTGATTATTCTGCTTATTCTCATACGTTAACTTAGTCGATTGATCATATGGCTTTACCAGTGCCATAGCGCTACCTCCCTCGAAGTTGCATTTAGTTTATATACTGATACGTTCAGAATGTCCATAGCCTTTTTAGTTCCCCTCAGCGGACTCACCTGGGGAGGGAAGTGCGTCTGCAGCGTCACGTATAAGGTTATAGATGCCGTCGGCTACTCCCTCAAGTAACGGCACGTCGTAGTCAGCCTTGAATGCCAGAATTGGTGCGCTATCGATACATAGAAAACCAACGAGCATTTTTTGATTTTGCTCGCTGCAAGGGCATATTGGCATCACAATCGTGCTTCTGTAGGGGAGGGTCCACCTTAGATATCTTAGTAGGAGGTTGTTGTCGGGCTTTCCCTTATATACTTCAAAGCTGGTGTTTTGATACCCGTATCTGAACGGAAGTAGGTTGGAGAAAAAATACGCCCCACCTGGGGCATCGATTTTATCGAAGACCTCCAAGAAATCGGTATTTTTATCAAGCCAATGCTTAATCGTATTGTTTTTTGGGTTGTTGATTGGGTCACGGTTTCTGCAAAATGTTATTGCCTTTAGGGCGTTGTCTTCTCGCGTCAAAATTTTAACAGATGCCCTGCATTTTGTGCCTGTGATTAACGTGAAAGTTTGTGCGAGGTTGTCGCACAGATGTGTTAACGCTCCAACTGCGTTATCAACCGTAATATTTTTCCTATAGAGGTTGTGTATCTCCGAGAAACCATCGGCTATATAGACTAAGGTTTGTGCGTAACGTCTTTCGCGACCCCAGCGAATTTTGAGGTAGACGTTTTCAAAAAAAAACCAAATGAAAAGACCGCCAATAAAAAGAACTGCGACTCTCCCATCTGCGGACAAGGCTGGATATAGGTTATTAGTGAAGAGAATAATCGTGATTATTGAGGCGGTAAGCCCAACAAAACCGTACAGATAGTCTTTTAGTATCCTGATCATGGCTGAGTAGCGTGCATGCCATACATTTTTATCGGCATGTGGTGGGTTTTGATCCAGCGGTGAAAAAATTTCATAAAAGCTATTCCTTTAGCCTAATGTTCTGTCGGGAAACTGACGTGGAGTTCATCCTATTGATTGTATTATTTAAATTGGTCGGGGCGAGAGGATTTGAACCTCCGACCCCTTCGTCCCGAACGAAGTGCGCTACCAGGCTGCGCTACGCCCCGATTTAATAACTGCGGTTAACCGAGAAATCGACCAATCCGTACAAGGCTTCTTTATAGGGACTGGCAGGGAGTTCAGCCAGTGCCTCTATAGCCAGATTCGCTTCATATTGTGCGGACTGCGCAGTGTACGCGATGGCATGGGTGGATTCAATTGCCTCCATAACCTTGTCGATATTCTCCAGGCCGCCGTTTTCTATCGCTTCGCGAATGGATTTTACCTGCGCCGGGGTGCCCTTGCGCATGGCATAGATCAGGGGCAGGGTGGGTTTTCCCTCGGCCAGGTCATCGCCTATATTCTTGCCGATATTGTCACTGGACGATCCATAGTCCAGTGCATCGTCGATCAGCTGGAAGGCGGTGCCAAGGTGCATGCCGTAGCGCCCCATAGCGCATTCGACGTTTCCGGACTCCCTGCCCAGTACGGCGCCAAGTCGTGACGAGGCCTCAAACAGTTTGGCTGTCTTGTAGCGGATGACATCGCGATACAGCTCTTCTGTGGTATCCGGGTCGTGGCAATTCAGTAATTGCAGGACCTCGCCCTCGGCGATGACATTGGTGGTGGTGGACAGGATTTCCATGACGCGCATGTTGCCCACGCTGACCATCATCTCGAACGAACGCGAGTACAGGAAATCGCCCACCAGCACTGCTGCTTCGTTACCCCAGATGGCGTTGGCTGTCTGGTTGCCGCGCCGCAGGTCGGAAGCATCGACCACGTCGTCGTGCAGCAGTGTCGCGGTGTGAATGAACTCGATGACTGCGGCCAGCTCAATATGGTCGTGACCCTGGTAGCCGCAGGCACGGGCGGCCAGCAGGACCAGTAACGGGCGCAAGCGCTTGCCGCCACTATCGATAATATAGCGACCCAATTTGTCGATCAGCGCCACATCTGAACCGAGGCGCTCCAGAATCAGCTGGTCGACCGCCAGTGATTCACGGTGGACCAGTGCCCGGATATTGTTGATATCCAGGTAATCCCTTTGTTTTTTAAGAACTTCTTGTACAGGCTGTGACATGCTGGTTAAACCTGAATCTGGCTATATTCAAGAGTTTAGTCTAACCGCGAACCGCGTAGGGTACCAGAAGGCAAATGGTTTGACCCAAACCCGCTGAATCTATAGAATTGCGCCTCTTTCGGGTGCTGTCAGTTGGAGAATCAGCTATGTACGCAGTTATTGTAACTGGCGGAAAACAATATCGGGTCAGTCAGGGTGACAAGCTTCGGGTCGAGAAGCTGGATGTCGCCGAGGGCGAGAGTGTGGATCTGGATCGGGTTCTGATGGTCGTCGATGGCGACGATATCAAGATCGGCGCCCCGGTCCTGGACGGTGGCAAGGTGACCGCTGAAGTGAAGGCACACGGTCGCGGCGACAAGGTGAATATCATCAAATTCCATCGCCGTAAACAGCATATGAAGCGCCAGGGTCATCGCCAGGCGTATACAGAACTGGAAATCACGGGCATTTCAGCCTGAGTTCGAGGTAAGCAGCAATGGCACATAAGAAAGCCGGTGGTAGTACCAGAAATGGACGCGATTCAGAATCCAAGCGTCTCGGCGTAAAGCGTTACGGTGGAGAGGACGTTCTCGCGGGCAACATACTTGTTCGTCAGCGCGGCACGCGCTTTCACCCGGGCCTGAATGTCGGTTGTGGCAGGGATCACACCCTGTTCGCCAAAGCAGACGGTGTTGTGAAGTTCAGCATCCGTGGCCCGAAAAGCAGAAAATTTGTGGACGTGGTTTTGTCCTGACCGGTTCACGGTCCAGCCAAAAGCCCCGTCCTGGTACGGGGCTTTTTTTGTCTGGTATATTCACTCAATAACACACGACCCTTTGCCCATGAAATTTGTCGATGAAGCCACAATTGTTGTCAAGGCCGGGGACGGTGGGAACGGTTGCGTCAGTTTCCGACGCGAGAAATATATCCCGCTGGGTGGGCCGGACGGCGGTGATGGTGGCGATGGCGGCAGCGTAACACTGTTGGCGGATGCCAACCTGAGCACGCTGGCGGATTTCCGCTTTGAGCGCAGATTTTCTGCACAACGGGGTGAAAACGGGCGTGGCCGGAACTGTACTGGCGCCAAGGGTGATGACCTGGAAATCCGCGTGCCGGTGGGTACGCTGGTCTACGAAGAAGATACCGGTGAATTGATGGGCGATCTGGTTGCGGATGGTCAGCCGCTGGTTGTGGCACGCGGTGGTTTTCACGGACTCGGCAATTTGCGCTACAAGAGTTCCACCAACCGTACTCCACGTCAGTCCAAGCCGGGAACGCCCGGCGAGCAGCGTTCCTTGCAGCTGGAGCTGAAATTACTGGCCGATGTCGGTCTACTGGGAAAACCCAACGCGGGCAAGTCCACATTGATCCGGGCCATCTCTTCGGCGAAACCAAAAGTGGCGGACTATCCCTTTACCACCCTCTACCCGAATCTTGGTGTAGTGCGGGTCGAGTCACACCGCAGCTTTGTGGTGGCGGACATTCCCGGTTTGATCGAAGGTGCAGCGGAGGGTGCCGGACTGGGGGTACAGTTCCTCAGGCATCTGTCACGTACCGGACTGCTGTTGCACCTGGTAGACGTGGCGCCGATGGATGGTAGTGACCCGGCGCAGGATGTTAAAGCGATTGCGCAGGAACTGGAAAAGTTCAGTGTCGAACTGGGTGAGCGCGAACGCTGGCTGGTGCTTAACAAAACAGATTTGCTGCCGGACGACGAGCGCGAGGCGCGCTGCCGGGATATCGTGCAGCGTCTGGACTGGCAGGGGCCGGTATTTGCCACCGCAGCGGTTTCAAAACAGGGTACACAGGCGCTGGTGTTTGCCATAATGGAAGCTATCGAAAGCCGGCGACAGGCTGCTACCGAATCATCATGAGCGACGCTAAACAACGATCAGAGGTCGGCAGGGCAAAACGCTGGGTGATCAAAATCGGCAGTGCCTTGTTGACTGATAACGGTCGTGGCCTCGACAGGGTGGCTATTCATGCCTGGAGCGAGCAGATGACCGCCTTGCGCCGGCGCGGTTGCGAACTGGTGCTGGTCTCTTCAGGCGCGGTCGCGGAAGGCATGAGCCGGCTGGGCTGGGAGCAGCGTCCGCACGAGCTGGTGTCCCTGCAAGCGGCAGCCGCCGTGGGTCAAATGGGGCTGATTGAAGCCTACGAGTCGAACTTCCAGGAGCACGGTTTGCATACCGCGCAGGTCTTGCTGACGCACGATGACCTGGCGAATCGAACGCGCTATTTGAACGCGCGCAGTGCTTTGCGAAAACTGCTGGATCTTGGCGTCATTCCGGTCGTAAACGAGAATGACACGGTTGCCTGTGATGAATTGCGCTTTGGTGATAACGATACCCTGGCTGCGCTGGTGGCCAACCTGGTGGAAGCCGATGTGCTGGTTATCCTGACTGATCAGAACGGTGTTTATGATCGTGATCCGCGGCACAATGACGATGCGCAACTCATAGAGGATGCCGCAGCCGGTGATGTCAAATTGCTGCAAGCGGCCAGTGCCACCAGCGGCAGTGGTCTCGGACGAGGGGGTATGGCGACCAAGGTCAATGCCGCCCAGCTGGCAGCACGCTCCGGTACAGTCACCTGGATTGCTTCCGGGCGTGAAGCCGGGGTGCTGGAAAAAATGGCAGCCGGTGAGCAGCTGGGCACACTGATACACCCGGCCAGTGATCCACTGACAGCGCGCAAACAGTGGTTGGCGGGCCAGTTGCAGGCCAGCGGCAAGCTGTATCTGGATGCCGGGGCCGTAAAGGTTTTGCGCCAGTCCGGATCCAGCCTGCTACCGGTCGGCGTTACCGGTGTGGAAGGTGATTTTCAGCGTGGCGACCTGGTGAGTTGCCACGATGCCGCCGGGGTAGCTGTGGCGCGCGGCCTGGTGAATTACGCTGCCGAAGAGGCGCGCAGTATCAGCGGTCAGTCGAGCGGAAAAATAGAGCAGCTGCTGGGCTATGTGGACGAACCGGAACTGATTCACCGCGACAACCTGGTGTTGTTGTGAGGGATGTGCAGACACAAAAAAGCCGGTCAGCGACCGACTTTCTCGTGAACCAGGAAGATGTTCGCTATCAGTTTTGCAGTGTGCGGATGTGTTGCCCAAGGCGACTTTTATGACGCGCTGCCTTGTTTTTGTGAATCAGTCCCTTGCCAACAGATTTATCGATGACCGGAACCGCTTTCCGGTAAGCGGTCTGGGCCGCTTCTGCATCGCCGGTGGCAATCGCTTTAACAACATTCTTGATGTGGGTGCGCAGCGAAGAACGCTGGCCGGCTTTGCGCTGACGGCGGCATTCCGCCTGACGGGCGCGCTTACGTGCCTGAGCCGAGTTTGCCAAAATAGTGCTCCTGTTCCTGGTTCCAAAGAGCGGGCCACTATACGGATTTTTCGTGGAATTGTCTATGTGGCCTGATTTTGCGCGTAACGCCATGAATCGGTATCGATGCCGCTGAAATGAGTCACAAACTCGTCAAAAGCACCGTCACCGTGGGCTCTATGACCTTGATTTCAAGGGTTTTAGGGCTGGCGCGCGACATGGTGTTTGCGCGCTTTGGTATCGACGCGGGGATGGACGCCTTTTTCGTCGCCTTCAAAATTCCTAACTTCATGCGCCGATTGTTCGCCGAAGGGGCGTTTGCGCAAGCCTTTGTACCGGTACTCAGCGAATACAAGACGCAGCGCGCGCAGGTAGAAGTCAAGGCGCTGGTGGATCGTGTAGCCGGCACCCTGGCGGGAGTGCTGGGTCTGCTGGTTCTGGTCGGTGTCCTCGCCAGTCCGGTGGTGGTTTTGCTGTTCGCGCCCGGGTTCTGGGACGAGCCGCTGAAATTCGACCTGACCGCTTACATGCTGCGCTTCACGTTTCCTTACCTGCTGTTTATGGCACTGGTGGCATTTGCCGCGGGGATTCTTAATAGTTACGGACGTTTTGCAGCCGCTGCGCTGGCGCCGGTGTGGCTCAACGTGATATTGATCGGCGTTGCCCTGCTGGTGGCCCCCGGCCTCGAACACCCGGTTATCGCGTTGTCCTGGGGTGTGCTGGCGGCCGGTTTTGTGCAGCTGGCTTTTTTGTTACCCGCGTTGCATCGTATACATCTGCTACCCAGGCCGCGTTGGTGTCCGAAAGATCCGGGCGTGCGTAAAATCATGAAGTTAATGGGGCCGGGCATTGTCGGCTCTTCGGTGTCGCAGATTAATTTGCTGTTCGATACGCTGCTGGCGTCCTTCCTGGTGACCGGCAGCGTTAGCTGGCTTTATTATGCCGACCGGCTGGTTGAATTTCCGCTGGGTATATTTGGTATTGCCCTGGCTACCGTGATTCTTCCGGTGCTGTCTCGTGCGCACGCCAACGGTTCGGCGGAGGCGTTTTCCGATACCGTCGACGCCGGTTTGCGCTGGGTGCTGTTGATCGGGCTGCCGGCTGCTGTGGGGCTGATGATTCTGGCCAGACCCGCCGTGTCGACACTGTTTCAGTATGGGGATTTCCGCCAGCAGGATGTGGATATGGCCGGTCTGGCGCTGGTGGTGTACGGGCTGGGCTTGCCCGGATTCATGCTCGTCAAGGTCCTCGCACCGGCTTTTTTTGCGCGCCAGGACACCCGTACCCCGGTGAAAATCGCGATACGCGCTATGCTTTCGAACATGGTGCTGAATGTCCTGTTCGTGGTCCCTATGGTGCTGTTGGAAATCCCCGGTGCACACGCCGGGCTGGCGCTGGCGACCGCGCTGGCCGCCTACATCAACGCCGGCTTGTTGTATCGTCAGCTGCGCCGGGATAGCGTATTTCAGCCCAAACCCGGCTGGCCGCGCCTGTTGGGCCAGTTGCTGTTTGGTACCGCGGTTATGGTGGCCGTGGTGAGCTGGGGCGCGCCTGATGCGGACCTTTGGGGTGGCCTGTCCGGCGCGCAGCGCGGTGCGCAGCTCGGCCTCTGGATAGCCGCCGGGGTGGCGAGCTACCTGATTGCCCTGCGTGTGGCGGGGATGCGCCTGTCCATATTGTGGGCGCCGGCGGTCAAATCCGGTCGGAGTTCATGACACCGCCGGAAACTTCATTATAATCCGGTGTTTTCGCCAGTGTTCTACCAGCTCGATGCGCCTGATACGAGGACTTCATAATTTGCACCCCGGCCATCAGGGCGGTGCCGTGACGATTGGCAATTTTGATGGCCTGCACCGTGGTCATCAGGCGGTGCTGCGGCAGCTGCACCGGCACGCGGCCCGGCACCGGCTGGTGACCACCGTCATGACATTCGAGCCGACGGCGCAGGAGTATTTTTCACCGCAGACGGCACCGGCGCGTTTGCAGCGCCTGCGTGAGAAGCTGGCCATGCTGCGCGGTATGGAAGTCGATCAGGTACTGTGTCTGCGTTTTGACCGGAAGCTGGCTGACCTCAGCGCAGAAAGTTTTGTGCAACAGATTCTGGTGGACGGGCTGGACGTGCGTTACCTGGTGGTAGGCGACGACTTCCGCTTTGGTAAGGACCGCGCCGGCGATTTCGCCCTTTTACAGGAAGCCGGTGAGCAGCGCGGGTTCGAAGTGGTGAGCACCGGAACCTTTCTGGAAGGTGAAGACCGGGTTAGCAGCACACGCGTTCGTCAGTCACTGGCCGCCAGTGACCTGGATACGGCAGCGCGTTTGCTGGGACGGCGCTACCGGATGTGCGGGCGAGTGGCTGCGGGACAGAAACGTGGCCGTACTATTGGCTTTCCAACCGCCAATATACCTCTGCACCGGGTGGTGTCACCGCTGAACGGCGTATTTTCGGTGCGTGTGTATGGTTTGGCCACAGAACCATTGAACGGCATTGCCAATATCGGCACACGGCCGACAGTAGATGGCAGTTACCGTGTGCTGGAAGTACACCTGTTCGATTTTGAGTCGGATATCTATGGTCGGTATCTGGACGTTGAGTTTTGCAACAGGCTGCGTGACGAAATGAAATTTGAATCGTTTGAGGCATTAAAGCAGCAGATTGTCGCTGATGCCGATCAGGCACGGCGGTTTTTCAGTGAACGAGAGAGTACGCGTGAGTAACTATAAAGACACCCTGAACCTACCCCGGACAAAATTTCCGATGAAGGCGAATCTCGCCAACCGGGAACCTGAAACACTGAAATACTGGGATGAAATCGATCTGTACGCCAAGCTGCGCGAGCTCGGACGGGACCGGCCCAGGTTTGTGTTGCACGACGGGCCGCCCTACGCGAACGGTGATATTCACATAGGACATGCCGTCAACAAGGTGCTCAAGGACATCATTGTCAAAAGCAAAACCCTGAGTGGGTTTGATGCGCCTTATATTCCGGGCTGGGATTGCCATGGTTTGCCTATTGAACTCAATGTGGAAAAGAAAGTCGGCAAGGTGGGACAAAAAGTCGATGCCGCAACCTTCCGTGCACAGTGCCGGGACTATGCGCGCAAACAGGTGGACGGTCAGCGCAGGGATTTCATCCGGCTGGGTATTACGGGTGACTGGGAACACCCTTACCTGACCATGGACTACCGCTTCGAGGCCGACATTATTCGTGCCCTGGGCCGTATTCATGCCAACGGACACTTGACCAAAGGCTACAAACCGGTGCACTGGTGTACCGACTGTGGCTCATCACTGGCTGAGGCCGAAGTTGAATATGAGGACAAGACCTCACCGGCCATTGATGTACGTTTCCGGGTGCTCGATGAGGAAGCGCTGCTGACACGTTGCCACCATGCCGAAGGGCATAAAGGGGAAGGCCCGATATCGCTGGTTATCTGGACCACGACGCCCTGGACGCTGCCGGCCAACCGCGCAGTATCACTCAATCCCGAATTTGAATATGCCGTGCTACAGGCCGATCTGGGCCGGGGGCCGGAACGACTGGTGCTGGCCGAAGCGCTGCTGAAAGACACCATGCTGCGCTATGACTGCGAGCAATACCAGGTGGTCGCCTATTGCAAGGGTGAGCAGCTGGAACACCTGAAGCTGCAACACCCATTCTATGAACGCGAAGTGCCCGTGATTCTTGGTGACCATGTCACGACGGAGGCCGGTACCGGGGCTGTGCATACCGCACCCGGTCATGGTCAGGACGATTACGTGGTGGGGCAGCGTTATGGCCTGGCCGTCGACAACCCGGTCGGTTCGAACGGTGTCTTTGTAGAAGGCACGGAACTGTTTGCCGGCAAACATGTGTTCACGGCCAACGATGATGTCATCGAAGTATTAAAGGCAAAGGGTGCGCTGGTCCATATTCAGGCGTTGCGACACAGCTACCCGCATTGCTGGCGGCACAAGACGCCGATTATTTTCCGCGCCACACCGCAGTGGTTTATCAGCATGGATCACAAAGGTCTGCGCAGTGCCGCACTGGCCGCCATACGGGATGTACAGTGGATGCCGGATTGGGGGCAGGCGCGTATTGAAGGGATGGTCGGGGGCCGACCTGACTGGTGTGTTTCGCGGCAGCGCACCTGGGGCGTGCCGATGTCACTGTTTGTACACCGGCAGACGGGTGAGTTGCATCCTGATACCGCGCGCTTGATCGAGGAAGTGGCGTTACGTGTGGAACGCCACGGGATCGACGCCTGGTTTGAGCTGGATGTACAGGATGTGCTTGGTGACGAAGCAGACCAGTACGAAAAAGTATTCGATACTCTGGATGTCTGGTTTGATTCCGGCACGACACACCAGTGCGTACTGGAGCGCCGGGAGCAACTGGGTTTTCCTGCTGACCTGTATCTGGAAGGTTCAGACCAGCACCGTGGCTGGTTCCAGTCGTCCTTACTGACGTCTGTTGCCATGCACGGCAAGGCACCCTACCGCCAGGTCTTAACCCATGGCTTTGCCGTCGATGCACAGGGACAGAAAATGTCCAAGTCAAAGG
>CAJXFW010000087.1 GCA_913053655.1 uncultured Thiogranum sp. | reverse complement strand
TGATTAATTCGTTTTCCGTCATTCCGGCGTATGCCGGAATCCAGCGGTTTCAATGAGTTGGGATACGACCTTTGCCGGTATGACGAATTGATCAGCGCTTCCCTGGTTCCGGCGCGCTTGTGCTGACAGCGACCTGCACTTTTCCGCGCGCGGGGAGTGTGATATACAGAGAATCAGTCTTTGAAACAGATTGAGGAAAAGTAATGAAGCGAGCAGGCCTCATTCTAGCCACGCCGCCGCTGGCGGCTTACAAATTCGGTTGTGCCAGTTGTTGTGCCGCACCCATCGGGGTGTTCTGGATAACGGGTATTGTCAGTATTGTCTACGGCATTGTCGGTGGCCCGACTAACCTGATGGGTTCCAGCTGGAACACTATCGCTCTCGGCCTGGTGCTTTGGGGCATTGCGGCGGTGTGGGCGGCCATCACCACACGCAGCGCCGACGAAGACAGATGCAACAGGCGAAAAAACCGGCTACGCGACGAGATTCTCCCCGCAACAGACGAATCTGACCCATTCGATGAGGTGCGTAAAGCCCGCTAGCGTGTAACCACCTGCCGGTCAGCGATGGACAGGACTACAGCAGTGGTGCCAGCAAGTGCACGGTATTTTCAAAAAAGCGCTGCGACAACGGCCGCTGCCGGAGTGTAACCGGGTCAAGCGGATCGGCATATCACGAATCTGCGTAACCAGCTGGTTTCACCCATCCAGGAGAACGCGGTGGCCGCCGGTAACTATCAGACCTGGTCTCCGGTCTCTCCAACGTCCTTCCCTTTCTCTATCGCCATTAGGTCACCCTTGCTGACACCCAGCGCCAGTGCCGATGCACCCGCCACAAAGATGGAAGAGTAGGTACCTACAAATACACCAACAATCAGCGCCACCGCAAACGAATGAATAATATCGCCGCCAAGAAAAAACAGTGCTACCAGGACCAGCAAAGTCGTCAGGGAGGTCATGATGGTGCGCGACAGGGTCTGGTTGATCGACGCGTTCATGATCTGCTCCGCAGTCCCCTTGCGCATCTTGCGAAAATTTTCACGAATACGGTCGAATACAACGATGGTGTCGTTCAGCGAATAGCCGATAACAGCGAGAATAGCCGCCAGAACCGTCAGATCAAACTCTATTTGCGCCACCGAAAACACACCCAGAGTAATGATTACATCGTGAACCAGTGCAGCCACAGCACCAATCGAAAAGCGATATTCGAAGCGCAGAGCCACATAGATGAGGATACCGATCAATGCATACAGAACAGCAAGACCACCCTGCTCTGTCAACTCGTCACCCACCTGGGGTCCAACGAACTCGACACGACGCATCTCCACAGCTGCATCGGCATTCTTCAACGCCGTAAGCACTTCTTCGCTCAACTTCGCACTGGCCCGGTCCTTGCGCGGCGCAATACGGATCAGAACATCGCGCGATGTACCGAAATGCTGCACCTGCGCATCACCAAACCCGGCGTCATTCAGAACCTCGCGGATACCTTCAAGTTTGGCAGTTTCCGGGTAGACAACCTCGATCAGTGTCCCGCCGGTAAAGTCTATACCAAAGCTCAGGCCCCGGGTAAACAGGGAGACAAATGAAGCGATGATAAGAATTGCAGACAGGGTCATAGCATACTTGCGCATGCCCATGAAATCGATCTCGGTGTTTTTACTGAGAATACGCATTTGTTATGCCTCGCTTATACCGGCAGCCGCTGTAAGCGACGTCCGCCGTACATCAGATTAATCAATGCGCGTGTGCCCATGATTGCTGTGAACATGGATGTAATAATGCCCAGTGACAGGGTAACTGCAAAACCCTTGATCGGGCCGGTCCCAAAGCTGAACAACACGATAGCCGCTATCAGCGTAGTCACGTTCGCATCCGCGATGGTCGAAAACGCCTTGGCATAACCGGCATGGATGCTGGCCTGCGGTGTATTACCATTACGCAGCTCCTCACGAATGCGTTCAAAAATGAGCACGTTGGCATCAACTGCCATACCCACTGTCAGTACTATGCCCGCGATACCCGGCATGGTCAGCGTCGCCTGTAACATCGACAACAGCGCCACAACAAGCACCAGATTCATCGTCAGCGCCAGATCCGCAATCAGTCCGAACACCTTGTAATACAGCCCCATGAACACGAGCACCAGAATAAATCCGATAATGACCGACATGAAGCCCTGCTCAATGTTCTCCGCACCAAGGCTCGGACCTATAGTACGCTCCTCAACAATTCTGATTGGCGCCGCGAGGGCGCCGGAGCGCAACAGCAGGGCCAGTTCATGTGCTTCCTGCGGACTGTCAAGACCCGTGGTCTGAAACTGCCGGCTGAATACGCCCCTGATAGTTGCGACGCTGATAATTTCTTCAACTTTATGATAACTGATTACCGGCTTACCGTTCACCGTGCGGGTGGTGGATTTATTTTCGATGAACAGCACTGCCATCGGTTTCCCGACGTTTTTCTTGGTAAACTCCAGCATCTTGCGTCCACCCTTGCCATCCAGGGTAACCGAGACCTGCGGAGTCCCGCCGTCATGGCTAAAACCGGAACGCGCGTTGACGATCTGGTCACCGGTCGCGATGCTCCGGTTCTTCAACAGGTAATAGCGACCGTTACGGTCCTTGTACAGTTTCGAGCCAGGTGGAATCTTGCCGTTACGCGCCGCTTGTACATCGTGTTTGGTATCTACCGCGCGGTACTCCAGCGTCGCTGTCGCGCCAAGAATGCGCTTGGCGGTTGCCGTGTCCTGAACACCGGGCAACTGTACGACTACGCGCCGTTCTCCCTGCTGCTGAATGATTGGCTCAGCCACACCGAGTTCATTGACGCGATTACGCAGCGTGGTAATGTTCTGCTGCAAGGCAAGCTTGCGGATCTCCCTTGCTTCTTTTTCGCTCAGAGCAACTTCCAGAACGGCGCCTTCACCTTTATCCAGCTGTTTGAGCTGCAGGTCACGGTATTCGTTGTGAATCAGATCGGAGCCCTTGTCACGGTCCTCCGTGCTGCGAAACTTTATTACCAGCTTGTCGCCGACCTCCCGGATGCTGACATAGCGCACCTTGGCCTTGCGCAAGACAGTGCGCAAATCGGTGGAATAGCGCCGCACGGCATTCTGGATGGCAGCATCCATATCCACATCCATCAGGAAATGCACGCCACCGCGCAAATCCAGGCCGAGGTACATCGGCTGGGCATTTATCGCCTGTAACCAGGCCGGCGTGGACGGCGCCAGATTCAGGGCAACAGTGTAGTCCGGCCCCAGAACATCCTTGAACAGATCGGCGGCAGCCAGTTGGTCTTCGGTACCGTTAAAGCGCACCAGCAGACCCCTGTCAGTTTCTTCCATAGACTTGATAGCGATCCCTGCATCAGCCAGCTTGCTTTTCAGCAACGCCTGAACGGTGTCGCCGGTAACAGCATTGCGCCCGGCGGAAACCTGCACCGCAGGATCTTCACCGTACAGGTTGGGTAATGCGTAAAGTATCCCGATTGCTAACAGTACGACAATCAGCACATACTTCCAGGTTGGATACTGGTTCATGATTTAAACTGGCCCTGGTTCATTATTAATTACAGTTCTTTGGAAGTGCCCTTGGGCATCAGGTTAGCAATTGCCTGCTTCTGGATTTTGACTTCCACGTTGTCAGACACCTTGACCTGCACGAAGTTATCGCCAACCTGGGTGATACGACCCAGCAGACCGCCATTGGTCACAATCTCGTCACCTTTTGCAAGTTCCGAAACCAGTTTTTTATGCTCCTTGGCGCGCTTGGTCTGTGGCCGTATCAGCAGAAAATAGAACACGACAAAAATCAGGATAAGCGGCACAAAGCTCATGATCGGGTCTTGTGCGTCTGCGGGTGCGGCAGCCAAAGCGTCACTGATGAAAAAACTCATACCTAATTACCTTTTCCCTAAACCCCCGATCTGTACGATTCTGACGAATTCAGCCAGAGCCTGCAGAACGGGATCTCTCGAATTTTAAAGCGCGCCATTATGGCACAGCCGGCGTCAATTGGTGTCTTTTTGTATAAAATTCCGCTGCAAATTTGTCCACCCCGTCTTCCTCGATGGCCCGGCGCAGGCCGGACATGAGCTGCTGATAATAGTGCAGATTATGTACGGTATTCAGGTGGGCGCCGAGAATCTCGTTACATTTTTCCAGGTGATGCAAGTAGGCACGGCTGTAATTGCGGCAGGTATAACAATCACAATCCTCATCCAGCGGCAGCAAATCATCCCGAAAACGGGCATTGCGCAGCCGCAGGTTGCCACTGGCCGTAAACACATGGGCATTGCGCGCATTGCGCGTCGGTAGCACGCAGTCGAACATATCCACCCCGCGCAGCACCGATTCCACGATGTTCTCCGGCGTCCCGACGCCCATCAGGTAGCGCGGCCGGTCGACCGGCATGGCAGGATCCAGCGTATCCAGCACACGAATACGTTCCGCGTGAGGCTCGCCTACGGACAAGCCACCGATGGCGTAGCCCTCGAAGCTGATATCAGTCAGCCCCTGCAACGATTCCAGGCGCAGGTCGGGATACATGCCACCCTGCACAATACCAAACAGCGCTGCCGCCGAATCCCCGTGCGCCACACGACTGCGCCTTGCCCAGCGCAGTGACAACTCCATAGAGGCCCGTGCTTCATCAGTCTGCACCGGATACGGTGTACATTCGTCAAATATCATCACAATATCCGCGCCCAGCGCTCGTTGTACGGCCATCGACTCCTCAGGCCCCAGAAATACCCTGTCGCCGTTAATCGGGGAGCTGAAATGTACCCCCTGCTCGGTAATCTTGCGCATATCACCAAGACTGAACACCTGGAAACCCCCGGAATCGGTCAGGATCGGACCCTGCCAGTTCATAAAATCGTGCAGATCACCGTGCGCCCGGATGATATCCGTACCCGGGCGCAGCATGAGATGAAAGGTGTTCCCCAGCACAATTTGCGCACCGGATTCAGCGACCTGCTCCGGTCGCATTCCCTTGACTGTCCCGCAGGTCCCCACCGGCATAAAGGCCGGCGTATCCACCACACCGCGCTCAAAGGTCAAACGTCCGCGCCGCGCCCTGCCACTCGTGTTCAGCAATTCGTATTTCATTGCCGGGCGCCGCGCCGCAGAAACATCGCGTCCCCGTAACTGAAAAAGCGGTACTCCCGCTCAATCGCATGCCGGTAAGCATCCATCACCGCCTTATACCCCGCAAATGCACACACCAGCATCAACAAAGTCGAGCGCGGTAAATGAAAATTGGTTAACAGGGCATCAACCACATTAAACCGGTAGCCCGGCGTAATAAAAAGTTGTGTATCACCACAGTACGGCTTCAGTTCACCCGCTCGCGCTGCCGACTCCAGGCTGCGTACCACCGTAGTCCCCACCGCAACAACCCGACCACCGCGTATGCGCGCGGCCGCCACCGCATCACAGGCCGCTTGATCAACCTGTACAAACTCTGCGTGCATGACATGGTCGTCGAGGCGGTCCGCCCGCACCGGTTGGAAAGTACCTGCACCTACGTGCAGGGTCACAAAGGCCGTGTGAATATTGCGTGAATTAAGCCGTTCCAGCAGGCTCTCATCAAAATGCAGGCCTGCCGTGGGAGCTGCTACCGCGCCGGGATGCTCGGCATACAAGGTCTGATAATCGTCGCGGTCGGATCGATTGTCCGCTCGCTCTATATAAGGTGGCAACGGCACATGCCCATAATTTTCCAGCAATTCCAAAACCGGCGTGGCACCGGCAAACGACAACTCAAACAGGTCTTCCTTACGTCTCAGCACGTTTACCGGCAGCCCGACCTCACCTAACAGCAGCCCGCTGCCCACCCGCGGTGACTTGCCGGCGCGCACGTGCGCCAGCACCCGGTGTTCATCCAGCACCCGCTCTACCAGCACCTCGACCTTGCCACCGCTGGACTTGTGACCAAACAGGCGTGCCGGAATGACCCGGGTATTATTCAAAACCAGCAGGTCGTCATCATTCAGCAAATCAGGAAAATCCGTCATGTGGCGGTCGCGAACAATGCCATCTGGCGCCACTTCCAGCAGCCGGCTGCTGCTGCGTGGCCGCGCGGGCCGGTTAGCAATCAACTGTTCCGGCAGCTTGTAGTCGAAATCACTGGCGAGCATGGCGCGGCATGGTAGCACAGCGCCGGGGACCAACATTCTTGCGACTGGCGCAGGAATCCTTATACTGGCGCGCCTGAGCCGGGGTGGCGGAACTGGTAGACGCGCCGGATTCAAAATCCGGTTCTGGCAACAGAGTGTGGGTTCGATTCCCACCCTCGGCACCAAATCTGTTCGATCGCCCCGGGAGTTTTCATGGGAGACATCATGTCGGGAACCCGATTTACGCTGGAAGTCCAACCCCGAATCCCGGAAAAACTCGGGCGTCTCGAAGAACTGTCCAACGATTTGCTGTACAGCTGGGAACGTTCCGTTCGCTCGCTGTTCTTCCGCATGGATCCCGCGTTGTGGGATAGCTGTGGCCATAACCCCAAGTTATTCCTGCACCGTGTTTCCCAGCAGCGCCTCGATGAGGCGGCTGAAGATCGCATTTATATGGAGGCCTACCACCGGGCACTGACCAGCTACGACTCCTATCTCCAGGAGCACCAGCGCAAGAGTATCGATCCGCATCTCAGCCACAAAAAGGATCTGGTTGCCTATTTCTGTGCCGAATTCGGCCTGCACGAAAGCCTCCCGATCTACTCCGGTGGCCTGGGTATTCTTGCCGGAGACCATTGCAAGGCAGCCAGCGATCTCGGCTTTCCGTTTGTCGCCGTAGGTATGCTCTACCGCCAGGGCTACTTTATCCAGACTATCGACGAACACGGAAACCAGGTTGCGCACTACAACACAACTGACTTTGACCAACTGCCGCTGACCCCTGCCTGCAATGAGGATGGCGAAGAATTACGCGTCCAGGTTGATTTCCCCGGCCGCCCGGTACACCTGAAAATCTGGAAAGCCTGCGCGGGACATATTCGCCTCTATCTGCTCGATAGCGACCTGCCCGAAAACCAGGAAGCCGATCGTGCCATCACCTACCAGCTGTATGGCGGCGACATCAATACGCGTATCCAGCAGGAGATGGTACTGGGCATCGGTGGCGTACGCGCGCTGCGCACCCTGGGTCTTGAACCGACGGTCTGGCACATCAACGAAGGTCACGCGGCCTTCCAGGTGCTGGAGCGCTGCCGGGAACTGGTGGCATCGGGGCTGGACTACGGCAGTGCCATCGAACAGGTTGCCGGCGCCACGGTATTTACCACCCATACCCCGGTACTCGCCGGGCATGATATTTTTGATCACAGCCTGGTGGCCAGCTATTTCACTGACTATGCCGAACAACTCGGCTTGTCGATGGAACAGTTCCTGGCACTGGGCACCAACCCGTCCAGCCAGGGCAATTTCAACCAGACAATACTGGCGCTGCACGGCTCCCGCTTCCATAACGGGGTCAGCAAAATTCACGGTGAAGTCGCCTCGCGCATGGAAGCCTACATGTGGCCACAGATCCCCGAACACGAAAATCCCATGAGTTCGGTGACCAACGGCGTTCATGTACAGACTTTCCTGGCCAACGAATGGAGCAACCTGTACGACATGCGCTTTGGCATGCAGTGGCGCAATGAACTGTTGAACGAGGGCTACTGGGAACGCATCGACGAAATTCCGGATCACAGTTTCTGGAGCCTGCGCCAGTCGCTCAAATCGGAACTTCTCAACCAGGTGCGCCGGCGTGTGGTACTGCAATGCCGGCGCAACCGCTGTGGCGAAGCGCATATCGACCGCGTGACCCGCATGCTCAGTCCACACGAAGCGGATATCCTGACCATTGGTTTTGCGCGCCGCTTCGCCACCTACAAGCGCGCTACCTTGCTGTTTTCCGACCCGGAACGCCTGGCACGTATGCTGAACGATCCGCAGCGACCCGTGTTGCTGGTGTTTGCCGGCAAGGCGCACCCCAGCGATGTACCGGGACAGCAACTGATCCGGGTGATACACGAGTTCTCGCGCCGACCCGAATTCATAGGCAAGATCCTGCTGCTGGAGGGCTACGACCTGTCGCTGGGACGCAAGCTGGTGTCCGGTGTCGATGTCTGGCTGAACACCCCGGAATACCCGATGGAAGCCAGCGGGACATCCGGGCAGAAAGCCGGCATCAACGGCGTGATCAATCTCAGTGTGCTGGATGGCTGGTGGGGCGAAGGCTACAACGGTGAGAACGGCTGGGCCATTACACCACATGACCAGCACTACGATGCTGCGTTCCGCAACCAGGAAGAAGCCACCGAACTGCTGGATATTGTCGAACACCAGGTGATACCGCTCTACTACGACCGCAACGGCCATGGCTTTTCCGAAGGTTGGGTACGGATGTCCAAAGCTTCCATGAAATCCAGCCTGCCCCAGTTCAATTCACAACGCATGGTGATGGACTACGTGGAAGGCTTTTACGGACCGGCGGCAAAACAGGGACGGGCACTGACAAAAAACCGTTCTCGCGGCGCAAGGGAACTGGCTGACTGGAAGGCAAAAATCCGCCGGCTGTGGCCGTCCGTTTCCCTGAGACGTATCGACGACATTACGCAAGCCGTAACAGCCGGCGACAAGGTGATTATCCAGGTTGTTGCACAGCTCGGTGACCTGTCACCAGATGATGTTCGTCTGGAATGTGTCATCGGCATTGAAGACGAGCACCGTGTTTTCCAGACCAGCGAATATTTCGGCTTCAGGGCCAGCGAAAAACTGGATTCGGGTGAAACACTTTTTGTGCTCGACCTGGACCCGCCCTTGCCCGGTCTGCAGTTCTACCAGATTCGTATGTACCCCTGTCACGAGCTGCTTAGTCACCGTTTTGAAATCGGCTGTATGATCTGGCTGTAAATAATACCCGCCAACACACATTGTAGGAGCGCCGCCCTTCGGCGCGAATGTCGGTAATAAAAAACCGATCGCGCCGAAGGGCGGCGCTCCTACAGTTTTCGGCCATCCCGCATACCGGGGCGTCTACAGGTTCGCCCATGTTTCATCAATGGTGTTGTCAGCCGTGCCATCACCATTTGTGTCAATTTGAAGCTGGACCGTGTTGCCATCGGCATTGGCGATCAGTTTGACACTGGTACCGTTAGCGCCCACGCAGGTCGCTTCACCGCCGGTAGGATCCAGTGTCCCCACACCGGTAAAGGGTACGTTCGTTGTCACGCTCACCGAGCCACCGATACCCGAACTGCTGATGGTACCGTTTACCGAGATGGTATAGGCCCCGCTGGCCTTGTTTTCTATTTCGTTGATGACGAAATCCGTCAGTATCAGGGTATCGCTGCTCGTAACAATTTTTATACCGTTGCCGTTGAAGGAGGACGTAAAGGTCACGTTGTCACTGGTCAATTCCTGTAACGTCACATCGCCGTTCATCAAGACCGTTTCACCATCGACAGTAACCGACAGATTGCTGGTCCGTATGCGGAAACTGAAAGAGAAAGGTGCTACGTCGTTAGTGAAACCACCGGTTATTACAACATTGTCTACCGTCAGGCTGCCGCTCATCACGACGCCGTCAAAAATGCAGCTGCTGGAAGTTACGGACAAGCTGTCGCCTGTGGACAGGTCCTGACTGTTGTCGGTGTCGTTGAAACTGCCACTGAAAGTCCCGCTATCGCACGGCTGACCGTTGATCTGCACTACTGCCGCCGCTCGTACCCCGGAAGTCCCGCTGCTCAACAAACCCGGTGTCCGCCGGATCCGGGTAAGCAGCGCATCAAGAAGGTTTGTACCAGCGGATTGCGTACCGTCCGCCGATGCGGCAAACACACCCGCCACCCCGCCACCGCCGCCGCTCAGATCATCGGTTGCCTCGAAGGTGGCGCCAGCCACCTTCGGCGCGTTGGCCGCGGTAACGGTAACCGGAGCGCTGGCAGTAACTACGGAGGTTGAACCCCCACCGTTCCCGCCACCGCCGCCTCCACAGGCTGCAAGTACCGCAATGGCACTGGTCAGAACAAACCTGTTAAATACTGCGGCGGGCTTTGGCATGACAATCACCTTGTTTAGAGCAATCACAGTTTACTTCATTCAAGTGTAGCGGTGCAGTTTTCGGTCATTTATAGGTGAAGCTTTAGCGTTTGTGACAAAAAGACGTCAGTGGACTGAACGCTACAACGTAATAAAATACAATAAGTTAATATGAAACAATCAGTCGCGTCCAGACAACCGGATTAACGCTCAGACTCGTACTCGTCATAGCGAGGCAGGTCATCACACAGGATTTCCCAGTTGGCTTTGGAACTCGCGAAAATGTGAGCGGAGGGACGTTCTTCAATATCAGAGGTAATCGTCCCCAGTCGCACACGCACCTGCCCGGGTCGCGCAGTATTCTTGCTGAATATCGGTGAGCCGCAACGCTTGCAGAAATATCGGGTCTGACCGGAATGGCACTAAGTTAAGCCTTAAATGCACGTATTCCCGTCATTCCGGCGCAGGC
>CAJXFW010000086.1 GCA_913053655.1 uncultured Thiogranum sp. | reverse complement strand
AATAATGTTGGTGTCCACAACAATCATGGGCGACCTTCATTTTTAAAATCATTTAGTTCATGGTCTGTAAGATTATGTTGCGCTGTTTTGGCTCTTAATTTCCTGGCCATCTCAATGTGCTCAGCCGTATTGATTTTATGCGTTCCAAGTGTGTGCTCTACACAGTAGAGAATTTCGCTGTTCAAGCTTCTGTGATGAACACTCGCCGCAGTTTTTAATTGTGCATAGAGAGAATCTGGTATGTTTTTTAGGGTAATTGCAGGCATTAGAGGACTCCAAATAAACCAATATGGTGTTATTATGGTATATAATTTTGCCTATTTCAAGAAAAATCGCCTAACGAATAAGGTTAGATTGTGAGAGCGCAGCGAACCACAATCTGAACCGTTTGTTGGACGGTCCCGTTGTTTCGAAGGGTATGGCGTACTATAGGAAAATAGCTTTTTCGATCTTACTGGGCCTGAGAACTAGCAGTGTGCTACACATCCTCACCGTTTGTTTATCCCGTTGCTCTCAGAAGCCTGCTTTACCCAGGCAGGCTTCGACAAGCCTGGCGCTGACGAATACAATCCCCTCTATTAAGGAATGCCGCACTCCGTACGCGGCTCAGTCCAACAGACATTTATCCGTTATGCCGCAAGAGACACAAGGGAGTGTCGTTCATGCAGTTTGAGATAATTGGTAAAATAGAGAACCAAGAAACATTCGTAACGGGTAAAGGAATTCGTGAACTATCCAGGTTGCAAAAGATATATGGGAAAGGGAAATGGATCAATGGTGCTGGCCGAACTACACTGGTATGAGGCAACAGGTATTGGAAAGAAGGAATTCAAGATCAAGCGTTACTTAGACTGAGACCACAGCCATGAAAAATATTAATTCACATCAATTAGTTATCTGCGTCAAAAACGAGGATTATCCTGCTTCCTTGGAAAAGAGGAAAATATATGAGGCTATCCCAGATCCTGACGCAGCGAAATACAACCAGGTTCGGGTAATAGATGAGTCTGGTGAGGATTACTTATATCCAGAAGAATACTTCGTACCTGTCACCCTCCCTAAGAATGTAGAAGAGGCCGTAATTAAAGCGGCATAACGAGTACATTAACGCTGGCCGGTTTTACACGCCGCTTCACTTCGTTACGCTCTGTGTAAAACCGCCAGGTTATGCAAAACGTTATAAATTTTGGAGAGATTCGTGTCAGACGGAAAGAGAATAGCGCTCCTTATTGATTGTGATAATGTCAGTCACAATTCAATAGAAGGTGTTTTGGAAGAGCTCGCCAAATACGGAATGGTAAATGTTCGGCATGCGCATGGTGATTGGAATAGCTCATCATTATCCGGTTGGGCAGCCAAATTACATCCTCACGCTATAAGGCCCATGCAACAGTTTGCATATACAAAAGGCAAAAATGCTACTGATTCGGCGATGATTATTGACGCAATGGATTTGCTTTATAGTAAGAATATTGATGCGTTTGCATTAATGACGAGTGATAGTGATTTTACGCCTTTGGTGTTAAGGATACTGGAGAGTGGGATGCCTGTTTACGGGTTTGGTGAAAAGAAAACACCTCAGCCATTTGTTGATGCTTGCTCTCCATTCATCTATACAGAAAATTTAGTAACTGAAGAAAAAGACAGTAAAAAAGAAAATTTAAAGTCATTAACAAAAAAGGATAAAAAGGGTTTAAGAGCTGATACTGCATTAGTTCGACTTCTTAGGACCGCAGTGGAACAATCGGCAGAGGATGATGGTTGGGCTCATATGAGTAGAGTGGGTAGTTACATATCAAATAATAATAGTTCTTTTTCATCAATAAATTATGGTTACAAGAAGCTTGGTGACTTAATTAAGGTTAGCGAGCTGTTTGATGTTGAAATGAGAAACGGTGGTTCAGCTATGTATATTAAAGATGTACGTAAATAAACTTGCCATCCTGATAGTTATCAAATATGATAACTGTTCATGAAATGGAAAATCACGTTCTATAGCGAAAAAGTTGAGTCACAGACACTAAAATTTCCAGCCGGAATTTTAGCAACTTCATTCATTTATTAAAAAGTCTCAAAAAGCACCGAAAAAAGATTTGGACTTAGCCAAAAAACGTATGAAAGAGGTTTTACGATGAACAGGTCAACACTAACAGAATTTAAGAGAAAAGCACTTTCTAAACCAGCGGTTGACAAAGAGTATCAATCTCTATCTCCAGCGTATGCGTTACGTAAAAAATTAATAGCATTACGTCAAAAAGCAGGGCTTACCCAAGAGCAGATTGCGGAAGTTTTACATACAAAAAAAAGCAATATTTCTCGTCTTGAAAATGCAAATTCTGTTATCTCGCCAAAGCTTTCAACGATCGAGCAGTATGCCGATGCAATAGGCTACGATATAGAAATAAAGTTTAAACCTAAAAACCACAGAACAAATCGTTCAATCGGACGCAAAAAACGCGCCGATTAACTAAAACGTTATATGCCTCAGTCTTGACATGGTACCAATATATGGTACCATTTGAGAGTGAAGCGCAAGCATCAGAAAACGCTAGAGCAAATCTGCAAACGACCCACTAGCAGCAATATCCCATGGATGGATATTGAGTCTCTGTTCAAGGCGTTGGGTGCGGATGTATCCGAAAGAGCAGGGTCCAGAGTAGCCGTGGTGCTATTCAGCGAAGTCCGAGTATTTCACAGACCACACCCCTCACCGAATACTGATAAAGGGGCGATCAAGGCGCTGCGCTCAATCCCGCGTGGCATCCGGCAGGGGGACAAAGAGGAGAGTCGGTTTAGGGTTAGTTAGAAGCGTGCTACTGCCCATTGGTTCCAGTTAATCTGTTTGATACTGTCACCCAGTTCTTTCATCGCTTCCAGCAGGCTCTGGGTACTACCCACGACGGCGTAGAGATTTTGCAGGGCGCGGTCGTCTGTAACATCGTGCTGTTCCAGTTCCTGTGACAGACTCGCCTGGGCATTCCACTCCTCTATCAAGGTGTCCGTCTTCTCCAGACGCGCCCATTGTTCAAATACATTTTGTACGTGCTGGCGCCATTTTTCATTCAGGGGGGCGAGCGTTTGCATCAGTTCGGGAGATTCGCTTACCGCCTTGCCGTAGGTTGCGTCCAGGTTTTGCAGCCGAAAGCGTATCGATTGCAGGTTGTCTACCAGGCCATGCACCTTACCCGGAGGATTGTCGGGGAACTGCGAGTAATCCAGGTTCCTTTCCATACCCGACAGTTGCGCAGAGATCGGCAATATCGTGGTTTCAAAAATACGCCTTTTTACCTTGCGTTTTCTCGTCCCGGTAATCCGGGCGCAGCCAGTGAGGAAACGACGTACGCTGCGCAGCATGATCTTTTCAGGGTGCATGGGACTCAACAATCTGTGCACTATCACCACTATGCTGACGCCCAGTAACATCACGAGACCGGCAGTAACCAGAAAGATGAATGAGTAGATCTGGTCATTATTGATATCGACCATCATGACAAACATGGCCAGTGGTCCCAGCTTCAGTACGGGTGAAATGCCACCCAGCCAGGCAAACACGAACGCGTAGATAAAGATAAGGCTCAGCAGTCCGAAACCCGAGTCCAGCGCGGGCATAATAAACATGTAAACAGGTGCAACTGTAATAAACATGCTGAGTAACAGGACAATCAGCAGACCAAACAGGTTTGTCGGTGTCATGAGCATCATCAACCCGAAGGCAGCGGCTATCATGGCGACGGCTGGTCCTCCCGGAGGATCGACGTAGATCCAGAAAGTATATGCCACGACCCAGCACAGCGCCGGAAACGTGGCTTTTAGCAGGCGTTCCGGATGCCATGCTGACGGCTGGTAAGGGTCTTTCGGCAGCTCGCGTTCCAGACGTTTAGTAACCGGATCGAGATTCGCCAGTATTCTCAAGGTCCGTAATAGATCGTAACTGGTGTGGTCGAGTATCCACAGCTGCTCGACAAAGTTCATTAACGCCGCACGCTCGAAGTGAGACAGCTTTGTGCCGGCCTGTTTGTCGATCTTCAGTACTGTCTCCATCAGCAGAGACGGATCTTCGTTATCCTGCCTGTCAGCAGATGATGACTGTAATTTCCAGAGTTCGTTACCCCGTTTCAGTCGCTTGTCCAGCACGCCCAGCGTAGCTTCAAGCCCGGGAAGCAGTTCGTGCAGGTCGAGTTTGTGGCAGTCACTAATGCTTTCCCGCCATAGTTCATGGGCATTTCCAAATGCGCGGAGGTTAATGCGCAACACCTCCCAGCTGTGTTTTTTCGCCCGTACCTGGGGAGTATCGGAATAAGCCGCTTCCAGCGTGGCCAGCATCTGCTGATAATCCCCGACCAGTTTTGAACGCAGCCCTGCTGCCTCTGCCTGCACTGTTCCATCGATAAGTTGCCGACGATACAGGCTATACAGTTTTTGCATGTCTTCCCAGAGTGTCTGTCCTTGCTGTTGCAGTGCTACCTTCGAAGTACGCGGCCAGAGTAATGCGCTGACCAGGGTGAACAACAGTACGCCGGCAGCGGTTTCCAGGAACCTGCTGGTAGCGAAGTGAAATGCCGTGTCCACCTTCATGTAACTGGAGGACCACACGGCGACGGCCAGAAAACCGGCGTTGAACCAGGTGTCACCCTGCCGGGCTGTCTGCAGAAAGTAGCCGACAAAAACGAGATATACCGCTACGGCCAACATCATGCCCAGCGGTGATTGCGAGAACCAGGACAGCAACACAAAACCGGCCAGTGCACCGATACCGGTGCCAACCACACGCATGACCCCTTTATTGAAACTGGCGCCACTGCTCGAAAGACTGGTCACGACGATGGCGAGCGCGCCGAACTTAGGCAGATCCCAGTCCATAGTCAGGGCCAGCCAGTAAAACAGCATCAGGCTGAGCGCCAGTTTGAAGGCTTCCTGCAACTGAACCTTTTGCGTCATGACGGGAAGGCACTCAGTCCGTCATTCCGGCGCAGGCCGGAATCCAGGGAACGAAGCCATTGGAGCGGAAAATGGATCCCGGCCTGCGCCGGGATGACGGTGGTTTTTGTGTAACTAAATGCCATTCGGTCATAACGGAGGTTACTCGGTTATAACAAATACAGACGCAGTAGTTCCGACGCGCAGCTCTACCTCTTCGGGTATGTGCGTAAGCCGGATGCGCACCGGAATGCGCTGCGCCAGCCGGATCCAGTCAAAACTCGGTTTGATGGCGGGCAGTAAATCGGCTCCCGGGGCACCGTCCTGCTGGGCAATGCCCCAACCTATGCTTTCAACGACGCCATCCAGTGGTGTATCGGGATAGGACATCAGTTTGATCACTGCTTTGTTGCCCGGCCGGATATTTCTTATCTGGGTTTCCTTGAAGAAGCCGTGTACCCAGAAGCTGTTGATATCAACCAGCGCCAGTGCCGGCTGATTGGCGACAGTTTGACTCCCATAGCGCAGCAGCAGGTTGGTCACATAGCCGTCCACCGGCGCTCGTACCTCGGTAAATTCCCTGTCCAGGTAAGTGGCATGCAGGTTGGCCTCCGCAACATCAACATCGGCGAGCGCCACCAGCAAAGCATTATCTTTTCTGACCAATGACTGTTCTGAAATGGCGCCCTTGTCTTTTTTGTACAAAATCCGGGCGCGTCTGGCCTGGTCTTCCTTCACCCGTTTCGAAGCCCGCGCCTGCTTGAGTTTGGCTTCGGCCTGTTCAACGGCCAGTGCATAGGTGCGGGGATCGATACTGAACAGCAGTTCGCCCTTTTTGACAGCCTGGTTATCTTCGACAGGCAGGTCAACAATGGGGCCGCCAACCCGCGGCGTAATCTTGATAATCTGCGCACGCACATGACCATCCCGGGTCCAGGGATGAAACAGGTATTCCCGAAACATGCCGGCCAGAACGAATCCGGCGAGAATGATCGCGCCCAGAGTGATGGCATAGCGTATGACCCTGGCTTTTGCTCTACTCATTGACTTGCCTTTATACAGGAATAATAAAAAGATCCACGAACCACGTAGTAATCACCGACAACGCCACAAAGAACAGTGGCGGGTGCCAGATAAAACGAGTCAGATTAAATCTGTTCAGCAATTTGGCAACGATACCGGCCAACACTACACCCAGCAGGATGGCAAACATGATCGGCGGGAAGTAAATCCCACCAATGGATATTTCCATGGGTATGCCGGAGTAGTTCATGGTGTAGAAGTCGTTACCAATCCGGGCTTCTCCACAGGTCCTTGTCCGGCTCGGGCGCAGGGGTCTTGTCGTTGACCGTATCCAGTAACTCGCCCCAGTCTGTTCTCTCACTCATATTATGGCGAACGTTTGCGGGCACGAAACCATTGCCCTTGCGCACTTCCCAGCCGCCTCCCAGTGCCTTGTACAGGGCAATAAGGTTGATGGCGATGTTGCCGCGGGTCTGGGCGTAGATATCCTGCTGCGAGGCCAACGCACGGGTAGCATCCAGCACGCTCTGGTAGAGACTGACGCCTTCCTCGTATTGCAGCATGGAAAGATCGGTAGCGCGCTTCGCTGCCGCTACACTCTGTTTCCGGTACCGCGTCTCGACCTTAGAATGCAGGAAGCCGCTCATGGCATCCTTCACTTCGCCGGCGGCATTCAGTACGGTGTTCTGGTAGTTGGTCAGTAGTTGCTCGAAGCGGGCATCCTGCACGCGCACCTGGTTCTTCAGTCTGCCGTAGTTCAGTATTTTCCACTGGAACGAAGGTCCGGTTGAGAAACGAAGACTGTTGGACTCGAACAGGTCACCGATGCTGTCCTGCCCGGCATCGTTTACGTTCCAGCCGATGGAGCCGAACAGGGAAAAGCTTGGCAGCAACTCGGCGTCGGCAATACCGATCTGGGCGGACTGGGCAGCAGCCTGCAATTCTGCCTGTTTGATATCCGGTCGTCTGCGCAACAGATCAGCCGGTATACCCACAGCCACCTCGGCCGGAGCTGTGGGTATAGTGCCGGTGGTCCCCAGTAATTCATCCAGATCCTGGGGTGGCATGCCCATTAATATGCTCAGTGCATGTTGTGCCTGTTCCAGTGAGATCAGCAGATTGGGAACCAGTGCCTGTGTGTCGCGTAACTGCGTGGTCGCCTGCTGCATGTCAAGCTCGGTAACAGCGCCGGTTTCAAACTGGTTGCGGGTTAACCCGAGTGAACGCTGCTGGATGACAATATTTTCCTGCGCCAGCCTGATACGTTCCTCCAGTATCCTGATCAGCACATAGTTCCTGGCCACCTCTGCCGTCAGCGTTACCAGCACGTCGTCATAGCTGGCAATGTTGGCGATCAGGTTGGCATCGGCGGATTCTATCCCGCGCCGGAATTTCCCCCAGAAGTCCAGCTCCCAGCCGGCATCAAAGCCGGTTCCGGCCTGGTTGAAATGGCGATCGGTGAACGGCGTCTTCTGACCACGGTTGTAACTGTAATTACCGGACAGGGTCTGGCTCTGCGGGTACAGGCTGCCGGTTACTATGCCCAGCTGGGCGCGCGCCTCAAGCACCCTGAGGCCGGCAATCTGCAAATCAAGGTTCTGCTCGTAGGCGGTTTGTACCAGTGTGTTGAGGACCGGGTCATTGAACACCTGCCACCATTCAGCGTCGTGGACGGGTTGCCGGGTAACGCCCAGGCCTTCATTATCGGTCCATTGTTCGGCCACCTTTGCCTCGGGTGTCTCGAAATCAGGACCGACCATGGCGCAGCCGCCCGCCAGTATGGCGGCGACCAGCAATAGCACCCACTTCACCCGTCCTGTCTGCTCATTCTTCATTATGCGGGATAGTGTATCGTATCTGGTCTGCTACAATCGACCGCGCCCGGGATAAAGCTGGAATAACGTATTGAAGAATACTTCTGCCAATTATAATTTCACCTACCTGGCGGTCGGACTGGTGCTGCTGCTGTTTATTGGCGCGCTGGTGGATCACTTGCCGGGCAACCTGGCCCCGAGGATCGTCCAGGCAGCCACAGTGGCTGCGCTGCTTACCGGGGCGATGAGCCTGAAGGAACATCGATCCCGGCTCGTTATCAGCATTATCTTCATCGTGGTCGCTTTACTGCTTGTCGCAGGCGGCGTAATGCTGGAAAATTCCGGCTTTAGTTATGCATACCTGTTGATTCTGTTGTGCTTCTTCGGGTGGGTAACCTGGCTGGTAACGCGCAAGGTACTGTTCACCGGGACCATTGACGGCAACAAGATTGTCGGTGCTATCTGTATCTACATGTTGCTGGGTCTGATCTGGGCAATAATTTACCTGTTTATGGCGGAGGTCGTGCCCGGTGCTTTCAACGGTCTTCCGCAGGCGCCGTGGCTTGATAATTTTGGCACCGCTGTGTACTTCAGCTTTGTCACCATTACCACGCTGGGCTATGGCGATATATCACCGATCCTGCCGTTGCCCCGCTTCTTTGTCTATATGGAAGCGATAGTCGGGGTGTTTTATATGGCAGTCCTTGTCGCCAGCCTGATCGGAGTACGCATATCTAATCGTGAAGCGACACGCAACTAGAAAGATGCACGCAAGCGTGCACATTAAATCAGTACGAAACGGGACGAGGAAACTTCAATGGCAACACAACGCGCAACGTTAATAGACACTGCAATTCAAATTAGTTTAATTGCCCTGCTGGCACTGTGGTGTTTTCAGATTGCAGCCCCTTTTATCGGCCCGATTGTCTGGGCGGGGATTATCGCCATTGGCATTTATCCATTGTATGCATGGTTGAAAGACAAAACCGGCCTGAGTGCAGGCTGGACTTCAACCCTACTGACGCTTTCGATGCTGGTCATCCTGCTCACACCCACCATGATCCTGTCTGGTGCATTGATTGAAAACGCCCAGACATTATCGACTCAGATCAAGAGTGATAAACTGACAATCCCGCCGCCGATAGAGGGTGTGGGTGACTGGCCGATTATTGGGAAAAGACTCGAAACCTTCTGGTCGGAGGCATCACAGGATCCCAAAGCAACACTAGGTCGTTTTGAACCTCAATTGAAAAGTGCGAGCAAGTGGCTCCTCTCTACAGCGGCCGGAGCAGGTTTGGGGATTCTTGTCTTCGTTTTTTCAATTATCATAGCCGGTGTCTTCCTGGTTTCTGCCAAGGGCGCCAGAGAAGCGGTGGTATCCATATTCACCCGGCTTTCCGGAAAACGTGGCCTTGAGTTAACCGAACTGTCAGTGGCAACGGTAAAGAGTGTGGTAACCGGCATTCTGGGTATTGCTGTCATCCAGTCGACTTTGGCCGGCCTGGGTTTTGTGGTTATGGATATACCGGCGGCCGGCGTGCTGGCCTTTGTCTGCCTGGTACTGGCTATTGTTCAAATAGATATATTGCTCATCCTGATACCGCTTTCAATCTATGTTTTCTCGGTTTCAAGTACTGGCGTGGCCGTTGCATTTCTAGTCTGGAATATAGCAGTGGGTCTTCTCAATAACGTATTAAAACCGATATTATTAGCCAAGGGTGTTGATGCCCCGATGGCGATTATTTTTATTGGTGCTATTGGTGGAATGATGCTTTCAGGGATTATCGGTTTGTTTATTGGTGCTGTTGTTATGGTGTTGGGCTATTCCCTGTTTATGGTATGGCTGAAAGAGGGTGTAGAGGTTTCAGAACAAACCGCCGGCCCGGATGCGCATCTGTAAATTCTATCTCGAAGATGTATAGTTAACCGGAATAATCAGTCCCCTGTTGCCGGAGGAAGTATGAATCATCCTGTACGTTTACTTACCCTGTTATTTCTGGTGCTGGGACTGGCTTCCCGAACCACTCTGGCAGAGGGTCTGAATGTCGTCTACAGCGGCAAGTGGCCGCCCTATGCCGACGCCAGCTTGCCGCAACAGGGACTGGGTGTTGACCTGGTGACAACCGCGCTGCAAAAAGCCGGCTATGAAACGTTTCTCCATATCGACTCGCTGGACCGTATCCTGGAAGGCGGCAAACTCGGTGTATATGATGTATTCGCAACACCCTGGTACAGCGACAGACGTAACGAGTACCTGGACTACAGTAAACCTTATCTCAAGTCCTATATACGTTTTGTGAAGAAAAAGGGTTCTGATTTCGAGTTCAATGACTTTAGCGATCTGAATGGAATGATGATCGGTATTGTGCAGGACTATGCCTACGACGAACAATTCAACGATTCGCGCCAGCTGATCAAAATTCCCGAGCGCAACCTTATTCAGAACCTGCTCAAACTGAAACAGGGGCGTCTGGATCTCACGCTGGATGACGAACTGGTCCTGCAATACGAAATCAACCAGTACATGCCAAACAGTATGAGCGAGTTCGTATTCCTCCCCAAACCGTTAGCCGTACGCGGGATCCACATCGGGGTTAGCCGCGAAAACCCCAATCACGCAAAGATTGTTGCGGCGTTTGACAAAGCGATTGAGGAGATGAAAAAAGACGGCAGTTATGACAAGATCATCCAGAAACACTACGCTTATATAAAGAAACCGGCGAAACAGTAGAACTCAAGGAAGGCCTGATTAATTCCTTTACCGTCATACGCCGGAATGACGAATTAATCAGAGGTGAATGGCACTAAGTTAAGCCTTAAATGCACGTATCCCCGTCATTCCGGCGCAGGCCGGAATCCATGAAGCCTGATTAAACAGCCTGGATC
>CAJXFW010000085.1 GCA_913053655.1 uncultured Thiogranum sp. | reverse complement strand
CGGTGCTGCGCTGGGCCACGGTGTTGGAAAAGTGCTCGGAGGGGGCTTTAACCTCCAATAAAATCGGGCCGGCGAAAGCGTTCGGGCTTCAGGTTGCCTGAAGCGGGAACAGGCTGCCGATGCCCGTGGCCAGTATCAGCCCCGGCGCTAAATGCTTCGCCATAGCGTAACTCACGCCTTCAAGGTTGGGCAGGTCAATGCATGATGTCTAGGGGATGTCGATTCCTGATTCGTTCAACCAGCTGGTCAGGCGTATCAACGGCAGGCCGATCAGCGCATTGGGGTCTTCTCCCTGCATGGATTCGAAAAGACTGATGCCCAGGCCTTCCGACTTGAAGCTGCCGGCACAGTTATAGGGTTGTTCGATTTTGAGATACCGGTCTATTTGCTGAGCCGAGAGTTGACGGAATGTGACCCGGTAGGGAATCAGGTCCAGCAGTGCGTTGCCGCTGGCGGCATCGTACAGGCACAGACCCGTCAGGAAATTGACCTGCTGCCCGGACAGGCGAGCCAGTTGGGCACAGGCGGCATTGTGGTTGCCGGGTTTGCCGAGCACTTCATTTCCGCAGACTGCAACCTGGTCTGAGCCTATGATGAGTGCGTCCGGGTACTCGCCGGCACCGGCGCATGCCTTCGCCTCGGACAGGCGCAGCACCAACGCATCAGGGTCTTCATTTTGCTGGCGGGTTTCATCGACATCCGGAGCCATAGTTTCGAAAGTGATGCCCAGGCGCTGCATAAGCTCGCGACGGAAGGGAGATGTTGAAGCAAGCACCAGCGTTCTGCGTGGTCTGGCAGTCATGACTGGGCGAAATAGCGTTGCAGGTATTCTTCGAAGGATACTTCATCGGTGGCTTCCCAGGCTTGCTGGTCCTCAAGAGATTTTGCCGCCAGTTCCGAGAAGTAACGCTCGCTGGTTTCGCTCATTGGCAGGTTGCTGAAAAAATGCCGATGAATTTCAGACATGCGTCTGGCAAAGTGATAGAAGCCTTCACCCCGGTCGCGCATTTCGTTCAATATGCGCGCAGAGGGTGTCAGCTCGGGGTCCTTCACTTTCTTTCTTTGTGCTTCCAGCGCACCGCAATACAGTTTATCTTTGGAACTGCGGTCGAGAAGTTCGCATACTGCCTGCATTTCCTGCATAAGTTCGTCAGCCCAGTCACGCAACAGAATAGAGCTGTTATTACGAATCAGCTTTAGCTCCGGGTCGCGGCCATGGTGTGCAGTACGTAGTTCATTTTCATCTATAGCCTGGCGTTCCTGTTCGTTGATGACGGGGCTGTCGTGCAACAGACAGAACAGCAGGAAGCATTCCAGAAAGTACAGTTGTCGTTCGTTTATGCCCAGCGGGTCAAAGGCATTAATATCCAGCGAGCGTAGTTCTACGTAGGAAACACCACGCCGCTTTAATGCCAGAGTCGGCTTTTCATTGCCTTTGAGAATTTGTTTTGGGCGGATGCTGCTGTAGTACTCGTTTTCGATTTGCAGTATGTTGGCATTCAGTTGCCGGTATTGCCCGTTTACTTTTACGCCGATTTCCTCGTATTCGGGGCAGGGCGTTTCTATGGCACAGGTCAGGCTTCCCACGTAGGCATCCAGCGTGTCATAGTTCGCCTTGATCCCGTACTCGTTTTCCTTGTTGTTCTGGTAACCGATATCACCCATGCGCAGCGAGGTGGCAAAAGGCCCATAGTAGGTGTTTTCGTTGAAGTCCTTCAGCGTGGTCGGCGTATCGCCCAGAAAAGATTTACAAATAGCCGGTGACGATCCAAACAGGTAGGGTACCAGCCAGCCAAAGCGTTGCAGATTACGTATCAGTCCCATATAGGATTCGGAGATGAAATCCTGCAACGGCAGGCGGTTGCCTTCCAGTTCGGAGTAGACCGGCCAGAATTCGGGTGGGAAGGAATAGTTGAAATGGACACCGGCAATGACCTGCATAACGCGGCCATAGCGGTGCCCCAGTCCCTGCCGGTAAACATGCTTCATCATACCCGGATTAGACGTTCCATAATTGGCAATGGGTATGCTGGTTTCACCGGCAACAACACAGGGCATGCTGGTCGCCCAGAAATATTCCCCGTCAAGATGCTGGTAAACGTATTGCTGCGTGTCACGAAGGAAGTTGAGGACCTGGCCGATGTGGTGAAACGGGGGCGTTATGAACTCCGTGAGCGCTTCCGAGTAATCCGTGGTTATGTAGGGATGGGTGAGCGCCGCGCCCAGGATCTGCGGGTGTGCTGTCTGGGCAATACTGCCGTTTTCATTGACGCGCAGGCTTTCTTTTTCCACCCCGATGGAACTGTTCCGCATCAGCTGCAACTGCCTGAGATCAGTCAGCCGCTTTAGTCGATGGTGTGCTTTGTCATACACCTTTACAAAGGTTCCAGGTCCGGCGGATACTTGTCAGACCCAAGGCCTGACTGGATGACCAGTTCTCGCAAAGCAGGCTGGATGGCTTCTTCGATCACCGGGTGATAGAAGGGCATGCAAACCATTTTCTGTACGGTGAGTTGCTGTTCCATACACCAGTTCAGCAGGTGGCCCAGGTGTTCGCCATGCGGAGCAATCATTGCGGCGCCAAGTAAGCGGCCACTTGCTTTATCAGCATACACACGAAGTACACCCTTGTTTTTCCCCATGATCAGAGCACGGCCCAGCATGCCAAAGGGGATGGTACTGATAAGCGTGTTGTCCAGGTCCAGTTCTGAATAGCTGGTACCGACCATCACGATTTGTGGATCAGAAAAAGTAATATACAGTGGGGTCGTGCGGCGGAATGCGACGGGGACACCGGTGCCGGCGTTAATACCCGCTATACGCCCCTCATCAGCTGCTTCGTGGAGCAACTGGCGGTCATTGTTAACATCTCCGGCAATAAAGATCGGCCTGTCACCAATCTGCATGGTATTGGCATTGTAGTCAGGTACCCCGTTGGCGTTCAGTTCGATACCCGCCTTGTCCATCCCGAGGTTATCCAGATTGGGACGCCGCCCGATCGATACCAGGACTTTCTCAACCTCAACGGAACGCTCGCCGGCGGTCACTCTGAGTTTTCCGCCGGCGGCCTCCTCGATGTTAGCCGGGTGTCCAAGCCACAAAGGCATTTCCTTGCCGAGTAACTGAATAGCGATTTCATTGACCTTTGGATCATCCAGGTTACCAATGACCTGCAACTGATCGATACCCGTTACCTGGACCCCAAGCCGATGACAGGCCTGACCGAGTTCCAGGCCAATAACGCCCAGCCCGATAACGGCCAGCGATGCGGGTAAATCTTCCTGTTCAAAGAATTCGTCGGTAGTGAGTATGCGGTCACCGAAGGTTTTCCATGCAGCCGGAACGATGGGCGTGGAGCCTGTTGCAATGACGATACGTTTGGCACGGATACGACGCTCGCCCACCTGTAGCAGGTCGGGCTCGAGAAAACGAGCATTCCCGGCAATGAACTCATCGCCCATTTCATCGGTGCTGCTGGATAGCACCTTGTCGACAAAAATGTCGCGCAGATCCTGCATGTGTTCCATCGCTGCGGGGATGTTGACAGCAAGCCCGTCGCCGCCGGTAATGCCTTCTCGTTTGAAAATGGAGCGACGCTGGAAGTCCTCGGCAATTTGAATCAGTGCTTTGGAGGGCATACAGCCGACACGGGAGCAGGTGGTTCCCAGTTCGCCACCGTCCACCATGACATAACTGTCGGTATTGCGTTTCACCTGGCCGAGGGCGTAAAGACCGGCACTACCGGCACCTATAATGACAACGTCGACTTGTTGTTCCATGGTGTTTACTACAGGCCGGTGAACTGATTAATGTTCAGCTGGCGGCATGAGAGCACTGCGCCAGCGCGAGACCGCCACCGGTATGTGCAGCTTTGGAATGGTAAAGTGCTTTGTCAACCTGCTCCAGCAGACTGGAAAAACTGTCTCCGTGCGTGGGGGCCTCCCCCAGCCCGAAGGTTACACTGAAATCAATACTGTTCTTGCAGGCCCAGTTATTAACCTGCTCCTGGATACGCGTCGCCACAATTTCGGCATTCTTGAGGTCGGAATTCTCGAGCAGCATGATGAATTCATCACCACCGTAGCGGGCAGCAACATCGGTACTGCGTATGGAATTACGGACTATGTCAGCAAATTGTTTAAGCACCAGATCCCCGGCAGCATGTCCCAGCTTGTCGTTTACCGCCTTGAACTTGTCCAGGTCGGCAAACAGCATGACAAGCTTTTTCTGGTTTCTCAGTAATCGCTGGAACATGGTTTGGGCAACATCCTGCAAGGCACGCCGGTTAAGTAATCCGGTCAGGGTGTCAAGATTACTGTGCCGTTCCAGCTCATGGCGACTGCGCTCGATGCGCCCCATCAAAATATAGGAGTACACCAGGATGATGCCGCCGAACAAACTCAGGAAAATCAAGCCAGGTGATAGTTCCGCGCTGACGAGCGTGTAACGGGCTGTCAACATCAATGTAGCTGCGGCAAAGCTGCCAACCAGGGCCTCGGCAAACAGGCGCATGCCATAGCGCATGCCGTTGCCCAGCACCACCATGATAAATACCAGCAGGGAAGGTGTAATCGGATAGGGATCGTTAAGAACGCAGATGGACACTATGACGATATCCGTCCACATAGCGATGTGATAGCGCGGTGGATGGATATGGTATTTACCCGCGTGTACAAACAGCAGCGTATTGAGGATAAAATAGGTAACGAACGCCAGGTTAAGCTGTGATGTTGACCAGTACGAGGGCGTAATGCCATCGACCATGTTGAAGAAAAGGAAACCCAGCAACAGGAATACATAGCGGGTGGAAAACTGGACCTGTTGTTCCTGCCAGGACGGGTAGCGGTAACCGCCATCTGTTTTAGCAGCAGCCCGGCGCTCCGGCTGGTCCCGGCGATCCCCGCGGCCCCGGCGATCTGTTGATCGGCGCTGATACTTCATTTTTAGCTTCTTTCAACAATCCGTCGGTAAGTAAAGGCAACCCTGCGAGCGGCTCATTATAATGGTTTTCTAATGTTTAGGTAGAGGTTACCAGTAATTTTCCACCGTTATGTGGCCGGGGGCACGGCGTTTGTTGCGGGCAAGCCCCCGCTCCTCGAGAACCGACTGGGTTGACTTCACCATATCCGGATTGCCACAGATCATGATCTGCGAACTCTCCGGCGTTATCGCAAGACCTGCTCGCGCTTCCAGTCGCCCGTCACTGATAGCGGCCGGGACGCGCGCGCGAATGGCAAAATCCGTATCCTCGCGGCTGACAAACGGGATGAAATTAAACTGATCGGGGTGCGCATTCTGTATCGCTTGCACTGTTTCGGCAAAGCTTAGCTCTTCGGCACAGCGAACCGCGTGCACCAATACGATGCGCTGGTAGCGCTGCCAGGGCTCTTCTGTTTTCAGAATAGACAGAAACGGGCCTATGGCTGTCCCGGTGGATAACATCCAGAGATGAGGCGCAGGGGGAACTTCGCTCAACGTAAGAAATCCCGCCGCCTTGCGCATCACATGAATCGGGTCGCCGGCTTTTAATTCGATCATGGCATTGGTCAGAGGACCATCAGGCACAATGATAAAATAAAACTCCCGCAACGCTTCATCGGGAGCGGTGACATAGGAGTAGGGACGGCTGACGAACTCATCACCGATGATCAGCCCCAGTTTGGTAAACTGGCCCGCGGTAAACGTATCGACATCAGCCTCTACCTGAATCGAGTAGAGCTTGTCCGTCCATTGCCGCAAGGCGTGTACCCGGCCTTCGCACCAGCGTTTTGGATCAATGGTTTTTGTCATACTCAGGCCTGATTGGCGGTTGTACCCGCCGGCATATTCTGCCATGTCTGTTTGATCAGTTGCAGACGTTGCCAGACGTCCATGATTTTTCGTTCCGGGTCCCGGCGTTCCAGAAACGTGCTGGCCTCGCTGAAGATGGCAGCCATCTGAATTTCGTCGAACAATTGCAGGGTTGATGCCAGCGTATCAACCGGTTCACTGAGCAGTGAAGGGACGAGTTCGCTTTCGGCAACGGGTGAATCTGCCGCCGTCAGGGCTGCCACCAGCGGCAGCTCCTGCAACTTGAAATGCAGCTCGCGGGCCATGACTTCTTCTTCCAGTTTCTGCCGTGCATAAGCATCATTTCCGATACCTGCTTCTACGGCCCGCATAATGGTTTCGATCAGTTTTCGAATGGCACGCTTTACTGCCGACTGGTCACCGGGCAGGGCGCAGCACTGCTGATAGCGGTGATCCAGCTGTTCCTTGATTTCCAGGATCGTTTCGCTCGGGGTATTGGGTTCCAGTTCAACGGAGCGTTGAACCAGTGCCTGAAAATCCGACATAAAGGCATCCATTTCGACACCATCTTCCATTCTGGCCCTGGCCAGTACTTCATTGCTGACGTCGCGTTCGGATTCCCCGAACAGTGGGTTGTTTTTTTTGCGTAACAAATGCTGTTCGCGGATGCCGGTGTGTTCGGGAAAAGCTGTGTTCATTGCGCGCTCCTGATTCAGGAGTGCTACTTTACCTAAAAACCGTGCGTATAAAAACGCCGCTTAAATTGTGCACTCTATTTCACCCAGCCGTTTGGTGAGCTTGAGGTTTTCGGCATAGTCGACAGGTACCGCGATCAGCGCAGGGCCGGGTTGACGGAAAGCTTCCTCCAGCGCGGGTATCAGTTGATCGGGGCTGGGGAGAGTTCCCCCCCACATCCGGGTTGCTGAAATCCAGCTTTGAATGACGTCCATCAAACTGATTCTGTTGCTTCCACTTGATTGATCTGCCACAGGGCATCGGCAATATCGCCGACGACATCGACTTCCACACTATAGTGGTAATCAATCTCGGCGGGCAGAAAGTCGACGTGAACAACTTTTTTGTCCATGTCGGCATTCCAGAAACCGGGGCTGTATTCCACCAGGTCGACCTCTTCCAGGCCGGAGTATAGACCTAATTGAGCCAGTTAATTTCCTGCGCTGTCCGGTCACCGACGCTGGCATTTACTACCGAAGCCGGCATTACGGCCTCGTGTTTTGACAGGGGTATACGACCGCCCATGATCTCGGCTTTGGTTTGCGGGTACAGTGGTATCCTGTCGGGTTCTGCGTAACCATCGGGGTAGTATGGCTGGTTATTTGCCAGATCATACTTGTCGGTGGCGCCCACAGTGTGCAGAAATTCATGCGCAATAATGACATTGTTGCGCTGTGCCAGGGCATCACTGGCATAGGCATTGACCACGCCGATCATGCCTTTTCGCAGGCCCAGTGAATGGCGTAGTCGCGAGTGTGTCTTTGGGTCGTAGTAAACCACGAACATTTGTACATCCGGTTGCGGGCCGTCAAAAGTATCGTTGCGCCACGCCCAGTAACGCAGCTTGAGACTCCACAGCATGACCGACAGGATGTTGCCATTGGCCGGCGGTGCAGGCGGACGATCAAGCACCTGCGGGGCCAGCTGAATAGTCACCGGTTCCTTGATCTGCTGACCATGACGCTGTGCTTCCGAGGCCAGGAAGGTCTCGATAGCATCAAAAGTCCCGGGCGACAGATCGTTAATATAGCGCTGGCTGTTGTCACTGTGGTCACCGTTGACAGGATAAATCACCACCCACAGCGGTTCGTTCCAGTCGGTGCTGCGCAGCTGGGTCAACCAGCTGTTCATACCCACAAAGAACAGCACTACCAAAAGCACGGTTATACGTAAGGTTTTGAAGAAACTACGTGATGCCATGCCCATATAGTGGGCACCGGACGGAAATCTTGAATGCCGGATTCAGGAACTTGCCTGCGGATCCTGTTGCCGTGAGGTATTCAGATGAATCAGGTGCGCCACGGTATCGGTATCGAGGTCTATACCGATCTCGAAACCTGGATTGACGGCGATGGCAATACCGCTGCCGACCCGGTCCAGAATCCAGCTGAACTCTGACAGCAGGCCACCCTGGTAATCCGGGTAGTCGTGCAGGAAAGGCTTGGCGCGTTCGGGGCTGGTGAACAGGATAAGCACCCGGGTGCCATCTTCGCTATCCAGCGTCAGTGGCTGGGCTTTGGTCGAACGCTGGAAACCCTGGATCCCGGTAGCTTCATCTTCCACTGGCATGAATAACTGGTGATCCAGCAGCTGTAGCATGAAAGCCTCGCTATCGAGACGACCTTCCTGCGCATCCAGCAGTTGCTGTTCCAGATCGTTGCGTGGTTCGAATTCCTGTCCCATATGCTCCGATTTTGTATGGCGATAACAGCGCGCAAGTGTGCAGAATTTTTGTGTATAAATAAACAGGCGTGGGACAGGGGTAATGTGCTGTCGGACATAAAAAAGGGGTGACACTCACGTGTCACCCCTTTTGACTCCTCCTGTTGCAGGAGGGAAACAGGCTAGCGGCGGTGGTCGCCGATACCGCTCAGACCACCGAAGAAAAGTGGCCCGGCGCCTTCAGGCATCTGGACCAGGGTCGGATCGATCGCGGAAACCGGCACCGGCACCGGCGGGTTGCCGGCCACGGTGGAGTTCACGGTCTGGATACGACCGGGTGCTATTGAAGCCTCTGTGATGGTGTTCAGCGGCAAGCTGTCCAGGTACAGGCGCATCAGGTGCACGGCGTGTACGAAGCGGTCGGGCGCCACTTGCAGTACCTTCGGTCCGTTAATGATGTTGACATCATTCAGCGGGCCGACCAGGCTGATACCACTGGTGTAATCATCGGCGTTGGCCAGTTGGAAGAACTGATGATTATTGCCGCCGTTGGTGCGGCAGACACGATCCAGGGCGTCACCGTGCGGGAAGCAGGAGGCAAACTTGTAACGCTTGCTGGGATCCAGCTTTTGACCACCGATCAGGGTTTCCACAATACGCCGGCCGGAACTGCTGTACGGGCGATTGTCCAGATCGATCTTCTGCGTCATGTTTGCCAGGCCGACATACCAGCCACCGCGCTGCAGGAAGGGGTTACGGTCATATACCGCAGTCAGAACCCGCTCCAGATCATTCTCGATCACCTTCCCGGAGAACTCGGCAACCGCGACAGCTGGCGAAATCGGGAACAAGGCGAACAGGTCACGCAAGGTGATTTCACCCGGCGCACGGCCGTCAGCAAAAGTCTGGCCCGGTGCAACCACACTCGCCGGCAGGATTGCCGTGCCGAAGCGGAAGCCGTTGGTCATGGACAGGTCCACGCCGGTCGGTACCACCGAGTTACTGATATTGAAGATAGCATCAGCGATGAAGTTGTTGATATTATCTTCCAGCGCATTGTCACGATTCAACACCGTATCCGTATAACCCACCACGGTATCCAGGCTTTCGGTCAACTGCAGACCGCGCTTGGTGGTGTCGCCGCAATTACCCGGCGAAGTCGGCGGGGTGCAGTAACCGCCCGGCATGAAGGTGTGCCTTACCAGCGTAGTGCCGATAAAAGGCGCTTCTGCTGCGTCGACCAGTACCTTGGTAGCAGGATCCTCGACTACATCGTCGTCCACCGGGATAGCTTCCCAGATGAACCTCTCGACTGCACCGTGCTCGATAACCAGATCAAGACGACCGAGGAATAAATCCTCTGTGGTTTCCACCACTACAGTCTGCTTGCGACCGAGGCGATGTGCCCGACGTGGCGATTTGGCAACAATCTTCTTTTTATTGGCAACCAGTGCCTTGAGCGTGGTTTCATGTGTATGCGCTGACAGAACGACATCGACATCCTTGAACCGCTGGCCGATGGCAAGGTTCTGTGATAAACCCAGCTCGGACTGCACGACAATAACAGTAGCGCCTGCAGCCTGTACTTCAGCGATAATGCCCGGCAGCTCTTCCACGCCCTGCGAGAAACGCAGGCCGATGTTAAACACGCTGGCCTGTTGTGGAACGATGGAGGCGGTGATACCGATAACTGCAATCGTCACACCGTCAACAACAAAGATCTTGTAGGGGGCCAGCACGCGTTTGTTGTGCAGGAAGGCCGGCAACGGTGCGGTATCGGCATCGTTGTACAGGTTGATGGCAAGGCTCGGGAAATTCGCCCTGATGACATGCCCGGCGCTGGCCACCGGTGGTGGCGGCATTTCCACACAACCGGGGACGCCGGTGCAGTCCACCTGGTTGGCCATCACGGCGAGATTCGGCGCAATGCCCGGCTTGGGACCGAAACTGGTGAAGCGGTTGCGAAACACGGCGGGACCGTAGCCGAATTCCCAGTTGCCCGGCGTGTAGGCATCGATGCCAAAGCTGTTGAGTGTCGGCATGATGGCGTCACCGACGGTGAACATCGTTTCGGCGGTACCGTGCACCATGTCGCCCACCGCCAGCAGCAGGTTGTTGGGGTTTTCGGCGCGTATCTGATTGATGATGGTTTTGGTCTTGGCCAGACCACCGCCACTGGTGACATAGCGCACGCCACCGTTGTCGGTCTTGAGGATACCGGCATGTGGGGCAATGTTACCGTGGACATCCTGTAACTGGATCAGGGTGATGACCTTTTCGCTGGCCTGAACAGCGGACAGCCCGGTCAATGCCAGACACAGTGCTGACGCCAGTGCGCACTGTCCTGCCTTCTTGATAAAGTGGTGCATAGCCATAAAATTCTCCTCCCAAAAATGATTTTTTTAAGCGTGGCAACGCACTGGCAGGCTAGCCCTGTGGAGTAGGTGGAGGTATAGGGAAAATCCTTAAAAAGACCGGGTGAAAAACTATTATTATTAATGTATATTATAGTAAAAACATATTACTACTTGTATTATATGTGAATATGTAGGAGCGCCGTCCTTCGGCGCGATGGTTGGGGCCTGCTGTCGCGGTCAGGAGACCGCTCCTACACG
>CAJXFW010000084.1 GCA_913053655.1 uncultured Thiogranum sp. | reverse complement strand
AAGGCCTGATACGGCGAATCACGGGTATCAGCCCGGGCTGTTCAGGGTCTCAATCAGTGCGCAGCTGGCGCACTCTGCTTCACTTTTGTGGCAAGCCGTGATCATGGAATCCAGGGCTTCCTGTATGCGAAGCAGATCTCGTATCCGTGTTTCTATCATTCCTCGCTTTTGCTCTGCCATGGCTCGTGCTTCACCGCAGTCGCCGTCATTCAGAGACAACAGGTCGGTAATTTCCCTGAGTGTAAACCCCAGATCCTGAGCCCGCTTTACGAAGCGGATGCGCGAAACAGCATCGGCCGGATAAATCCGGTAACCGCGTACCGGTTTGGGAGGTTCTCTGACCAACCCGATACGCTGGTAGTAGCGTATGGTTTCAATGTTGACACCCGCCTGTTCTGCGAGCCGCCCAATAGTGAGTTTTGCGGATGTTTCTGCCATGCGAGCCAGTCTACCTGCAGCCATCGATTAACCCAACCGGCGGTTCTTTTTATTTCGCGTGGATCATAATTCGCTGATGGAACACGGTGGAGGAAGGCGCGACACTCACCGGCAACTTGATCTTGCGGCGATGTGCCGCCGGCAGCAGATGATAGCGAACCTCGGCTTCCACGGCGACAGCGGACGGGTACGCCCGCAAATCCGCCTCAATCGAAAAATGTTGCGGAACCATCGGCCGCAGACGTGTATCCCGAAACTGGATGACAAACGGCCGCCACATGATGAACCGTGTCAGCCGGTAATGTTCGTGCTTCAGCGTACGCCCACCCGGTCCGAGCAGACGAAGATCAACACTGATAAAGCGATCGGGCACCCCGCTTGGAACATAGTGCTCGGCACCGGTATTGGTCAGTGTCAAAGCATAGACTGCACTGTCCTGGTGCGGTTTTTCAGCGCGAAAATCGATGCTCAACGCCTGACGAACCATCTGTGGGTCGTGCCCACCGCGCCACAGGTGGTGGCGTCCCGGCCGGGAAGGATAACCGGCCATCAGCGGCCGCTGCACGCGTGGCATATGACATTCAACACAGTTCGCGGCGGCGATTCCAGGCGGTAACGGGTGCCCGAGATAGCCATCCAGCGAGCTGTCCGGGGCATGGGAGCCGGTGTTCGGTACCCAGGCCCGCGCTCCGGTCAGCGGTATCGGTGGCGGGATTTTCAGTAGTGGACGCGCCTTTATTTTAGATGTGGCGCCCTCTTTTTGGGTTAGCTGGATTTCAGACACCGTGCCGCATGGCGGTATCTTGAGGAATACGCCCGGACCTTCATCGGGTGCAATATGGCAACGGATACAGGCCTCATTATCGGTTTTCCACTGCTCTATCGGGTGCGGAGCATCGCTCATGGCTTCCTGTGAGGAGGGACCGTAGACGACACCATGGCGGACATGACAGGCGGCACAGGTTACTCCCTGGTGCTGCAATTCGGGGCTAAAGTCGGGGTTGGGGGCGAGGATCGGATCAAACTTGTCACCCTTACGGAAACCCAGCACCCTGAATTTCTGTTGCCGGTCGAGCGGGGTGTGACAGTTCAGGCAGATTTGCTCGTTACCCTCAACGCGACGATCCGCCTGGAAATAAGGATCGGTCCAGGAGCGACTGTGCATGCTGGTCGTCCATTCGCGGTAGATTGCACGGTGACAGGCGCCGCAGGTGGCCGCGCTCAGGTCACCCAGAGGTGGCGGGATTTCCTGGCTTGCCAGGGGGTACTCGAAATGACTGGCGACGGTAAAAACATGCAGCGGCCGTAACATCCGCCAGGCAAAGAACAGCACCACGGCCAATCCCAGCAGGCCTATGCCCAGCGCCTTTGTTTTCATCTGCATATCGGTCGCTTCACTTGCTTAGCGGGCGTCCTGCACGATGCCTGTTTTCGATGTGCCGAGTATAACGGATCACACCCGGGATTGTTCGTTACTCTCCCGGTGCGTCAGCCTGCACAGCAGGACAACTGTTTCACATCCTTGCTGAAAGTCTGGGCGCACAGCTTCAGCCCTTCGACCATAGTCAGGTAGGGGAATAACTGGCCGGCAAGGTCTTCGACCGTCATCCGGTTGCGAATAGCGAGCACTGCCGTCTGGATAATTTCGCCCGCTTCGGCGGCCAGCACCTGTGCGCCGATCAGGCGCCCGCTGTGCTTTTCCGTCACCAGCTTGATGAAGCCACGGGTGTCGAAGTTGGCCAGCGCGCGTGGCACGTTCTCCAGGTCCAGGGTGCGTGACTCGGTATCGATACCCTGGTCATTTGCCTGCTGTTCGATCAGACCGACGGTACCGACCGCCGGTTCGGTGAATACCACGGCGGGCATGGCGGTCAGGTCCAGCGCAACATCACCTCCGGTCATATTGATGGCTGCGCGCGTACCGGCGGCGGCTGCGACGTAGACATACTGTGGCTGGTTGGTGCAATCGCCGGCCGCATAGATGTGTGCGACCGAGGTGCGCATATGATCGTCGATCACGATTGCGCCATCGTGACTGGTTGCCACACCTGCCTTGTCAAGATCCAGTTGATCTGTATTTGACTGACGTCCGGTGGCTACCAGTAGCTGGTCGCAATGAATCTCGCCGGCTTTTGATGGCAGGATAAATTGCCTGCCATCGTGTGCCACTGAGTCCGGCAGGGTGTGCAGCAATACGCGCGCACCTTCCTCCTCGAAAACCTTGACCAGTCCCTCGCCAAGCGCGGAATCTTCCTTCGACAGAAATACGCTGCGCGCCATGATTGTCACCTTTGACCCAAGACGTAGAAACGCCTGCGCCAGCTCCAGTGCTACCACTGAAGCACCAATGACTACCAGGTGCTCAGGCATCTGATCGGCGACCAGGGCTTCGGTGGACGTCCAGTAGGGTGTGTCCTTCAGGCCCGGTATATCCGGAATAGAGGGCTGGGCGCCGGTAGCGAGCAGGATACGATCCGCTATTACGGTTTTCTCCGAACCGTCGTTCTGCGTAACAATCAGGGTGTTCCGGTCCTGGAACCGCGCCCAGCCACGGAGCAGATTGATGCCCGGGCTGGTTTCCAGAATATTTTCATATTTGGCATGCCGCAGTTCCTCGATGCGGGCCTGCTGTTGTTTGACCATTGCGCCGCGATCGATGCGCGGCCGGTTTTGCGGGATGCCTGCAAGCGCGTGGTGCCCTTGCAGATGCGCGATGTGTGCCCCGCGAATCATGATTTTGGACGGTACACAGCCGACGTTCACACAAGTGCCGCCGATAACTTTACCACCTTCGATAATAGTCACTTTCGCACCTTCCTCGACCGCTTTTATAGCCGCGGCAAAGGCACCCGAACCTGTGCCGACAATGGCTATCTGTAATTCGCTGGTATTGCCATTACCGGCCATGCCTGTCACTTTGTTTTGACGGTCGAGGGGTAGCCCGCGTTAGCCGTAGCCTCGGTGAGGTCGGACAGACCGGTTTTTTCGGGGTCAAATGTCACGGTCGCTGTTTTGCTTTCGTAGTCTGATTTGACTTCAATCACCCCCGGCACTTTTGATAATGCTTTCCGAATGGTGATCGGACAAAACTTGCAGGTCATACCCGGTACATCCAGCGTAACCGTTTGTGGCTCCCCGGCCGTTGCCGTGGGTATGGACAAAGGCAGCAGTGTGGCGATACCAAGAACCAGGGAAAACATCAGTGCGCGAATCATGGCAATAGCTCCTGTCGGTTTATTCAAAAAAGACCAGGCCGTAATAAGGGAAGGTCAGCAGGGCGACCAGCAGTACGGCGACAATCCAGAAAATGATGCGCTGATTGCGACGCGTCGCCGGGATTGCGCAGGCAGCATCGGGCGCACACTGTTGCGGGACCAGGTAGAGTTTGCGAAATGCCAGCCCTAAAAATATCAGCGTGATGCCAATGAAAATGGGGCGGTAGGGTTCCAGGGCGGTTAGATAACTGATCCAGGTGCCGCCAATACCCAGTGCCAGCAGCACCAGAGGGCCAATGCAGCACAATGATGCGCCGACGGCGGCCAATGCGGCCGCGATCATTGAGCCGTTGTTGCCCGTCGTCGATTTTGCTTCAGGCATGGCGGTTTCTCCTGGTGATCCCGTAGCTGTAATCATAACCCCCGTACTTAAGTACGGAGTCAAGCGATAAAATATAATACATATGCTTGAACATATATACGGATAAGCATATATTACTGCCTATGCACACCGATCCGGAAATCTTCTTTCAGATGCTGGCAGACGCCACAAGGTTACGTATCACAGTGTTGTTGCAGGGTTATGGCGAGCTCTGTGTCTGTGAGTTGACCCATGCCCTGTCACTTTCACAACCCAAAATCTCACGTCATCTTGGGCAGTTACGCGAATCGGAGCTGGTCCAGGCCCGGCGTGCCGGCCGCTGGATGTACTACCGGATACATCCTGATCTGCCAGCCTGGATGCAGGTCGTTTTACGCTCCACGTTTGATGGAGTGATAAAGCAGTCTCCGCAAAAAGAAGATGCGCTATCTCTTGAACACATGCCGAACCGGCCTGGCGCCCGCTGCTGCGCCTGATGAATATCCTGTTTCTCTGTACCGGTAATTCCTGCCGTTCGCAAATGGCGGAGGGCTGGGCCCGGGCCCTGGCAGATGACAGCATGGTTATTCAATCTGCCGGCATCGAAGCGCATGGCAAGAACCCGCGGGCGATTGCCGTGATGAAGGATGCCGGTATCGATATCTCGCAGCAGGAATCGACACAGGTTACCGATGCCATGCTGGCAGCAGCAGATCTTGTTGTCACTGTCTGTGGGCATGCCGATGAGCATTGCCCGGTATTGCCACCTGATACGCGCAAGGAGCACTGGCCACTCGATGATCCGGCGCAAGCGGCGGGCAGCGAAGAGGACATCGGGCAGGTATTTTGTGCCGGCAGGGATGAGATCCGGCAGCGCGTAGAGGATTTGCTGCAACGGTTACGAGAAGTGCCAGCGGCATGAGTGCGCCCATGAGTCTGTTCGAACGCTACCTGAGCATATGGGTGCTGCTGTGCATTGTTGCCGGTATCGCACTGGGACATTGGTTTCATTCCGCGTTTCAGATGATTGGCAACCTGGAGATTGCCCGAGTCAATTTGCCGGTGGCCGTGCTGGTCTGGCTGATGATTCTGCCGATGTTGCTCAAGATCGATTTTCACGCCTTGCACGAAGTGCGCAGGCACTGGAAAGGGGTAGGGGTGACACTGTTTGTGAACTGGGCCGTGAAACCCTTTTCCATGGCCCTGCTCGGCTGGCTGTTTATCCGCGGCCTGTTTGCAGACTGGTTACCACCGCAACAGATTGACAGCTATATCGCCGGGCTGATTATTCTGGCTGCCGCGCCCTGTACGGCCATGGTTTTTGTCTGGAGTAACCTGAGCAACGGACACCCCGGCTTCACCCTGTCACAGGTTGCGCTCAATGACGTGATTATGGTGTTCGCTTTTGCGCCCATTGTGGCCCTGCTGCTGGGTATTTCATCGCTCCACGTGCCGTGGGGTACGCTGATGTTATCGGTGGTGCTGTATATCGTATTGCCGGTCACTGTGGCTGCCATCTGGCGACGTGGATTGCTGTCACGCGAACACGGTGTTGCAAGGTTGTCGCGCGTATTACACCATTTACAACCACTGTCATTGATTGCGTTGCTGACAACCCTGGTCTTGCTGTTCGGTTTTCAGGGCAAGGCAATCGTCGACAAACCGGTGATCATTCTGCTGCTGGCTATCCCGATCCTGATCCAGGTGTATTTTAATTCCGGCCTGGCCTATCTGCTCAGCCGGAAACTGGGTGTTGCCCACAGCATCGCGGCACCGTCAGCGCTGATCGGCGCCAGTAACTTTTTTGAACTGGCAGTCGCAACGGCAATCAGTCTCTACGGACTTGATTCCGGTGCGGCACTGGCGACGGTGGTTGGTGTGCTGGTAGAAGTACCGGTAATGCTTTCTGTCGTGCAGATTGTCAACAAAAGCAGAGACTGGTACGAGCGTCCGTTCCCGGTTACGACCGGCTGATTGATTCCCCGATAAATTAAGGAACCTCTGATTAGTCCGTTCATTGCGAGCGATTCCCCCCGCTGCGCGGTTACGAATCCGTGAAGAACAACCCCGTCATTCCGGCGAAGGCCGGAATCCATGAAGTCCGGTTAAGCCCTCTGGATTCCGGCCTTCGCCGGAATGACGGAGTAAGTTCCTCAAGAGGATGCCTTGACCCGAAGGGATTCTATTGGTTAGCGTGACTCCGCACGATTTTCGAAGGAAGTAAACCGTGTTTTCCTGCACGAAGTCCGTTGGCGACGGCCAGCAGTTCGCTGGCCTCGTGTGCCAGCACCGCCACGGCGATGCTGATGAAACCCCCGACACCGGCCGGGATCAGCACCACCAGTACCAGGATGGCGAAGACTATATTCTGCAGGCTGACTTTGCGTGCCTTGCGTCCGAGGAGCAGTGCTTCTTCCAGCTTACCGAGGTCATCGGCCATCAGTGCGATGTCGGCGGCTTCGATGGCGGCGTCGGTACCGGCAGCACCCATCGCCACGCCGCAGGTTGCAGCGGCCAGCGCGGGTGCGTCGTTGACACCGTCACCGACCATCAGCACCGGGCCGTCGGCCAGCAACGCGGTGACGGCATCGACCTTATGCTCGGGTTTCAGGTCGGCGCGCACGTCATCGATGCCGAGCTGTGCAGCTACACGCTCCGCAGTGTGCCGGTTATCGCCGGTCAACATGACGGTGCGTATGTGCATAGCGTGCAGGCGTGCGATGATGTTCTGGACGTCGTCACGCAGCGTATCCTGCAAGGCGATCAGGCCCTGCACCTCTGTCTGCGAGCCGACCAGTACCACGGTCTTGCCGGCGTCTTGCAGCTCATTCAGACTGGGTTCAAACCTGTCCAGTGGCAGGCCCATGTCGCGGAACAGGTCCGGTTTGCCGATGTAATGCATGACACCATCGATTTCCGCCTGTACACCGGAACCGGTGAGTGACAGGAACCCTTCGGGTTGCAGCGCTGCGATCCCGCGGTCGGCTACATGACCAACGATGGCGCGCGCCAGTGGATGACCGGAGGAAGATTCCAGTCCGGCTGCTACCGACAGTAGCATCGACTCGTTACTATCGAACACTATAACATCGGTGACCCGCGGTTTTCCGTGGGTGAGGGTGCCGGTCTTGTCGAAAGCGATAGTGTGAATTACGCCCAGGTGTTCGAGATGGGCACCGCCCTTGATCAGGATGCCGCGCTTGCCGGCCCCGGCGATACCGGCGGCCATGGCGATGGGCAGAGAGATGATCAACGCGCAGGGCGCTGCAGCAACCAGTAGAATGACTGCACGTTCAGCCCACACCGCGCTGTCGCCGAAACCCAGCCAGGGTATCAGCAGGAATAATGCCGAGGTTGCCAGTACCGCCGGGCTGTAGCGTCTTCCAAAACGCTCCATCCATTGCTGAGCGCGGCCTTTCTGGTCCTGTGCTTTTTCTACCAGGTGAATGATGCGCGACAGTGTATTGTCGGCAAAACCGGCGGTGACCTCGATAGTCAACGCGCCCTGGCCGTTGATGCTGGCGGCAAATACCTTGTCCTGCGGCCCCTTGTCGACCAGTATCGATTCACCGGTGACCGGTGATTCATCCAGGCTGGACTCACCTTTTACAATGACGCCGTCGGTAGGCAGCGACTCACCAGGGCGCACCACGAACCGATCACCTGGTACCAGGGTTTCCGCTGCTACGATGACTTCTGTACCGTCACGCAGTACGCGGGCTTCCTTCGGCGCCAGCTCCAGCAGCGCCCGGATAGCCGTGCGGGTACGTGCAAAGGTAAATTCTTCGATACCTTCGGCAGCACCATAAAGTACCACCAGCGCTGCAGCTTCTTCCCACAGGCCGAGAATGCCGGAGCCGGCGGTGGCCGCGATCATCAGCAGCGAGATGCCAACTTCGTGTTCTTCGAACAATTCTTCCAGACCTTCCCTGGCCCAGATATAACCGCCGAGCGGAATCGCTACCCAGTACAGCGCAGTCTCAAGCGCTGTATCGATAACGCCCGCGATCATTAGCAGCCAGGCAGTAAGCGCGATTACACCGGCCAGCAGCGCATTGCGCAGTGGCGGATAGCGCCACCAGGGGCCGGTAAATTCGTTGTCAGCACATGCCATGCCAGCCTCCTTTCAGGTTTCGTTACTCAGTACCGGGCCCGAGAAGACCTTGTACAGCACCGGTAACACGAACAGCGTCAACAGAGTGGACGAGAACAGGCCGCCGACCACCACGGTGGCGAGTGGTCGCTGCACTTCGGAACCAACGCCATCGGAGAGCAGCATAGGTATCAGGCCAAGGGCTGCGATCGACGCGGTCATTAACACCGGCCGCAGGCGTGACATGGCCCCTTCAAACACCGCCCGGTCCGCCTCCACGCCGTCGAGCAGGCGCTGGTTGATGGCATTCACCATCACCACACCGTTTAACACCGCAACACCGAACAGCGCGATAAAGCCGATGGAGCCCGGTACCGACAGGTACTGCCCGGAGATAAACAGCGCTGCGATACCACCGATCAGTGCCAGCGGCACGTTGAGCATGATCAACAGCGCCTGTCCCACCGAGCTGAAGGCGAAATACAGCAACAGGAAGATCAATCCCAGTGATAGCGGCACCACGATCATCAGGCGTGCCTGCGCGCGTTGCTGGTTCTCGAACTGGCCGCCGAACACCACGGTGTAACCGGCCGGCAGGTCGATTTCATCGTTGATGCGCTGTTGCAGTTCCGCTACCAGCCCACCCATGTCGCGGCCTTCGACATTGGACTGGATGACCACGCGGCGCTGCACATCGTCACGCCGGATCTGCGGCGGGCCGGATTCGATGGCAACCCGGGCCACGTCGCCCAGTTGTACCCAGGCGCCACCGGGGGCCTGTAGTATCAGGCCGCGTATGGCCTCGACGCTGTCGCGGTAGGCTTCGCCCAGCCGCACGTAGATGTCATAGCGCTCGTTGCCCTTGATCACCTGGCCGGCCTCGCGGCCGCCGATGGCGTCCGCAACCAGTTCCATCACCTGTGCCACCGGGATACCGTAGCGTGCCAGTGCATCCCGGTCCGGACGCACCGCCAGCTGGGCTTCGCCGCCGATCTGTTCCATGGCCACGCCGCGTGTACCCTCGACCTGCTTCACCAGCGCCTCGATTTCACTGCCTTTCTGTGCCAGTACATCAAGATCCGAGCCGAACAATTTGATGGCCAGCTGTGCCCGCACACCGGATAATAATTCGTCCACGCGTGTGGCGATGGGTTGCGAGAAGGAGAACAGCAAGCCGGGATGGCCCGACATTCTCTCTTCCATCAGTTTCTGCAATTGCTGGCGATTGCTGGCACTGGTCCATTCCGACACTGGTTTCAGGCCGACGAAGATTTCCACGTTGGACACTGGTTCCGGGTCACCACCGATCTCGGGGCGGCCGACGCGACTGGTGGCGTACAATGCTTCCGGAAAAGTCATCAGTGCGGCTTCCAGTTTGCCCGCCACTTCAAGCGCGGTATCCAGACTGGAAGAGGGCGCCAGGGTGGTGCGGATATTGAGCGTACCTTCTTCCAGCTCCGGCACAAACTCGGTGCCCAGAAACGGCACCAGTGCCAGAGAGCTGAGGAACAGCAGCAGGGCGCTGACCACCACCGTGTTGCGGTGTTGCTGTGCCCAGGGTAATGCGCGCCGGTAGAACTTTTCCAGCGGCTTCATTACCGGGCTGTCCCTGTGCTTCACACCGCGCGTGAACAGGTAAGTTGCCAACGCCGGCACCACCATCAGCGCCACCATCAGCGAGGCCAACATGGCCAGTACGATCGATATCGCCATGGGCTGGAACAGTTTGCCCTCGACGCCTTCCAGACTGAATAATGGCGCGAACACGATAATGATGATCAACACGGCGAAGAACACCGGCCGGCCGACTTCACGCGCCGACTCCTGAATGCGCAGGGCGATACCGTGCTCGTCATGGTCTGCATCGTAGGGATGCTCGTCGCCCGGTGCGATATCGCGTTTCACCTTTTCACGGTGTTCCGCATCCGGTGTGGTGAGGTGACTGAAGATGTGTTCCATCATCACCACCGAGCCGTCCACCATCATGCCGATGGCAATCGCCAGACCGCCGAGCGACATCAGGTTCGCCGAGACACCCCAGTAGGCCATGGCCATCAGCGCCAGACCGATGGAAATCGGCACCGAGATCAGCACCAGGAAGGTGGCGCGCAGGTTGACCAGGAACAGCATCAGTACGATGACAATCAGTACGAAGGCTTCCAGAAGGGCTTTGGTGACCGTATGCACCGCCTGGTCGACCAGACTGGCCTGGTCGTAGAAGGGTTCCAGCGTCACGCCGTCCGGCAGTGCGGTCTGGATTGCCGGCAGGCGTGATTCGATACCGTCGATGGTGGCCTTGGTGTTGGCGCCGAGGCGTTTCAGTATGACGCCGGCGACGACTTCACCCAGTGGTTCCGGGTTGCCGTCGGCATCGCGGCGCGTAATGCTCACCGCGCCCTGGCGAATCTCCGGGCCGAAGGCAACATGTGCCACATCGCTGACGCGTACTACCACGCCATCGACATCCTTGAGCGGAATGTTGCCGATGTCGCGCAGGCCGTTTTTGCCACTGCGCACCCAGCCGACGCCGCGTATCACCAGTTGTTCTTCGCCGCGGTTCATGTACCAGCCGCCGGCGTTGCGGTTGTTGGCCTCGATGGCCTTTGCTACATCGTCACCGTTCAGACTGTAAGCGAGTAATCGCTGCGGATCGAGTTGCACCTGGTACTGACGTACTTCACCGCCGAAAGATAATACCTCGGTTACACCACCCACCGGCATCAGCAACAGTTTCACGATCCAGTCGTTGAGGCTGCGTAACGCGATAGCATCGTATTTTTCAGGATCCTCGGCGCGCAGAATGTATTGGTAAACTTGCCCCAGCCCCGAGGAGTTGGGGCCGATGCCCGGTGTGCCGATGCCTTCCGGTATCTCCTCGCGCGCCGTCTGCAGGCGTTCGAACACCAGCTGGCGGGCAAAGTAGATGTCGGTGCCTTCCTTGAACACCACCGTGATGACCGACAGACCGGTCTTGGAAATCG
>CAJXFW010000083.1 GCA_913053655.1 uncultured Thiogranum sp. | reverse complement strand
CCAACGATTTTTGCAGGAATTCAAGGTTCAATTTCCCAACCGCCCCTGTAGGAGCGGTCTCCTGACCGCGAAGCTGTCCTCCACCAATCGCGCCGAAGGGCGGCGCTCCTACAGGGGATGGTGAAAACGTTCAGTCCAGGCTCTTCGACACGATTTCGAATACATCCCGGGACAGATTGGTCGCGGAGAGAATCCGTTGCAGTTCGTCTTGCATCAAGGTCTGGCGTTCGCCGTCAAAACGTTTCCAGCGGCTCAAGGCGCTGACCAGGCGGGCTGCCATTTGCGGATTGATACTGTCGAGTTCCAGTACCCGGTCAGTGAGAAAACGATAGCCTTTGCCATCAGGCGAATGAAAGCGTACCGGGTTGCCCATGCAGAACCTGCCAACCAGGGCGCGTACCTTGTTGGGATTGGTGACCCGGAAGGCGGGGTGTGTCAGCAGCGATTTGACCTGTTGCAAAGTGTCGGGCAGGCGTGAGCCGGCCTGTATGGCAAACCATTTGTCGACGACTTGCGGGTCGTGTTGCCAGTTCTCATAAAAGCCATTCAGCTGTTCTGCGCGCTCCGGCCAGTCGTGGTGAGACAGCGACGACAGGGCGGACAGTGTGTCCGTCATGTTGTGAGCCTGTTGCAGCTGCGCCAGGCACAGGGCGCGGGCCTCGTCAGACCCGCTTTCCAGCAGGTAAGACAGGCACAGGTTGCGTAGTGAGCGTCGGCCCATGCTGGCCGCATCAAACCGGTAAGGTTGATCCGAGCTGCGACTGCGATAGATATCCAGGAAGCTGTCGTACAGCTGTTCTGCCAACTGCTTGCGCATAAATTCCCGTGCCGTGTGTATTGCATCGATATCGACGGTTACACATTGGTCGGCCAGGTAGGATTCCGATGGCAGGCTCAATGCCTGGGTAATCAGGGCAGCGTCGAGGTCCGGGTGTTGCAGGGTTTTCCGGAAAGCCTGAATGAAGTCATCATGCAAAGACAGCGGAGCATCCTGCTGAACCTGTTCGACCAGCAGCAGGAGTGTCTGACTGGCGAGTGTCTGACCGGCATCCCAGCGGTTAAAAGGATCCGGGTCATGGGCGAACAGAAATGCGAGTTCTTCATCGGAACGCACCATCTCCAGTTTAACCGGTGCCGAAAAGCCGCGTAGCAGAGACAGCACAGGGGCTTCCCCGATGCCGGTAAACTCGAATTGCTGCGAGGCCTGTTTCAGTTCCAGCATGCGGTGGTTGACGGTCGGACCACTGTCACCTTTCAGCGGTAACGCCAGCGTCTGTCCCGATGCATCCAGAAGCGCCAGCTCGACAGGAATATGAAAAGGCGCTTTGTGTTCCTGTCCGGGCGTAGGGGGGCATCGCTGGCTCAGAGTAAGCCGGTAGGTCTGTGTCTGCGTATCGTACTGCCCGGCAGCGCTGATGACCGGTGTACCGGCCTGGCTGTACCAGCGCCTGAATTGAGTCAGGTCGATGCCGTTGGCGGCTTCCATGGCCGCGACAAAATCGTCCGTGGTGACCGCCTGTCCGTCGTGGCGCTCAAAGTAGAGATCACACCCTTTACGGAAGCCCTCGCGGCCCAGCAGGTTGCAGATCATGCGCACAACTTCTGCGCCTTTGTTGTATACGGTCACCGTGTAGAAGTTACTGATTTCGATATAGGCATCCGGGCGCACCGCGTGCGCCATCGGGCCGGCATCCTGGGCAAACTGGTGGCTGCGTAACACGTTCACATCGGCAATGCGTTTTACCGGACGCGAATTAAGATCGGCGCTGAATTCCTGGTCGCGGAATACCGTGAAACCCTCTTTCAGGCTGAGCTGAAACCAGTCCCGGCAGGTGACACGGTTGCCCGACCAGTTATGGAAATACTCGTGGCCGATAATGCTCTGGATGTTGTAGTAGTCAGCGTCGGTGGCGGTTTCCGGGCCGGCCAGGACGCAGGAGGCGTTGAAAATATTCAGGCCCTTGTTTTCCATGGCGCCCATATTGAAATCGTTGACCGCCACGATCATGAAAATATCGAGATCGTATTCGCGGCCATAGGTCTCTTCATCCCATTGCATGGCCAGCTTGAGTGACGCCAGTGCATGATCGCATTTGTCGCTGTTTTCCGCTTCGACAAAGATCTTCAGGGTGACATCACGGCCGGAACGGGTTCGGAAACGGTCCTCCTGGCAGTACAGGTCACCGGCTACCAGTGCGAACAGGTAACTGGGCTTGGGAAAGGGATCCTGCCAGGTGACCCAGTGCCGGCCATCTTTCATTTCGCCCTGTTCAATCGGATTACCGTTGGAGAGCAGCACCGGGTAACGGGCTTTGTCGGCCACCAGGGTCGTGGTGAAGCGCGTCATGACATCGGGCCGGTCGGGGAGGTAGGTGATGCGGCGAAAACCTTCCGCTTCACACTGGGTGCAGAACATAGCGCTGGAAACGTACAGACCTTCCAGCGCTGTGTTCTTGTCCGGGTGGATCAGGGTCTCGATTTCAATCACGGTGCCATCTTCCAGACCGCTGAGCAGTAGTTGCTCGTCATCGAGCTGGTAAGCCGCTTCATCCAGCGCTGTGCCATTGACATGTACTGTCACCAGCTCCAGCTCCTGACCGTGCAGCTGTAGCTCGCTACCGGTCGCCGCAACTTCGGGATTCCGCCTGACTATCATACGACTGTTGACTCGGGTGGTCGCAGGCTCCAGCTCAAAGCGCAGTGCGATCTCGTCAACCAGGTACGACGGTGGCTGATAGTCTTTCAGGTAGATAGTACGCGGCGTTGAAGCCACGTTGTCCTTGGCAAAGTCCGCCATAAGTTACAGATCCATAGCAAATGTCAGCGACATCTTACCTGATCGCCCCCCCCTGTAGGAGCGGTCTCCTGACCGCGACCCGCCGAGCCCGGAGCGGTCGCGGTCAGGAGACCGCTCCTACAGGTAATGGCAGCTGGCTGAAATATCACCCCAGCGCTTTCAGCGCATCTACAATGGCTTCAGGTTCCATACGCTTTGTATAGTCTTTATCCACATAAGCAGCTCGAATAATGCCGCTGCGGTCGATGACATAGGTCGCCGGTACCGGCAGCTGGTGACTGTCATCACCATTGGCAGCAGGCAGGTCGATTCCCCATTGCAGATAGAGTGGACGGAGCGATTCGGGCACGGTCATAATCAGCCCGTAGGCGGCGGCGACCCTGTTTCCCGGATCGCTGAGTACATCGAACGCCAGATTCAATTTTTCGACATGTGTCAGCGAACTGTCCGGTTTTTCCGGAGACACAGCGATCAGCCGTGCACCACACTCGCGTATGGCCGGTAGCTGTTGTTGCAGGGCATTGAGTTCAAGGTTGCAGAAAGGACACCAGGAACCCCGATAGAAGTTTAGTACTACGGGACCTTCGGCAAGTGCGTCGCGGATACTCAGGGTACCGCTGCGCACATTGGACAGTTCAAAATCCGGCGCCTTGTCACCGGTTGTTTTTGCGTTTGCTGCGACATCTGATGACAGCAATTCTTCAAACGCAGAAGACACGGTTTCCTGCTGGTCTTCCGGTAACGCCGATACGAAGTCCTGCAAGGCCTGCCGGGTTTGCGTCGAAAGCGTGGTCTGGTTCATGCTTATCTCCAAGTTAGTAAACAAACTAAAGAAACTCTGATCAATTCGTCATACCGGCGTATGCCGGTATCTAACACATTGAAACCACTGGATTCTGGCATACGCCAGAATGACGGGAAACGAATGAATCAGAGTTTCCCCAAAATGGCTTAAAAAAACAGCCGTTACAGGGATTCGAGCCAGCTCCTCGTGCGGCTGACCACTTTATCCACGACGCTCGGGTCCCCGGTAGCGTTGGCGACCAGGCTCATGCCCTGGAGGGTGGAAATCAGTTGCAGTGCCAGTTCGTCAGCGTCAGGTTTGTCCATGGCCTGGAACTGCTGTCTGGCCCAGTCCAGAACGACTTCAATCAGCTGTGCTGACGACTGGCTCAAAACGCCTTCACTGCGACTCAACTCGTAGGACAGCGTGCCTAACGGGCAACCGGTGTCGGTCAGTTCGTTTCGTACTGTAAGCGGGTAGTCAAGCAACGCTAGCAAGCGGGTCCGGGGGGCGTCTGCTTCAGAACATTTTTTCAGCAGTGCCTGCATGGATTCAATGCGTGTTTCGACAATTGATTTGCAGATATCTTCCTTGGTCTTGAAGTAATAGTAGACATTACCCAGAGGGACATCTGAATCTTCGGCAATATCTGCGAGCGTAGTCTGCCTGAAACCCTGGCTAAGGATTAACCGGTCGGCGGAACGTAACAGGCGTTCGCGTTTATCACTGGTTCTCGGCACTGCCACCACCCGGTTAAGTTGTACAACTAACTACAGTCTAGTGATCGGCTGAGTGAAGTCAAGTGGTCTACGCCGCGGCGACGTATTTGTCCCGTGGCCGGTTTTCCCACATATCGCCGGCCAGCGTGAGTGCCTGTTCCGGTGTGTCTGCTTTCCCCATCAGCTGTAAGGCAATGGCGGCGGTACCGACGGTTGCGGCGGCACCATACTCATCGTCGATTTCACCACGCCACAGCTGCGCCAGGCGCTTGATATCCAGTGTGGCTTCTTTCATATGGCGACGTTCGAACAGCGCCGGCCATTCTTCCTCGACCAGTTCACCCTGACGCACGCGCTGAACCAGGCAGGGGCTATCCGGATCCCGCTCGATTTCGCCGCCTTCACCCTTTATCACAGCGACATTCGACTCGTTGAGCAACTGTGCGGCTTCCTGGTGTACCGGGCGGTAGCCGGGGTGGAAAATACCCTGCATGACAAAAGCGGCATTGAACGGATTAATACTGCGCGCCAGAGTATGTACCGGTGAGCGCAAACCCAGCAGCGGCCGGAGTTCGATAATTTCGTGCAAACGCGGGCACAGAAACTCGATATCCAGATAAGCGAAGCGCTCGGCCCGCATCCGTTCACAGGCTTCAGCGATAGATGTACAGGGCTTGATGCCGAGCTCGGCAAGCACATCCCTGGTGTAGATACGGCCGTTGGTGTGACCGCTGGCGCCGTGCATGAACACCGTAGTGCCATTCCCGGCGAGTAACAGCGTGGACAATATAAACCAGGGCAAGTGGCGACGCTTGCCGGCATAGGACGACCAGTCGAGGTCAACCTGCGGCGCACCGTCCGGGATGCTGATCCATTCACGGGTAGCACGGATAAACCCGGCAAGTTCCTCGGGCGACTCTTCCTTTACCCGCATAAGCATCAGAAAGGCGCCCAGCTGAACCGGTTCTATCTCTTCGTTCAGGATCAATCTCATGGCTTCAAGTGCTTCGTCTTCGGTCAATGGACGCGAGCCGTTTTTACCTTTGCCGAGAATACGAACGTACTCGGCAAACGGGTGTTCTGTGTAGGCTGTTTTTTTCACCATGGGTTTATCCTGATAAATACAGGTTTCCTGTAGGAGCGCCGCCCTTCGGCGCGATGGTTACGGTCTGCTATCGCGGTCAGGAGACCGCTCCTACAGGTGTGTTCTTCAACATTACAAATACGGCTTCCAATCCAACCCTGTAGGAGCGCCGCCCTTCGGCGCGATGGTTACGGTCTGCTGTCGCGGTCAGGAGACCGCTCCTACAGGTGTGTTCTTCAACATTACAAATACGGCTTCCAATCCAACCCTGTAGGAGCGCCGCCCTTCGGCGCGATGGTTACGGTCTGCTGTCGCGGTCAGGAGACCGCTCCTACAGGTGGGTGTTGTTCAACATTTGTGAAATTACCATATTGTCAGCAGCAGATGCGAAAAGCCCCGGAAAACCGGGGCTTTTTCATGACGTGGAAGTGCCCTGATATCAGTCATTACTACCAAAAACTCCCAGCAGCTGCAGCAGACTGAGGAACAGGTTATAGATGCTGATGTACAGCGTTATGGTCGCCATGATGTAGTTGGTTTCACCACCGTTGATGATGGCGCTGGTCTGGTACAGGATCAGACCTGACATCAACAAGATAAACATGGCGGAAACGGCCAGAGACAATCCCGGCAGGGAAAACAGCGCCGCCGCAATGCCGGCCAGGAAGGCAACCAGAATACCAACCATCAGGAAGGCACCCATAAAGCTGAAATCCTTGCGGGTGGTCAGTGCATAACCGGACAGACTGAGGAAGATAACGCCGGTACCACCCAGTGCGGTCATAATAATCTGGTTACCGTTGGGCAGACTGGCATACATGTTGAGAATCGGCCCAAGCGTGTAGCCCATGAAACCTGTCAGGGCGAAAACGAAGAGCAGCCCCAGCGAGCTGTCACGGTAGCGCGTGGTAAGGAACAGCAGCCCGAAATACCCGCCAAGGGTAATCAGCATGCCCGGGTAGGGCAGGTTGAGCGCCATCGATACGCCGGCGGTCAGCGCGCTGAACAGCAACGTCATCGACAAAAGAATATAGGTATTACGGACTACCTTGTTGGTTGACAGCACCGAAGGCTGTGCGCGGGTAACCGTGTTTGCCACTCTATTCATATCGTCTTGATCCTCTTTGAAGTAACGACAATGGGATTATACCAGTTCCGTGCATTTTGACGAGCAATAATGGGTTAAAGTTCCCCTGCAATCTGCCGGGGTGCTTCCGTATTCAGGGTAACTTCGTTTATCCTTCCCCACTTACCGCAAGGAGAGGTGACTGAGCGGTTGAAAGTACCGGTCTTGAAAACCGGCGAGGGTGTAAGTCCTCCGAGGGTTCGAATCCCTCCCTCTCCGCCAAATCAATGACTTGCGCGACTCGGCGTAAACTGCCTCAGAAAAAAAGCACAAATCCAGCACACTAAACTGGGTTTGTGGTATTGTGCGTTTGTTGGTGCTGACTGGATAAAACCCCAGTGCCACACACAGCGAAGCCCAGCACCGCGTCAACGGTAGCCAGGCTTCTGACCATAACCGATGCTCGAGGTATCAATTATGGATAAACAAGATTCTAACACCCTCTACTCGGAGGGTTTCTAATGGCCACCGTTCGCAAGGTTCCCCGCAAGAAATCAAAGAGCGGTTATGCATACCAGGTAATGATCCGCCGCCAGGGTTACGGCACCATCAGCGAGACATTCGAAAAGAAGGCCGACGCTGACAAGTTTGCCCGCGACAATGACCGGGAAGCCAAGCTCGCCAAAGCCTACGGCAAGGGTTACACCAAGACCGTCACCGACATGCTGGACAAGTACATGGAAACGTACACCGGCAAGGATCAGACGAAGCTGGACCGGCTGGCATGGTGGAAAGAGACGATAGGGGATACAAAGCTCCGAAATCTTACGCCTGAGCTGATTGTCGAGTGCCTGGACGCGCTGAGAGCCGGTCAGGCCGTCAGAGGGCACGGGAAGGGCAAAACCAAGTCCCTCAAGCGCAAACGCTCTCAACCTACCGTCAACCGCTACCACACAGCCCTGTCGTCAGTGCTTGAGGTTGCCCGCACCCATTGGCACTGGATAACCGAGAATCCAGCCCGGAGGGTAGCCAGAGGCAAGGAGAATAAAGGTATTGTCAGGTGGCTGGACGACAAGGAGCGGGGAGCCCTGCTGACAGCCTGCAAGAAATCCCGGTGGAGCCAGTTATACCTGCTGGTGATTCTGGCCCTGAGCACCGGTGCACGGCTGGGGGAATTGCTGGGCCTACGCTGGTCTGACCTGGACCTCAAAAAAGGGATGGCTGTTCTGGTCGATACCAAGAACGGCGAACGCCGGGCCATGCCACTGATTCCTGCGGTACAGACCGAGCTGACCAAGCAGGTCCGGCGCATAGATTCACCTTTCCTTTTCCCGTCACCCTTCAACAACGAGGAACACCACCAGGGTTTCCGGGAACACTGGAACGAGGCGCGCGACAACGCTGGTATAGAGAATTTCCGGTTCCATGATTTACGCCATAGCTGTGCATCGTACCTCGCCATGAATGGTGCGACAGAACTGGAGATTGCGGACGTACTGGGGCACAAGACCCTGCAAATGGTGAAGCGGTACAGCCACCTTTCCACCGGCCATAAGCAGGATCTGGTTAACCGGGTACTGGGGGACAAGGTATGAGCGAGAGGGAGCCAGATAAGGCGAGGGTTGAATGATGGTCGCCTTCATCAGGAACGACAAAACACTGCAATACATGGTTGATCTGGCCGAAGGCCGAATACCAAAGAACAAGGTTCGCTGACTGGTGAGGATGCCATTCAGATAGTAGCAGAGCGTCATGGAGTGGAGCGAGGCACCCTGGATGCGCGCCTATATCCTCGTAAACGCAAGCCATCGTAACAATCAACGCGGGTTTGTTACGATGCGGTAGCACTGGTTAGTTCCGTTTGCTGTTCACGGTGCTCGGCTATCGTCTGTTCAAATTCGTCTTCAGGGACAGAAGCGATAGCCTGGGCACGGCTGGACATGGATTTTGTTATACCCATGTCGGATAGCTTTGGTGCCAAACCGGTCGCATCGTGCGACTGGTTTACTGGTGGCCTACCCCCTTCATTTATCCCGCCCGCCTCTTTCTGCGCCTTCTGCTATAGAAGCAGATCTATTCTTTTGGTTTGGGTGCGTCTGTTGCATCTTTATTGAGCGTCCATTCCAAAGGGATTGACGCGACTTTACGCCAGCGTGGTGACCCCTTTTCTCCATGCTGAAGCTCAATAAGGAATTCATAAACACCAAACCCAAGGAAAGCTAGTCCATTAAATCCAAAGATTACTCTGTTGCGCGTGGAAGCTGTCAAATCTATGATGTTATCAGGCTGCCTAAGTTTTTTTCCATTCGGACCCACCAAGGTTAATCTTGACAATGCAGTTTCGGGTTTAGCGTAGTCGGAACGAGTCCAAAGCGTGACAAGTTGCATATTAATGTTCTGGACTACAATTAAACTATCGCCAGATTCAGGTGGAGGCACTATTTCTTTATTCGATTCCAACGACTCGATGCTATCGAAGAGAGAGATCGAATTCGTCTCCCTGTCAACGATTGCCTTTGTGCAGAGAATGCTCCAGATATGTCTAGCCATCTAGCTGCCCCATTCTACAGCTTGAATCGGTTCATTCTCGGAGTCGCTCTTTGAAGAGACTGCATATTCAGCTGGAAGAATATTTTCTTGTCCAGAAAAATCAAAAGTGGCAGGAATAGGTGTAGCCCCATCAATCGAGTCCATCCAGCGAGTGATGGCACCTCTAGGCGATACGTGAACGCGAACAACCGCACCTAGTGCATGTGCGAGTCGCGTCATTGTTCCAAGCGTGAAGTTGACATTGCCGCGCAGAACCTTGGTTACATAGGCTTGTGAGGTTCCTAGCCGCTTGGCAAGATCGGATCGCGATACCTGTTGGCGCTCCATCGTAGCGATAATATCTTCAGTAAAATCGATAATCGCCATCTCATTTAAATATTCCTCAGAGGCTTCTACTTTGGCGAATAGGTCGGCATATTTTTTAATTGACATAACTAGTTACCTATAATTTCATCTAACTTCACAATGTTTAATGTTTTACTTTTCTTAGCATCTAGATAATCTGTACGTATGTTTTCTGCTGTGTCGATCGCCCCATCTGGCGTTTTTTTGTCCTTGGTAAAGGCGGTAGTACAGACAACCACATTCCCTTCATCAAAAAAGTACAAAACCCTATATTTCTTCCCAGTCTTTGGGCCTTTTTTAAATTCAAAAACATTCCCATCGAGGTGCTTGGACATATTCTGATTGTGCCTCGGAGGACCATTTGTTGGGACATATTCTTTCAACATTGCCAACATTTGTATTGCAGCAGGTGTATCGCTGTGGCTCCCAAGAAAATCGAGAACCTGGCAGTCGTCCCGATGGTCGCAGACGGCCAGTACTGTCCAGCGCAAACTAGCGATCTCGATGACTTTCATATTAACTTAGAGGTTAACTCTGTCAAGGCTGGCGGCTCGTTGAAGGAATGCTTGAATTTTTGAAATCCTGTAATGATTTTATGGTAGCCTGATTTGCAGGTACCCACAAAAAAAAGCACAATTCCAGCACACCGACAGGCGCAAACAGGCACTTATCCACACTTCAGAGATTTTAGAAAGTGCCGATAACCTATTGATATTTATTTAATAGTGCTGGTGTTGAAATGTGGGCGCGTGAGTAGGAATAGGACTTGAAAACCGGCGAGGGTGTAAGTCCTCCGAGGGTTCGAATCCCTCCCTCTCCGCCAGATTTATAGCAAGCCGCCCGGAGAGGTGGCATGAAGGTAATAAGTCCAGGATGGGCCGTTTTCCCCTTTTAAAACCACAAGGAACGAAGGTTATGGAACAACCCGATATACAGATATTGCTCGTTGATCATCAGGAGCTGGTTCGAGTAGGCATGCAGCGTTTGCTGGATGACGTGCCCCGGCTTTGCGTGGTTGGCGAGGCATCCAGTGGTGAAGAGGCGGTCCAGCTGTCGCGCAGCCTGAAACCGGATGTTGTATTAATGGATGTTCAGATCCCCGGCATCGGCGGGCTGGAAGCGACGCGACGCATCCTGAGGCGCGACCCGGATATCAGGATCCTGGTGGTGACGCCACAGACCGACGAGCCCTTTCCTGCGCAGCTACTCGATGCCGGGGCATCCGGGTACCTGACCAAAAACTGTGGTATCGAAGAGATCGCCGATGCTGTGCGGGCGGTGTCCAGGGGAGAGCGTTATATTAGCGCCGATATCGCTCGCCAGATGGCGCTGTCCATGCTGCCCGGCAGGGAACAGTCACCCTTCGATCGCCTCTCCCAGCGCGAATTACAGGTGCTGTTAATGGTGGCGCAGGGACAGAATGTGCACGAAATATCCGAGCGCCTGTGCCTGAGTTCGAAGACAGTCAGTACCTATCGCTACCGGCTGTTCGAGAAGCTGAGTGTGGATAATGACGTGGCGTTGACCCGTCTGGCTATCCGATATGGCATAGTGGGGCTGGTGGTAGAGTCGTAACTATTTGAGTAATCAGGGAACCTCTGATTAGTTCGTCATTCCGGCGTATGCCGGAATCCAATACGCTGATTTTCATGGATTCTGGCCTGCGCCAGAATGACGGGTAACGAATTAATCGGAGGTTCTTTAGATGAAGTCGGGCAATCCGGTTAAGGTTTCCTGTGTTAAGTCGCTATTTATTAACAGTTAAACAGATTGGCCGAACTCCTTATGTTG
>CAJXFW010000082.1 GCA_913053655.1 uncultured Thiogranum sp. | reverse complement strand
AAGCACTTGTGGGGGCGCCCGTTGCACACATTGCACCACAATGCAGGACAATGCACCACTGATCCCGTCAAAAGTCACGCACGGCATTTGAACTATCGAAGCAAAGCCGGCATCTTCCCCTTGCGTAACTCATCGATCACTTGCCCGGAAAGCTTCCATGGCTCGCCTTTGATCCGTGCAACCAGTTCTGTCCAGACATTACCGAAAGCCTCCAGCGCATCATCATCATTGAACTGGATGCCCGCAGGCAACAGCGGCGCGATATCTTCCGTCAGACTTCGACCCAGCTTCTCCAACATCCGCTGCTCAGCGACGGCGCGTGAGATCGGCTTTCCCTCCAGCGACAGGTAATACTCGAAGCAGGCAATGAGCTTGTCAGGATCCATTGAGAGCTGCTTGAGCCCTTCATGTAAATCGAACAGATCGCGGTTTTTGCGCCGCTGCAGCAATGCCCGAAGCTTTGTCCCGAACAGTTCCTCGGGTTCGAAAGATAAGATCCCGGTTTTCGCCTGGTGCCAGCGGCAGTCAATCTCGAAGGGATACTGCCTGACGCCATACAGACTTTCGTGCTCACGTGTATTGATCTCGACCTTCAGTTTGAGCGTGGTTTCGGGATCGGCTTCGGGTGCAAACTTGAACACCAGGTGCATCGAGTGTCCTGCTTGATGCCGGCTACATTTACCCAACCACGAAAGCGCCTCACGAATAGCATCGATAGTGGCGCCGATAGGCTCCGGTTGCGTTTGCACCAAGTCGATGTCTTCCGAGTAGCGCAGAGGTTGCTGGAAAAGCAGCTTGTTGATCGCGGTGCCGCCACGAAAGGCCATTTTCCCCGCCAATGCCGGCGAATTGAACAAATCACACAATGCGCGGGAGATGATCAAATCCTGCTCTACCAACCGCGAATCCGGCCAGGGCGCCTTGCTGCTCCACTCTTGAATATATGAGGCCGGGATCAATAGTCGATCTCCACGGATTCATTGATCACGAGCATCCACCTGGAATCTTTTTCGTACAGCTCTGCAAGTGATTCAGTCAGCGGTTTAACGGAAGGGTCCAGGGGCTTCATGGATTTGGCCTTCACGGCGAACGGTTCCAGAATCCTGGCCTGGCGCGCATGACCCGCGTGATCCAGCAGATACCCCAGCCGGCGTACAGCGGAATTCTCGTAGGCCTGAGCTGCTTTCGCCAGCTTACGTGGGTCGGCACTGGCACCGAGATCCTTAGCGATCTGGGCCACGCCATTGATGCCGGCGGCTTTGTGAAAGTAGCGGGCGCAATCCAAAAGGGTGAGCTCCACACCAGCCACCTTGGCGAAACCCGCCTCGCTTTTCATTTGCGAAAGCCAATCGGGCACGTTGGTTTTTGCGAAGGCCGCCGGGGCCTGGTAAATAAACTGGAGCCGGTGGCGACCGATATCGAATGCCCGCAACTGTTTTGGGACAATTACCTGGAAGACCATGGCCGCCTGATGCGAGGCGCCATGGAAAGCGGCCGCCCGCAACAAGGAGATTCGGTAATCAAGGCCCAGGTATTCCATCAGAGGGTCGATCCAGCGCAGCGGGTCAGGCGCCCCGGCCACCCTATCCTCCGGCCGCAGGATCAGGTAGAAACCACGCCGGGGAGATGCCAGTCGGTGCTTCCTGGCCAAACGACTGGCGGCAGCGATGAATGCCGCCGAATTCAGGCCAAGTGCTTCCAATGCCTCTTCGCGAGAGAAACAGGCGCGGCCGCGGGAAAGCAGTTCATCAAGATAGCGATCAAGAGAAGCCATTCCCTGGTTATAGGCGAAAGCCCACAAAAGGACAAGAGTTTTGCATACAATTGGGGCGGCGCACCAGGAAGATTCGAACCCCCGACCGCCGGGTATATCCCCGGCAAAATCCCGCCACCAACAATTCTGAAACGAAAAACAGGTTAGAGAATAATTCTCTAACCTGTTAATTTTACAGCTTAAATATTGGTAGCGGGGGCAGGATTTGAACCTACGACCTTCGGGTTATAAGCCAGCCTCCGTAGCTACCACTCTTTTAAAATCAAGCACTTGTGGGGCGCCCGTTGCACACATGGCACCACAATGCAGGACAATGCACTACTGATCCCGGCAAAAGTCCCGCACGGTATTTAATGAGATGCCATGACTATCAAAATTAGCAGTGACTGTTCATTTATTAACCTGCAACACACAGGTGAAACCACTTCAGACCCGAATCACGTGGAGGTTCAAATCCTCTCCCTCGCAACCATCTCGTTAACCGATGAAGAATGCGCACGCATCCTTCCATGCAAAGCCTGTCGAACAAACTGCATTGACGCACTCTCTTTCGACTCGACGAGTTGCTGAATCTGACCGGTTACCTCGTCGATTTTATTCAACCTGGAGGCGGCATCTATCGCCCGGTCATAAGCCTCCACCACATCGGCGCTGGTCACCTCGTAGCCCCACCCCTCACTCAACCAGCGAAGCGCGGCCAGTGCGGAACCAAGTGCAAATGCCGGCTCCGCATCGAGGTAATCCCTTGCCGCCCTTGTCAGTGTTTTCGGATCACAGTGGCTCCGGTTGGCAAGTTCCAGCGCCAGGTCAAAAAGCTTGATCTCCTTGGCCGTGGCAAACCACTTACCCTCTTCTCCCGGTGTGGTAGCAATGAGATCGGCCAAAATCTGTGACTTATCCTTCATGGGATAGCGCCGGTAATGCCACATGGGATGGCGATCCAGTTCCAGAAGCTCGAGCAACTCCTGATACTGACCCGCCTCCAGCAGACAGGACAAACATGCCGTCCCACCGTGGAAATAGCGACCTGGATTCGGATCCGACCAACAGGACCGCAACGTAGAAACCAGATCATCGGTATCAACGCATCCAGCGCTTTGTTGATGGCCGATCCCAGGGCACCGCTGGAAGTGTCTATGTATTCCAGTGCAGGCCAAAGCTTTTCCATCAGACGGATCGCGCCCTCTGCCCCGAGAACCGGATCTTTCTTTACAACCTTTTTGATCTCGGAAACAGCTTTCCGAAGGCGCTGACAGGCCAGTCTCGATGCCTTCCAGCTGTAGACGCCGGTTCGGAAGCGTGCGGGGAAGATCCATTTGTGTTTTTCAGACTTACTCATTCCAGCACCTATAATCCCAAGCGGGTAGCCACATCCTCATAGTCCGGCGGATCACTCAGATTCAGGATGTCCTCATCCTCTCCAATGGGGAATCCTTCGATCTTGCGAAACTCCAGATCTTGTAGCTTTTCTCTTAGCTTTTCGGTGAAGTACTTGCGCAGCTCTTCATCATTGTCGAAGGTCATTCCGAGGCAAGTCACCGGGCCGGTCCTGGTTTGATTTTCGCCCTCGGGTTCAAATTCAAAGCCTGATTGTTCTGTTGTCACTCCACATCCTCCAGGATCTTCTTGCCTTTTTCGGTCAGTCGGTATTTCTGTTTGCTGCTCTTTGGCTTATCCGGAATGGTCATTTCGATCAGCGCTGCTTCCAGCGCAGGTAATAAGTAAGCCTTGCGGAAGTGCTCATCATCTCTCAGCGTAAGAGCCACCTGCAATTGCTGTCTGGTCATTTCCCCTGTGAGCACTGTTAGTAAACGGACTTCCGGGGTGACTTCCGGGGTGACTCTCTCAATCTCCGGTACTACCGCAGGATTATCACCAAACTCCGGCACGCTGATCATCATGCGGAACACATCCCCTTCAATGAGCTGGGGGTCTGCCCCACCGTATTTTTTGCCATACATCATCATTTTGCGCATACCGGACACCATAGCTGTCATCAGGATAAACAGCACTCCCACCCTGTTTGGGTGATTTCCTGTGCGTACTACCCATGGCGCTGAAACTCTCATTGTTCTGTATAAAGCAAATATCGTTCCAGACATCAAAGCAGAATTCGGCTTTAGATACAGAAGCCTGTCAAAAAGGCGGACGGTCGTCGCCCGTTACTTTCGTACCGAGAGTCCATGTGCTGCATGCACATTTCATCAATCGGACGTTCCGGATTTTGTTCACCAAATTCATCCTTCACAAATCTGGCTATCTCCGATCGGCAGCTGCTGCTGGCTCAGCTTGTCTGCCATTTTGAGATTGACGTAATCGGCCGCCAACAGCCCCTCCTCTACGATGAGTTATAAACAATATCACACAAATCTTGACATTTCTGGTTTTGTCAATCATTCTCGACGTATGCAAAGTATAAAAATCAGCTCGAAAGTCGATGAGGAAACCTGGAACGAACTCAAGGCTCTGGCCCGGGAGACTCACCGCAATGTGTCAGGATTGCTCACCGAAGCCATTGGTGAGTATGTCCGGCGCGAGCGCGTACGACCGGAAGTTCTCAATCACCTCAAAGACTCCATGAACGAGAACGAAGCACTGGGAAGGCTGCTTGCAAAGTAAAACCGTTGCTTTTCTCAGTCGGGATGAAGTTCTGGAAATCCACCGGGCATTGCTGGAACGCTTCGGGGGATTGTCGGGGGTGCGCGATCTCGGACTGCTGGAAAGCGCATTATTCCGCCCACGGACGGGCTACTATGAAGACCTCGCCGGAATGGCTGCAGCCCTTTTCGAATCCCTGATCATGAACCACCCTTTCATCGATGGTAACAAGCGTGTTGCCTTCTTTGCCACCGACGTTTTTCTGCGCCTGAACGGCTACAAACTGAAGGTGGAGGCCAAAAAGGCACATCGATTTCTTATTGGGTTACTGGAAAAAGGGTGCTGCACATTCGATGAATTGCTGCCGTGGATACGCGAGCACGCGGTAAGAATCTAGCCCGGTGAAGTTCTTCTACCGGCATGTACTGAAAAAGCCCTGGGTGGCGAATCAACGATCTCAACAGATGAACAAGCCCTCAAAGCTTTCCATCTGGGTCAGCAGTTCGTTGACCTGGGTGACTTCCCAACTGTATCGGGCGCCCTGCCGATCCGTGAGAAAACTGTCGGCTTCATCTAACAGGAGTACGGCGTCATCTTCCTGCGCCTGGGTGAACATATCGGCAAGATATTGTTCAGTCATGCCGATAAAAGGACTCAGCAGATCCGAAGCCCGTTTGACCAGCAGCGGTTTGTCCAGGACATCAGCCGCATAGCGCCCGAACGCAGTTTTGCCGGTGCCCGGTGGACCGTAAAGACACAGCCGGCCCCGGGGATGGCGTTGCAGCCCGGTGGCCAAGGCACAGATATCCCGATCCGTGTTGAGGACATCCAGTCGGTACGGGATGAGAGGATCGCGGGTCTCGATCAACTTGCCATTGTTTCCCATGGCCTTCAGCGTGTATTCCAGCAGGCGTTCCATCTGCTGTTCGGTCGCGGCCTGCGTCCCATCACCGACGACCGTGGCAACATGCGCCGCCCGTGATACCAACGCAGGGGCAACAGCCGGGTTTTCGGCGACTTTCCTGATCCAGATGGCCGGTACCGGGTTATTCTCCAGCAGGCGGTTGACCCAGGCCTTTCGCCGCTCGGGGGCACGCAAGATTCCAAAAAAGCGCTTGACATGATCATTGAAGACGTCTTCGATCTCATCAAACAGGATCAGGGCGTTGGCCTGCCGGCGAAGTACCTGCTGGCTCAGCCGATAGGCAGAAAATCGCTGGTCACTGCACAGCGCATCGCCGTCTTCATCCGCCATATTGACTTCGAACAACGGCCACTTGACGGCCGCGGCCAGCGTCCGCGCCAGTTCGCTCTTGCCGGTACCGGGTTCGCCATAGATCAGGATATTGACGCCAGCCTTGCCACGCTGGCACACGGTACCGAGGTAGGTCGTCATGGCGTCGATATCCCTGCGGATATAATCGAAATCATCCAGCTGAAGGGTACTCGAATGCGCCGGGTGGAAATGGCCACTGAGCATCGCCAGGCAGTCCTTTTGCGGTTCGTAGATCACATCGACCAGGCCACCCAGCAATTCCAGCTTGTTACGCAGATATTCGGGGCCGCCACGGGACAGACGCAGCAGGCCGGATTGCGCCAGCATGCCGTCTGCCGACAGGCTTTTGCGTACGGCGTCGAGCGGTAGCGCCAGAATGATCGACAAGGCCTGAATAATCGCCTCTGAGGTTAGCTCGCTCAGAGTGTCGCCGGTATCTTTCAGACCTTCGTGACTGTGGATCACGACCGCAAAGGTCAGGAGAACGTATAGGAAGGATAAACGCCCTTTTCCGCGCTGGTCAACAGGCAATGCACAGGTAACGAAAGGCCAGACGCCCTACCACAACCACGGAATCTTGCCCCATTCAGCTTTCCTTTTCAGTTGCGTTTCCTGTTTGCCAGTCGTCCTGTGATCATGGGCCAGGTGCTGAGTATCGTCTATCGCGTCATTGACACACGCATCTGATTAGAAAAGCAGGCTTTACGAAAAAGACCGCCCAGACGGGTGCGGTGACGCTAATCCAATGTTTCGGCAGTGCGCTGAATCTAAATACCCACTTGATGTGCATGGACGCACGAATGCCGCGGGCGCATGGAAGCGCAGGAGCGGCCCATATGCTATTCCTGGATGGTGTTTACGTTGAGGGTGCCAACGGGGGCAGCCACCCGGTTCCGGTGGGTTAGAGCGCTGACCAGCGAGGAACTCACCCAACTGGCCACACCCTTGCCCAGCGTATTGGCCGTTATCTGGAGCGGCAGGGATTGCTGGAGCGCGATGCCGAGAACAGCTATCTGGCCGCCGATGCGGTGGATGAAGACCCGATGAATCAGTTGCTAGGGCACTCTATCACCTACCGCATCGCCGTAGGACCGCAACAGGGCCGCAAGGTGTTTACCTTGCAAACCCTACCGGCCTGCGACCCGGATGATCAGTTTGGTGACACGCTGGGTAAGGTAGCCGGTTTCAGTCTACATGCCGGTGTGGCGGCCAAGGCCCATGAGCGAAACAAGCTGGAACGCCTGTGCCGGTACATTGCCCGTCCGGCGGTTTCGGGAAAACGGCTGGCGCTCACGTCCCACGGCAACATCCGTTACCAGCTCAAGACACCGTACCGGGATGGCACTACGCACGTGTTCTTCGAGCCCCTGGACTTCATCGCCAGATTGGCAGCGTTGGTGCCCAAGCCCAGAGTCAACCTGACCCGCTTCCATGGCGTGTTCGCCCCCAACAGCAAGCACCGCGCACCGGTGACCCCGGCTAGGCGGGGCAAAGGCAACAAGACTAAAACGCTTGATGAGCCGCAAGCCCAAACACCCGCTGCGTGCCATGCGGCCATGACTTGGGTCCAGCGACTCAAGCGGGTGTTCAATATCGACATTGAGATCTGCGGGGAATGCGGTGGGCCAGCCAAGGTCATCGCCTGCATCGAAGACCCGGCGGTCATCGAGAAGATTCTCACCCACCTGGAGAAAAAAGCGGCCTCGGCAGGAACAGGCCTGTTGCCGGAAGCCCGGGCGCCGCCGCGATCTGGTTTGTTCGATGGACCCCGAAGAAACCGACCAGTTACTATGAGATTTCCGTTACTGTCAAACTGTTAATGCCTCCCCAGCAGAGCTGGGGGGTCTCCCATATTTGTCTAGTGCTGACGGAGTACAATGTACGGATATGTAATCATAACCAGTATAAACCCAAGCGCAATCAACAAGACAATCAAAACGACTATAGACAGCCTCCCCGAACGTAAAGGAGTATCCCCAAATTCCTTCAGGAATTGCTCCACGACATCTTTTCGCTCCTTATGCGCATCTTTAGGTAAATGTGGTGTGTGAGTGAAAAGTTTTCCTAAGGAATTATTTAACCGCATATGCACATTTACTGCCCAACCTAATGCTTCCAAGAGGACGCTCATATCCCTTTTACGTATTTTCAAGAAACCCATGATCATACCCGGCAATAGAATAAAGATGCCTAAGCCCGCTAAGGCAACCAGAATATGTACCGGATTCACCTGGGAGAGAGCCTTGGTAACATAAGCAAAGGATGACCCAAGGGCCGCGATCGCTATCCCTCCACCCAACATGAGATCACGCGTCATGCCGGATGCACTTGGGGCGGCAAAACTCTTCTCCATCTTGGCCTCGCCGGATTTTGTGAATTTATCTATTTGCTTTTTTATGAAATCATTAAATTTTTGAAAAGGTGCCTTCACTGACTCCCAGATACTAATAGGGTTTTCTACGATATCTACTATCTGGGCATCCCATTCTTTGCCATCTATGGAAAAAAAGATTCCTCGTTTCCCAATACGTAATCTGCCTGCGGTACCAGAAGTTACTACCGCTACAATTTCAAATTTAATATCTTCTTCCTGGCGGCCTGTAACTTCTAAATACAGTAAATACATATAACTTTTTTCTGCGATTTTTTTGTGTGCCTGCCGATCCTGAACTCTCATTGTAAAAGTAATCTGTCTCCCTTCAATGACTAACGTCCCCATTTCAAAAAGGGCACGACGCTCAGGATTGTAAAGATTGGGAAAGCTCACAAAATTATTTACCAACTCCATTAACCATTTCTGGTAAAGGATTAACTTTTCTAAATTATGTATCTGCTTCAAATCATCAGCCACCGCCAGATCTTCTGCGATAAGCTCACTCACCCGCTGCCTGTACAGTCCATTAAGATAGGTGTGCAGTCTGTCTTTACCCAGTTTTTCTGTTTTAACTCCTTGCTTGTTGTTAAGCCACATCCGGTATGAGGCAAAGACATTTTTTACATTATCCCACTGTTTTTTTGTAAGCTGTTCGACCGGTTTTTCAAGGGCGCGTTTTAAAACCTTCTCCGTTAAATCAAATAGACCCTCGACATATAAGGGGTTGATCCTCGCGCCAAAGTCCAAGACACCTTCTGGATTGGGTGCAGTCAATGGGGCATTCTTAACCCTGTCTTCCATCACTGACTTATCCGTAAAATCGATCTCCTTAAGCTCTTTCTGGCGAAGCTGCATCTGATCTGCCGCCCTCTCATCGAACCCAACCATTGCGCACTGGGCAAAATATTGCTCAATCTTCTCCTCCAGGTTTGTCATTAGCTCACAGGCTTGTGGTGTTTCGGTTCCCCAGGGCATAATCTCTGTGACATCCTTTCCTTCAGGAATTTCTCCTGCTGCTTTCCACGCAAGATATGATTCTGCCTCATGAACAAATGCATTAAGCTGCTCCTGATTAATACCCGGCTTTCCGCTGGCATCAACAACAGAACCGACAGTCTCCATAACCGAGGTGATAAATTGAGCTAAATCAGAGTCGGATGTGCCTTCTGGAGAAATAATGCCATCACCATTATTCGCCGCATTAGCCATGATGTTTTGCACATCCCGCACCTGTGCCAGACTAATCTCCTGCGCGTCCGGTGAATTGAGATTGGATAAGATAAGCTCTGCGACTGATCGCAATTTTTGACCTTCAGGATGACTGGTATCGATATCACTTAAATATAAAACATCAGTGCCTTCGGATAAACGGCTGCGATTGGCGAGAAATCGAAACAGCCATTCCAAAGCCGCTTTGATTTCATCAGTCCTAATGCGATCGTTTTTGTCAGTATCAATGTAAGAGGTCAATACACAATCGCAGTTGAGGCTGTCAATCGGAACACTGGTGGCTGCCCAGTGCGTCTCATCAAGAACCTGGATTTTTTCTAAATCCTGCGCATCCTGGATTCCAAGTTGATAGCTGCCACCGTAATTTTTAAATATCAATTTAGACATGAAAAAATCTCCTGGTCTACTTTCTTTGCCCGGGTGGCAGAACGCCTTCATCCACGCCTTTACAGGCGTGGCGTTCTGGCGTCAGGGCAAACTTTTCTTGATCGAAAATAGGGATAGACACTAATTAATCTGGGTCTCCTCGGCCTTCCTCTCGGTAAGGCAACTGTACGTCGTCTAAACCTTTCGGGCGGGCCACTCCAGTACCCACGCAACCGGACCTCCCCGACACAGCGTATAGGAAGGATAAACGCCCTTTTCCGCGCTGGTCAACAGGCAATGCACAGGTAACGAAAGGCCAGACGCCCTACCACAACCACGGAATCTTGCCCCATTCAGTCCTCGTTATCGAACAATTCTCCCTCGCCAGCGCCACTTTCAGGCTCATCCTGGCTGTCAGGCCAACAACTCTCCTGCCGTGCCCTGCGGGTAACAGCAAAAGAGGTTGAACGAGGTGAAGGTCAGCCGAACAGACCGGCCGGTGGCGCCCGGCTCTCGGGCAGCAGGCAGCAGGCGTACCACTGGAAACCAGGAAGGTATTACTTGGGCATACGAATAGGGACATCACCTCCCACTATTCAGCGCCTGAAATTGAAGAGCTGTTAGAAGCGGCTACCCGGGTTTGTGAAGCGAATCCCGGCAAAATCCCGTCACCGACAATTCTGAAACGAAAAACAGGTTAGAGAATAAGCCTCTAACCTGTTGTTTTTACTATGTAAATATTGGTAGCGGGGGCAGGATTTGAACCTACGACCTTCGGGTTATGAGCCAGCCTCCGTAGCTACCACTCTTTTAAAATCAAGCACTTGTGGGGGCGCCCGTTGCACACATTGCACCACAGTGCAGGACAATGCACCACTGATCCCGTCAAAAGTCCCGCACGGCATTTACCGTGCTGGCAGATCATCCTCCATGTCAGCAAAGCCGGTCAGCATTATACCGGCGGTTGGTCAGGAAACTCTGCTAACTGAGCCACTACCGGGAACTCTAAATCTTATCTGCTTTAAATACTGGTGCCGAAGCCCGCCAAAAAGGCAGACAGCAATTGTTTGTTTCTTTCGTACTGAGCGTCCATGCGCTGTGTGCACATTTCATCAATCAGGTTTTCCGGGTTCCGCCCACCAGGTTCTCCCTTCACAAACCTGGCTATCTCTGATCGGGTATTCTCCTGCGCAATACTGTGAGCATGTTGTCCCAGCAAATGGGCAGAAGACTGAGTGATATCCCAGTCATACCTCTCCATAATTTGCGTGTCATCACCATACAGAATGTCAGTGACTCTTGGGATTTTTTCGTAGGTTGATAACAGGTACGCAAGATCCGTTGCATCCTTCCGGCGCAGATCACCGGCCCGATCAGTCCACGCGATAATTTTGAGAAGCGACATTCCAGCGGGTGTTGCCACTGGCACGTCGAGCTCAGGACTATCCTGAATGCGTACCCACTCTGCATTGTCACAGGCCTCCTGGAAACCGAGCACATTCATGACAACTGCGCCTTTGGGCGGCCATTTTATAGATGATCCCTCTTCCTCAAGCTGGCCAAACGGGACAATATCAACCACAACATCGGATGGACTGATTAACCTGTGCTGGACCCTGGTCGTACGAAACCCTT
>CAJXFW010000081.1 GCA_913053655.1 uncultured Thiogranum sp. | reverse complement strand
TGAATTCGATACGGTTGACAAGATCGACGTTGCACACAAATAAGTAATACACACAAATCAGGAGCAGTAACATGCAAGATTATGAATCAAGTCTGGGCGATGCCTCGAGCCGAAAGTTTGAAACTTTTTCGTACCTGCCGTCTTTTACCCCTGAGCAGACACGTACTCAAATAGAGTACATCGTCAGCAAGGGCTGGAACCCGGGTATCGAACACACTGAGCCGGAAAATGCCAATGGTCATTACTGGTATATGTGGAAGCTGCCGATGTTCGGTGAAACCGATGTAGACGCCATTCTCAAGGAAGTTGATGCCTGTCATGCGGCACATCCGAACAACCACGTCCGTCTGCTGGGTTTTGACAACTTTGCCCAGTCTGCCGGTGCATCAATGGTTATCTACCGCGGCAAGACGGTGTAAGGAACCTCTGATTGATTTATCTTTTCGTCATGCCGGTGCAGGCCGGTATCCAGTGTGTTGAATTTCATGGATTCCGGCATTTGCCGGAATGACGATTCAGGCTTTCTCCTGGTCACGCGTGTGTGACCAGTGTATTCAGGTGGACGAAAATATGAGCAGACCAGATCGATATGTCGGGATTGACAGTGATATCAATGGAGGCATGACCAGCATTGGTAAAATTATCAGGGATGCCTGGGTGTTTGAGCTCCTTGACGAAACAGAAACCTGCGAGGGCTGGAACCTGGCCGGGATTGACGCATTGTTGCAAAAGGTCAATGCCGAGTGGGACAAGTATGGCTGCATGGTTAGTCAATTACCGGAATCGTTAGCCAAACGTCACCATGAGATTCATGCGCCGGCAATACAGAAAGCGAAGGCTGCCGGGTGGTCAGGCGAGCATGAAACCGGGGATGAAGATTAGTGGCTTTCAACTATCGTGAGTATGATTATGTCTGATACAACCGTAGATCCGAAACAGTACATCATAAAAAACGAGCCTTATTATGAAGCCGTAGGCAGAGAAATAGAGTTCTATGAAGCGGCCTATAATGTACGTATGCCAATGATGCTGAAGGGCCCGACCGGCTGTGGCAAGTCCCGTTTTGTGGAGTACATGGCGTGGAAACTGGGCAGACCGCTTATTACCGTAGCCTGCAATGAAGATATGACAGCATCCGACCTGGTGGGACGTTTTTTGCTGGACAAGGATGGCACCAAATGGCAGGACGGCCCCCTGACAACAGCCGCTCGTATCGGAGCGATCTGCTACCTGGATGAAGTAGTTGAAGCACGCCAGGACACCACGGTTGTCATCCATCCGCTCACCGATCATCGTCGCTCTCTGCCGCTGGACAAAAAGGGCGAGCTGATTGAAGCGCACCCGGACTTCCAGCTGGTCATTTCCTATAACCCCGGTTATCAGAGTTTAATGAAAGATCTCAAGCAATCCACCAAGCAACGCTTTGGCGGGCTGGATTTTGATTATCCTGAAGCAGACCTTGAAGTGGCGATTGTAACGAAGGAATCCGGTGTTGATAAAGAGTATGCCGAAAAACTGGTACAAATTGCACACCGTGCACGCAATCTCAAAGGGCACGGTCTGGATGAAGGTATTTCGACGCGTTTGCTGGTCTACGCAGGGCAGTTGATCAGCAAGGGGGTTGACGCTGAAGCGGCTTGCAGCATAACCATGATAACACCGCTGACGGATGACCCTGATATGCGCGATACCCTGAATGCCGCAGTACAAACATTTCTGGGCTAGATTTAATTCGTCATACCGGCGAAGGCCGGTATCCACGACACTGAATATACTGGATCCCGGCATGCGCCGGGATGACGTAAAGTGAATAACCGGGGTGACGTAAAGTGAATAACCGGGGTGACGTAAAGTGAATAACCGGGATGATGTAAAGTGAATAAAATGGTGTTAAGTGATGTCGTCTATCAAGCTTGAAGATTATTCGGAATTTCTGGAGCAGGCCGCTCCGGAAATCAAGGATGTTCTTGATAGCACCTTTCATGATGCCGCACGTATTATGTCCCCGACGGGATTGAATGATTATCTGGATGGCGCGAAGGCGCTGATGAACCTGGGGCGCGGCCATGACCTGGTGATTACTTACATCCAGGAAATGCCACTGGTTGCCAGGGAATGTGGCGAAGATATTATCTCCGACTGCATCAGTGCCGCCATGAAAGTCTCTTCCATGACTTCGGGTGAGGTTATCACGCTGCTGTTTTCAAGTTTGCCCACCGTCGCCAAACACCTCGGTGATGCACAGCTGGTGCGCGGTTATCTCACCTTGATCCATCAGCTTGCCTCAACGGCTGCACGTGGCTTGCGCCCGATGCTGACACATATTGATGAGCTGCTGTCAAAGCTGACCTTAAGCGGTTTACGTCGCTGGGCAAACTTTGGCGCACAGGCCTATCGCCGTGATTTTAATAACCTGACGTCCTACTTTAATCTGGAATCGGCGGATAGCCGCGCCATGCTGGAAAAAGAACGTCGTGGTGTGTTGTTTGTAAAAGTTCAACGTAAGCTTAATTTTTACCTGCGCGCGTTGTGGGGACGCGACTTCTTTTTGCGACCCACAGGCGCGGATTACACCGATTTTCGACCCTATATTGAAAACCGCATCCTGTATGTTCCGGATGCGCTGGATGATGTTGCCGACATTGGTGGCCTGGAACTGTATCGTGCAACGGCGGCGCATATGGCTTCACATATGATCTATACGCATGCCTCCCTTTCTGCTGAACAACTCAGCCCGGCACAGATGTTTTTTATCGGTTTGCTGGAAGATGCGCGTATTGAATACAAGGCCGTTAACAGCTTTCCAGGTCTGAAAAAGCTGTGGAAGTCACTGATGCTGGTCGAGTATGCCGATCCGGTTGAGCACGAGACCATTCCCGTTCTTGAAAAACTGGCATTGCAACTACTCGATAGCAGCGTCAAGGGTGACGATGAGCAGCTCAACCGGTTTGTCGAAAAGTTTCATTCTGAAATAGAAGCCAATCAGGACGATAACCACACTTCCTGGTTGATGGGCATTGAGTTGTACAACCTGTTCGCGGGCCGCAAAACGGTACCCAGTCTGCGTATTCTGGAGCGCTATCGCATCCCTTACCGCGATGACAACCGCATTATCTGGCATTTTGAGGATATCAACCGGGATGCCGGTTTTGAATATATCGCAGCGAGCCAGCGTCAGGTTCGCCGGCAGGTCAGCCCGCTGATGATGGCGCACGAAGTCGATTGCGAGCTGGCCGGTGATGACGCGCAGGAAATCTGGACCTGCTCCGATTTGATGCGTTTCTACGAAGACGACCTGACCGATAATGCTAAAAGCTTCAATGAAGCCTGGGGTAAGGAACCGGTTTCCGATCCCTACCATTACCAGGAGTGGGATTACCAGATCCAGTTACATCGCCCGGACTGGGTAACGGTCTATGAGCGCCGTCTGCCTAAAGGTGATCCGGAGGATATTGAAAGTATTCTTACCGAACACAAACCGATTGCCCATCGCATCAGACAGATTATCGATCTGCTGGCGCCAGCCGGTGTGCAGCGTCAGCGTGGCCTGGAGGATGGTGACGAAATAGACATCAATGCCGCGATTGATGCCATGGTCGCGCTGCGCATGGGAGAACAGCCTAATCCGCGTATTACCATGCGTAATGTCCTGAAAACACGCGACCTTGCCGTTGTTGTGCTGATGGATTTATCCGAATCAACCAACGAACAGGTTGGCGATTCAGATAAAACCATCTTGCAGTTAACCCGTGAAGCAGCCACCCTGGTGGCAACGGCCATCGAGGGGATTGGTGATCCTTTCGCCTTGCATGGCTTTGCCTCCGATGGTCGTCATGACGTGCAGTACTACCGTTTTAAAGACTTCAATCAACACTATGATGATGAAGCGAAGTCACGCCTTGCCGGTATGACAGGTGGCTTGTCCACCCGTATGGGCGCCGCACTACGCCACGCCGGGCACCACCTGTTAAAGCAGCAGGAGAGACGAAAGCTCATCCTGCTGGTCACCGATGGTGAACCCGCGGATATTGATGAGACCGATCCACAGCATCTGCGTCACGACACCAAAAAAGCGGTGGAAGAACTGTATTCAACCGGTGTGCTTACCTATTGTCTGACACTTGATCCTCATGCGGACAATTACGTTAAACGTATCTTCGGCGAGAATAACTACACGGTGATTGAGCACGTTGATCGCTTGCCGGAGCAGCTGCCGTTACTGTTTGCCAGTCTTACCGGCTAACTGAATGATGGTCACGCGAATTCATGATATGCCAGTCTATGCGGTGCGAACAGATCAGATAGCAGCGCCACTGTATAACCTGTGGAGGCGTGCACGCCTGCACCTGGAAATGCCGCTGCGCATCGAATTGGCGGGGCTGAAACAGATGGTGCTGATACTCGAAGAAGACAGTTGGGTAGTGGTGGATCAATGCCAGTATGATTTACCTGTATTGGCCTGGGTGGAGTTCCAGGATTCCGGTCGAACTACTCTGCACACGCCGGTCACCTGCACCATGAATTACTACCACTACATGGCCAGCCATTTACGGGAAAAGGTGCTGACCCGTATGGGCGAAGTCCTGGAAGCCCGGTTAAGCGACACTGCACCTGACACTGGACAAAACCAGCCATCACAAATTTAGGGTAACGCACGATGCCACTCGTTGATATGAAAGATATGCTCCAGCACGCCTATGATCATGGCTATGCAGTAGGTGAGCTGGGCTATGTGCCGGGTGTCGAGGGCGAGGATGCCGAATGTCACCCGGGTGAAGTCGCCTATAGTGCCGCTGGCAGAGGCCGGGGCCTATGTGGAGCGAACGCGCGTCGATTTTAAAACAGTGGGAACGGTTTTTTCAGTTCAGAACCGCCATAATATCGTGGGGGGTGAAAGTAAGATCGACTCAGGAAAGGAGCATGATAGAAAAACTCATCAAGGGCTATGGCCGTTTTCGTAGCGGTTATTTTCAGCGTAACCGGACACGACTGGAAGAGCTGGCCCTGGAACAGTCACCCGAAGTCGCTATGGTGTCCTGTTGTGATTCGCGTGTTGATCCAGGCATCCTGTTTGATGTCGAACCCGGCGAGATTTTCGTTATACGCAATGTGGCCAACCTGGTGCCACCGTTTGAAACAAAAGGCGATTATCACGGCACCAGTGCTGCACTGGAGTTCGCGGTGACCCGCCTGAAAGTGAAACAGATAGTCGTGCTGGGCCATGCCAACTGCGGCGGCATCCGGGCATTGATGGACAGTGATGCGTCCATCAGCTCCGAAGGTTTTATCGACAGCTGGATGCAGATAGCGGCACCTGCCAAAAAAGAGGTGCTGGCGCGCAGTGATCTCGATACTCCTGAGTTACGAATTGATGCCTGTGAGAAGACAGCAGTGAGCTATTCGTTACGTAATCTAATGACGCACCCCTGGATACACAGCCGGGTGGAGGCGGGCAGCCTGGATCTGGTTGGTTGTTATTATGATTTGCGCAGTGCCACGCTTGTTGATGTTGATGAGATAAACACATCGACGCTATTGGTCTCCAAAGTGTCTAATCATCACCACTCATAAGTCCCGTCAGGTACAACGAGCAGGTCCGGGGATTCCGTTGGTCAGGCGTATTGGCGGTACTCAGGGAAGAAGGTTTCTATCGCGGACCCGAGTTGCTCATCGGCTGTGATCAAAAGTGGCTCGATCATATCTTCGGATAAACCAGTGACCTCCCACGCAATCGGGTCAATCGTGGCCAGCTCCCCGGCAGTACTGTCCATGCCTGTGATTCTCGCTGAAAGATGCATGATGGATGCCTCAAAGGAGAAGCTCTGCGCGTCCGCGGGCTCGTTCTGGTAGCGCACGGCCTGAATCCAGTTTTCCGGAAAGTTCCAGTTCTGCATGAGCTGTGAGCCCACTTGCCCATAGTCACAACCTATGATGTCGCGCTCGACCATATACAATGGCCTTTTGTTCTGCCGGGCGGAAATGAGTGCTTCCTGGCTTTCCTCCGGTACGGTCTGATACATGATCAAATGTCCCATATCATGTAGCAGGCTGCCTACGAAGAACCGCTCCCCGTCTGTTGAATTGCACTGTTCCGCCAACAGCCTCGCCAGCAGGCCACAGCGGACACTGTTAACCCAGAAATCCTCCATGCTGATCAGATTGTCAGGAATGTCGGGAAAAGCTTTGGTTATAGTCGCAGCCAGTACCAGATCATGGATCTGCTGTGTACCAAGCAGGCGGACGGCTGCCTTGACGGTTTCAACTTTCGAGGTAGCGCCGAAGAATGCGCTGTTAGCCACTTTAAGCATCCTGGCACAGATCGCGGGGTCGTGAGACAGGACATTGGAAACATCTGTCATCGTTGAGTCTGGATCATAAATTACTGCCTTGATATGGACATAGATATCAGGCAGAGAAACCAGATCGGTGGTCTGGCTGATCAGCTCCCCAGGTGTCGTGTGGGTTGCACCAATGACATGTGGTATTTCCATAAAGCGGCTCTGATTTATACGAAACTCATCATTGTGTTCTTCGGTAAGCAGCGCAAAAACTTTAAGCCGGACTCGGTAAATTCGGTAACGCCTGGAAATATACCGGCACGACGGCCGATCCCCTTATCCGGTTCAGTACCAGGGAAATGGATGGCGAAACGGTGTATTTCGTGGAAGACAATGGTGTTGGTTTTGACATGCATACGCCGACAAGCTGTTCGGCGCGTTTCAGCGCCTGCACGGGAGTGAATTCGAGGGTACCGGTATCGGTCTGGTGACTGCCGCGTGCATCATACAGCGCCACGCCGGCCGGATATGGACGGAAAGCCGACCGGCACAAGGAGCCACCTTCATGTTTACTCTGGGGAGTCTTTGAAACCGGACGCCCGGTTATCCGCGAGCCACAATAGCAATCAGACTACTCCAGAGTGGAGAAGCTGTTTTCGAGACCTCTGGATGAAGATCGACCCGGCATTCCAGCGCTGTGCTCATGCGGCGCTAACATGAGAACAAGTGCCTGGGCGTGTTCAGCCGCTTCTCTACCGAGATCTGTCAGGTAACCGCCGTCTTTTTGAGTGACAAGACCTTTATCGAACAGGCGTTGCACGGCGGCAATTTTTTCCGGGTCTGCAGTTGAGTGGATTTTAATGCCCTGAGTGTTGGTATTGAGGCTGTAATTAATCAATACGTTGAGTTCGGCTATTTGTTCTTCTGAGTAATGCATAACTTCACCTCTTCGCGTTTATAGCCATGCCGGCGCCAGCTTCAATAATAGGTCGAAAATTATTATAAATCCAAGACTACTCTTTTCCGGGCGCTTGTAGCCTGAAGCCGGGGCCGGGGGAATCACACCAGTAATCAGTATCTTGCCGGCATCAATGGCATCAAGAACATAATCTAACAGCTCGATTTCAGTGTTGCTGATGCTGACGGCAAGCTGATGGTTTTCGTTGCGGTGTTTCCGAATCGGTAGGCGATAGTGGATTAACTGTTCGGTAAGAAACCATCCGTGGTTCTTCCTTGTAAAAAATAGCCCCAACTCATGTTGGGGCTACCGTATTGGTGGAGGCGGCGGGACAGCTTATCCAGACCTTTCGGAATGGGCTGGACTATACCTTCATCCTGAGTATTCATTCAGGATGCGGGGCGTGTTATTCACCGTGTAGTTTTACGGCAAATCCTAGTATCGGCTCTGTCCTTTCGGAGTCAGCCGGTCTATGAGTCTCTACAGGGCAGGCCTGAGGTTAGCCCTCTTCCTACCCCTCGGTATTGCCCTGGCAGCCTGTGCTGCGTTAGGTTTCACCGATGTGAGCCCCGTTATTCACTTTACCCTTACGGGTAAAGGCGACCCTTGTTGATCGAACCCGCGTCCGCAAGTCCTCCGCCCTCGGTTCTACATGCTTATCCACGTCTTTAAATTTAACTGGCTGCTACCCGACGGGCAGGGAAGACAGACAGCGATTCCGGTTAGGTTTTAACGCATCCGACCCGGACAGGCTTCAGCGCGATCCTGTATGGGATGACTCCGGTGATCCGGGCGTACAGGCACACGCCGGGCCGAAGGCTTTACACCGGTTTTTAAGCGGCTAAAGCGTAGTTGTCGTCGTTGGCAACTATAAGTGTTACAGCTGGATTTACGAGGTAATCTGTGCCTCGGCATGCACCTCAGGTTTTGCAACCCACGTCGAAGCCAGGTCGCCCCCGTTTTCGAACATCTAACAGTATACAGGAGACCGGGGTTCTCGCCTATGCATGCCGCTTGGCGGCGGCGCTCTCAACGGTTCCCGCAGAATACGGGTCCGACTTTACGTTTCAGCGAGAGCCTCGGCTCCATACTATTACTATGGTTCATTTACGGCAGATTTCAAGGGGGAGGGTGATTTGCCATTCCGGCGGATGCCGGAATCCAGTGTGTGGAATGCCCTGGATACCAGTCTGCGCCGGTATGACGGTTGTGCGGGACGTAAGGTCAGCCGTGTTTCAGGATGCGCTGCTTGTCGCGCTTCCAGTCACGGTCCTTGATATCGGCACGCTTGTCGTGCTCTTTTTTGCCCTTGGCGAGCGCGATTTCCAGCTTGGTACGGCCTTTTTTCCAGTACAGGGCGGTGGGAATCAGCGAGTAACCCTTACGCTCCACGGCACCGACCAGGCGGTCGATTTCGTCGCGGTGCAGCAGCAGCTTGCGGGTACGGATGGGGTCGGGGTGGATATGGGTGGACGCGGTGGGTAACGGGGTGATCAGGCAGCCGAACAGCCAGGCTTCGTCATCTTTTAGCAGCACGTAGCTTTCCACCATCTGTATTTTGCCGGCGCGCAGGCTTTTCACTTCCCAGCCTTCCAGCGCCAGACCGGCCTCGAAACGGTCTTCCAGGGTATAGTTGTGGCGCGCCTTTTTGTTCAGGGCAATGGTGCTGCCAGCGTTTGTCTTGCCTTTCTTTTTTGCCTTGTTTGCCATGCGCGCATTATACGCATGCAACCAGGAACTTGAGCATTTTCGCCGTTTTAAGGACAATCCCGGGCCAGACTGGTACCCACAAGGCACTCCATGACCGAAAGAAGAGAATCAATACACGGCAGCTGGTCCGGCCGCCTGGCCTTTGTGCTGGCCGCGACCGGTTCGGCGGTTGGTCTGGGTAATATCTGGAAGTTCCCCTATATTGCCGGTGAGAATGGCGGCGGGGCCTTTGTTCTGGTGTACCTGGCCTGTATCGCTGTGATCGGTATTCCCATCATGATGGCGGAAGTCATGCTGGGTCGGCGCGGCCGCCAGAGCCCCATCAACACCATGCGCAGCCTGGCAAAGGAAGCGGGCGCCAGCCCGGCCTGGCGATGGCTCGGCTGGGCCGGTGTGCTGGCCGGGTTCCTGATTCTCTCCTATTACAGTGTCATTGCCGGCTGGGCGCTGGCCTATGTGTTCAGGGCCGCGGCAGGAACCTTTACCGGCGCCACGGCCGAAGGTATTGCCAGTATCTTTGAGCAGTTAACCGGTGATCCGGAACGTCTGCTGGCCTGGCACACGCTGTTTATGGTGATGACCATGATCGTGGTGGCGCGCGGTGTTCGTGGCGGGCTTGAACAAGCGGTGCGCTGGCTGGTGCCGGCGCTGTTTGTGTTGCTGATTATGCTCGATGGTTACGCGCTCGCCAGCGGTGCGTTCGACCAGGGGTTGGAATTTTTGTTTACCCCGGACTTCAGCAGGATTTCGGCAAACGGCGTGCTGATCGCTATGGGACACGCATTTTTTACGTTGAGTCTGGGCATGGGTGCCATCATGGTCTACGGCTCCTACCTGCCGGAGCGCGCTTCCATCGCCAGATCCAGTATCACTATCGCTTTACTGGATACCCTGGTTGCCTTGCTTGCCGGCATGGCGATCTTCCCGATTGTTTTTGCCAATGGTCTGGAACCCGGCTCGGGCGCCGGTCTGATATTCCAGACCCTGCCGATCGCTTTCGGGCATATGCCGGGCGGTGCGCTGTTCGGCACGCTGTTTTTTTTACTGCTGGTATTTGCCGCCTGGACCTCGGCTATCTCACTCATAGAACCGGCCGTCGCCTGGCTGGTGGAAAACAAGGGAATGACGCGCGTTTGCGCATCGGTGTATGCAGGTATCGCTACCTGGGGTTTTGGGTTGCTGAGCATATTTTCTTTTAATGCCTGGGCCGATTTTAAGCCACTGTCCTTTATTCCGATTTTCGAGAACTATACGATCTTTAAGCTGCTGGATTACCTGACGGCCAATATCATGTTGCCGCTGGGTGGTCTGTTCATCGCGCTGTTCAGCGCCTGGGTTATGAAACGCAGTGACAGCGTACAGGAACTGGATATGGGCGATGGCGCAGGTTATGTCGTCTGGCACCTGCTGGTGTGCTACGTTACGCCGGTTGCGGTGCTGGTCGTATTCCTGAACGTGACCGGCATCGTTAATTTTGCCAGGTTGTTCGGATTGGGCGAGTAATTTTATGACATCGATCAGTAAGTCGGCACTGGTGCAGTATTCACCGGCACAAATGTTTTCTCTGGTGGACGGTATCGAAGCCTACCCCGAGTTTTTGCCCTGGTGTCGCAGTACCCGGGTCCTGTCGCGCACGGATGATGAAGTACGGGCGACGATCGAGTTATCCAGGGGGGGTGTAAACAAGGCTTTTACCACTTCTAACCGTAACCAGAAAAACAAGATGATCGAGATTCGGCTGGTGGAAGGGCCGTTTAAATGTCTGGAGGGATTCTGGCGCTTTGATGCGCTGGGTGAGGACGGTTGCAAGGTATCTTTTGATCTGGAGTTTGAATTTGCCAGCCGCATGCTGAGTATGGTGGTAGGGCCGGTGTTCAGTCAGATTGCCGATTCACTGGTGGATTCCTTTCACAAGCGGGCGGTAGAGGTCTATGGCAAGCGCTGAACAAATTTCCATAGAAGTGGCGTATGCCCGGCCCGATGAGCAGATCGTTCTCAAGCTGGATGTTGCGCCCGATACAAGCATGCAACAAGCCATCGAGCAGTCCGGTATCCTGGAACGGTTTCCGGAAATCGATCCCGAAAAATTGAAGGCGGGTATTTTTGGCAAGCTGAAAAAACTGACCCAGACCCTGCAGCAGGGCGACCGGGTGGAAATTTACCGGCCGCTGATCGCCGATCCGAAGCAAGTGAGAAAGGAACGCGCGGCAGCGGGCAAACGCATGAAAAAGGGCGGTGGCAGTCTTGATGAAACGTCCTGAGTCCAGGCCGACGCTCCTACCCAGCGATGATCCACCCTGTAGGAGCGGTCTCCTGACCGCGAAGGGTTTGGTCAACATTCGCGCCGAAGGCCGGCGCTCCTACCC
>CAJXFW010000080.1 GCA_913053655.1 uncultured Thiogranum sp. | reverse complement strand
TTTGACCGAACGTGTGGAAGCTGCAGCAGACAAGCTGCTTGCCGATGACGGTTTTTTCGAAGCGGAACGCGAATTTATTGCGCAAAATATCATCCCCGTTATTTGCCAGCGTGTTGCGCATGTGCGGGCTTTGTTGATGGGCAATAGTATCGGGTAAGTGCGCGCATCAGCGGTATCCACCTCAGGCATTACATCGGTGTACGTTATGTAAAACAAACTTAATACACAGAGTGGCAAACCAAAACGGAACGGTCATCAATATGACATCGCTCCGTCATGCTACGACGCTAGCGTAGGTCTCTATTATCGCCTAACCAGCAGGGAGACATAATATGCCAAGTGTTAACCGTACCGGTCATAAGCTAATGGTTGTCGCCGTTCTGAGTATTGTTTCGAGTACAGCGGTATTCGCTTCAGAAAGCGACCATGCTCGCGATGAAGATGCCGCTCTGTGCGAGCACCTGGAACACGACAGCCTGGAACTCCGATCCCAGGCAGCTGCCCGCACTTACTGGCGGGATGAGGACGCTGCGAATCCTGCCGATTGGGTGCGCTTCAAAATACTTGGCTTCAACGACTTCCACGGACAACTCGAACCCAGACGCCTGTTTGGCCGACCGGCCGGTGGTGCATCAGTGCTGGCCAGCTACCTGCGCTCGGAATCGGCGCAGTCTGAAAATGGCGCCTTTATCGTACACGCCGGCGATCAGGTCGGCGCCAGTCCGCCGGTGTCTGCGTTGCTGCAAGATGAACCCTCCATCACCTTCCTGAATATGCTGACCAATCAATATTGCAGCTATGCCGAGAATGAAGACGAAGATGATGATGACGATGAGAGGAACGAGCGAAAGGATTCAAGTCATGGGGTGGGCTACGGTGACCTCGACGATGAACGTTTCGATCCGCGCTGCAACCTGGTAGGGACGCTGGGCAATCACGAGTTTGACGAAGGCGTTGGCGAGATGTTTCGTCTTATCAATGGCGGCATTCACCCCAACGGTCCGTTCCTGGATGCCAACTACCGCGGAGCGCGGTTCCCCTATGTGGTTGCCAACGTGGTTGACGAAAAAACCGGTCGCCCGATATTGCCGCCTTACGTAATCAAGCGTGTGCACGGCATGCCGGTCGCTTTTATCGGTGCGGTTCTCAAGGAAACGCCAACCATCGTAACGCCTACCGGTGTAGCCGGTGTGAAATTTCTCGACGAAGCGGAAGCGATTAACAGTTACGTGCCGGAACTGAAAAAACGCGGTGTCCGCGCCATCGTGGTGACCATCCACCAGGGTACCAGTCAGAACTTTTTCAGCGGGCCGACCGGCGCCGATGCACTCGATGTCGGTGGGTCGATCGGACCCATTATCGCTGCCCTGGACGATGAAATCGACATCGTGGTGGCAGGCCACTGGCACCGCTTCACCAATGCCTTGATGCCGAACAAAAACGGCAAGCTGATTCTGGTGACACAGGCATTTTCGCGTTCGACAGCCTATGCCGATATTGATGTTGCGATTGATCCAGAGACCCACGATATTGTCGAAAAGTCAGCAGAAATACTGACGACCTGGGGCGATCAGGGGCCGGGGCTGGAGCCGGATCAACAGGTCGCCGAGCTGGTCGCAAAAGCGTCAGCCGCCGTCAAGCCATTGGTCGAACGGGTTATTGGCCAGGCCGCTACCGATATTCTTCGAGCCGAAAATGCAGCGGGTGAATCGGCGCTGGGGAATCTTATTGCCGATGCGCAACGAAGCGCCATGGCTACCGACGTTGCATTTATGAATCCCGGTGGCATCAGGGCCGATATTCTGGCGGGGCAGGTGATCTGGGGGGATCTGTTCACCGTGCAGCCGTTCAACAATGATCTGGTGAAAATGGATCTCAACGGTGCCCAGATCCTGCAGCTGCTAAATCAACAGTGGGCGGGGCAGCCGTTTGCACGAGTGCTGAAAACTTCGGGTATCCGTTACACCTGGCAGGAGAATAATCCCGCTGATTTTCGTGACAATACCGTGGTAGCTGCCAGCGTCATGATCAATGGACAGCCACTGGATGCGGCTACGGTCTACACGGTAACCGTCAACAGCTTCCTGGCGGCCGGTGGGGATAACTTCTCGGTGTTACCAACAGGGACGAATCGTCGCATTGGTCCGGTCGATCTGGATGCCCTTATCGACTACCTGAAAGGTCTGCCACAACCGTTTACCGCGGGAATAGAAGGCCGCATTCAGTCTGCACCCTAGAGAATTTCAATTTCAAAACTGCTAATTGATTTCAGGTTGGTCTTCAATAAACAACGACAGGAGGTTTCACACATGTATATCACCAGTTATAAATCAATCGCACTGGCCGCCGCCGTACTCGCCGTTCAGTCCTACAGTAGTGTCGCGTTCGCCGAGCATTCCGAACGGGGTGAAAATCATCGACACGCTGCGGAAAGGTCGGAAAAACACGGCGAATTCAAGCCAGGTGAATCGACCATACAACTGGGCCCACGCCCGTTCTACCTGATCGAAGGCATGGACGAAGGTGCGTTGAAAAGCAAACTTCAACAATGCAGCGAAGGCCCCTTCTACAAGACCGATTTCACCATCGGTCATCGCGGCGCATCGATGCAGTTTCCCGAACACACCAAAGAGTCATACCAGGCCGCTGCGCGTATGGGCGCCGGTATTGTGGAATGTGATGTGATCTTTACCAAAGATCGTGAGCTGGTTTGCCGGCATTCGCAATGTGATCTTCAGAACACCACCAACATCCTGGAAACCGATCTGGCCGCTAGTTGTTCCGAGGGTTTTACGCCGGCGGTAATCGATCCGGTGACTGGTAAAACGCTGGTGCCGGCATCGGCGAAGTGCTGCACCAGCGATATCACACTGGCAGAGTTCAAGACGCTGAAAGGCAAAATGGACGGCGCCAATCGCAATGCCACGACCGTTGCAGACTATCTGAAAGGTACCCCCGGCTGGCGCACCGATGCCTACACCGGTCCTGGTACCGTGCTCAGTCACGCCGAGAGCATCGATCTGTTCAAACAGCTCGGCGTCAAGTTTACCCCTGAGTTGAAAACACCCAGCGTAGCCATGCCTTACCAGGGCGATTACACCCAACAGGATTACGCACAACAGATGATTGACGAATACACGGCGGCCGGTGTGGCACCCGAAAAAGTATTTGCACAGTCATTCAACCTGGCGGATATCGAATACTGGTTACAGGCCGACCCCGGCTTTGGTCAGCAGGCGGTATGGCTGGACGGACGTTACGACGATCCGACCTTTGACCATACCAACCCCGCCACCTGGTCGCCGACCATGGATGAGCTGGTTGCCGACGGCGTACAAATCATTGCGCCGCCCATGTGGATGCTGCTCGCACTGGACGCGGACAATAACATCATCCCTTCGGTGTATGCACAAGCGGCTCGTGCAGCCGGTCTGAAAATTATCACCTGGACATTCGAGCGTTCTGATCTGACTCATGGCGCGACGGACAAGAACGGCAATACAACCTGGTATTACCAGACCATCGGTGCGGCGGTAAAGAAAGACAGCGATATGTATAAAGCGCTGGACGTATTAGCGAAGCAGGTCGGCATCATCGGTATTTTCTCCGATTGGCCGGCGACCGTCAGTTACTACGCCAACTGCATGGATCTGTAATTCCAGCGATGTGTCAGGGGGGCGGGTGGCGTGCCGAGGTGCATCCACCCGTCGGGTTCCGAAACAGACGACTTGCAGGGTAATACGATGGATTTTTCACGCAGAAAATTTCTCGAAATACTGGCCGGTACCGCAGCGTTAGGCGTTGCGGCACCGAGCGTACTGGCAGCGACCGAGGTGTGGGTTCCACATCCCGAGGACTTGTTGCCAGGACCGGCTTTCCGGCACGGTGTCGCCAGTGGTGACCCGCTACGCAGGCGCGTGATTCTCTGGACTCGGGTGACGCCCGGCACGGACACACACGCGATTCCGGTCAAATGCGTAGTGGCCACCGACCCTTACCTGCGTGAAGTGGTGGGAAGATACCACGGTGTTGCTGCACGGCATTCTGATTATACGGTCAAACTCGATGCCTTCGGTCTGCGCCCGGGCAAGACCTACTATTATCAGTTTTACGCCCAGGGTGAAGCATCGCCGCTTGGACGTACCCGCACCTTGCCGTCGGAAACCGAACGCGTGCGCCTCGGTCTGGCGTCCTGTTCGAATCTTCCGGCAGGATTTTTTGGCGCCTATGCCTTATTGGCGCAACAACAAGACCTCGACGCTATCGTGCATGTCGGTGACTATATCTATGAGTACGGCAATGGAACCTTCGGCGACGGCACCGATATCGGCCGGATTCCTCAACCCAACGCCGAAACCGTCGCACTGGGTGACTACCGTACCCGTTATGCGCAGTACCGGCGTGACTATCAGTTGCAGGAAGCACACCGTCTGCATCCCTGGATCGTCGTGTGGGATGATCATGAATTCGCCAACGATGCTTACAAGGACGGCGCAGAGAATCATCAGCCCGGAGAAGGCGACTGGGAAGTGCGCAAGGCCGCAGCGCGTCGGGCCTGGTTTGAATGGTTGCCGATTCGCGACCCGTTTCATCGCCGGTCGCGCGCAGGACGTATATTCAGGCGCTTTCGTTTTGGTGACCTGGTTCAGCTGGATATGCTGGACACGCGTTTGTTCGGCCGTGAACGCCAGGTACCCGCATTGGTGGACGGGATCAGCCAGGAGTTGTTGGTGAGTCCCCAGGAACTGATTGCTTATCTGGGCGAGATCAACCGAATTGACCGGCAATTGCTGGGCAACAAGCAAGAGCACTGGCTCTATAAGCAGCTTGAAGCCGCTGAAGAACGTGACACCCACTGGAACTTGCTGGGCCAGCAGGTAATGATGGGGCAGCTGGAAGTCGCAGCGCCGGGGTTACCGCCGGGTATGCGCATCCCTTTGAATACCGACCAATGGGACGGTTACGCAGGCGCCAGAACGCGACTGCTCGACTTCATGGCAAAGCAGGAAGTTGAGAACCTGATTGTCCTGACCGGCGATTTCCATTCGTCCTGGGCACACGACATCGCCCCCGCCCCTTATGACCCGACCCGCTACAATCCGCTGACGGGTGAGGGTTCGCGCGCCGTGGAGTTCGTCGGGCCGGCCATTTCTTCGCCGTTCTTTGTGGATCCCGATCCCGCACTGGTCAAAGGACTGGAACAGTTCGCCCTCAGCAACAACCCGCACACCCGTTATGTGGATCTGGAACACAACGGTTATCTGGTGGTCGATATCGACGAGTACCGTGCGCGTGCGGAATTCTACCATGTGGATAATGTGCTGAATCCGGACTCTGCGGAAACCATGGCAGCGGCAGTCGAAGTCGCCTCAGGCAGTCATCACGCAGTTCTGGTCGAGGGCGCGGTGGGCTGATCCGGTAGCCGGAATCTCTCGTTTTCAACACGCAATGTCTTGCCATTACGCCTTGAATAAACGACCCTTAACGCTACATCTGCGATCCGCGCCACAGCGGCGTCATCAGGTATTCACAATCAGACGCTAAGGTGTGAATCGCTTTTTTCCACAATAACCCTGTTTGCTACAAGGAGGTACCAGTAGTATGTCTCTTAAATCTCATCTGCAACATCTATGCATCACCGTCGGGCTGGTCTGTGTCGGCGTGTCTGTCGCGCAGGCGGGTGACACCGGGCACCACGAGGCCGGCGAACAACTTGCTGTCGAGCGCGTTGCCGGCGATTTTTCGGTGATGGTGCTCGGTTCGGGTGCACCGGCCGCGCAACCCGTCGGCCGTGCCAGCGCCGGTTATATGTTCTTCCTGGACGGAGAACCCAAAATCCTGATGGATGCCGGTGGCGGTGTCTATCAGCGTGTCGCCGACAGCGGCATGAATATCTCGCCGCTGGAGCTGGTTCTGTTAAGTCATCTGCACGTTGACCACGTCGGCGATATCGATCCGATTGTCAAAGCCCTGTTTTTCCATAACCGCCTGGCCGGCTTCCCGCGCGACCCCTCCCAGGTATTGCAGTTCTTCGGGCCAAACAAAGCGCCCGCGAATGCCCCACCACCGGCGCTGCGCTTCCCGACCACATCCAGGTTCATCGATGCACATTTTGACGCCGGCACCGGTATTGAAGCCTATCTGAATGACTTCGCCCGGGTGATTGGCCACATACCCTTCAACTATGCCGTCCAGAGCATCGAGCACGACAACACACTTGGAGTAAGGACGATTTACGACCAGGACGGCGTCGTGATCAAGGCGGTCGGCGTACCGCACGGCCCGGCCCCGTCGCTGGCGTTTCGTGTTGAATACGATGGCAAGAGCGTCGTCTATTCAGGCGATACCACATCCCTGTCCGCCAACAGCAACATGATCGAAATCGCCCGTGATGCCGACCTGCTGATTTATGACACCGCTATCCTGGACTCAACCGGGTTGCCGTTTTCCCAACTGCACACCACCCCCACCCGGATCGGGGAGGTTGCACGCGACGCCGGTGTGAAGCATCTGGTTTTATCGCATATCACGGCGATCACCGAGCGGACCCTGGACGAGGTCAAGCGCAGTATCCGTCAGGCCGGTTATCGGGGACGTATCAGCGTGGCCAAAGATTTGCGCGTATACAATCTCGACCGGAAAGGCCGCCGTCGTCACCACGATGACGACGATTGAATAGAACAATGGCCCGGCCTTGTCATTTTGTAACAGCGACAAGGCCGGACTTGACCCGTTAGTGACGGACGTTGGCGTTGTCCAGCGTGCCGATAGTTGGCATGCCACCGAGTGAAAACTTCATATTGCCGATGCCCGAAATTTCCTTGTTTCCTGCATCAGAAAACAGACGAATTTTACTGACCTCACCCCGCCGCACTACTTCCGCCACAAAATCTTCCAGAAAACGCACCTTTCCCTTGCCAGTACATCAGCCAGGGTATGGAGGTTGTGCCCATTGAAAGGCTGGTCCTGATCCATGGCGTCTTGATTAGATAAGGTTTTTAATGAATTAATTATAGCTATTTATAGCCATGTATAGCTTAATGGCGCTATACATGGCTATAAATAGCTATAATCTGTTGGAATCCCGCTAGAGGTGCGCTGATGGATCCTATCAAAAACCCATTTTCACCCGGTGCCGGGACTCCCCCGCCTGAGCTCGCAGGAAGAGAAGAAGTTCTCGAACAAACCCGCATTCTGTTGGGCCGGGTCAAACAAAAAAGACCAGAGAAAAGCATCTTGCTGACGGGGCTTCGTGGTGTTGGTAAAACTGTCTTGCTCAATGAAATGGAGCGTATTGCGCTGGCAGACGGGTATCGCGCGATCCTTGTTGAAGTTCACGAAAACAAGTCGCTGGGTGTTTTGTTGGTGCCTCACTTGCGACGGTTATTATACGAGTTGGATCGATTGGCGGGCGCTGGGGACAAGGTGCGCAGGGGCCTGGCCGTTTTGAAAAGTTTCATCGGTGCAATTAAGGTAAAAGTAGACGATGTTGAATTTGGGCTGGATATCGATCCAGAAATTGGCACAGCGGACAGTGGTGATCTCGAGATTGATTTGCCCAGCCTTTTCACTGCCGTGGCGGAAGCTGCAACAGAGCGTGGAAGCTGTGTCGCCATCCTCATAGACGAGATTCAATATCTAAAAAAGAAAGAACTCAGTGCGCTCATCATGGCCATGCATAAAATGCAGCAACGCCAACTGCCCCTGGTTCTGCTGGGCGCCGGTCTTCCTATCCTCCCTGGGCTGGCGGGAGAATCCAAGTCCTATGCTGAACGGCTTTTCAGTTTTCCCGATATTGGCGCACTTTCCGAGCCTGATTCAATCAAGGCTCTGCAAGACCCGGTAGAGGAATACGGGGTTAGCTTTGAAAAGGCGGCCCTCCAGGAAATATTCCGACTGACTCAGGGCTATCCCTACTTCCTGCAGGAGTGGGGCTATCAGGCATGGAACCGTGCCGAGTTCTCCCCGATTGATCTCGCTGTTGTTCAAAATGCATCAGAGACAGTAATCCATCGTCTCGATGAGAACTTCTTTCGGGTTCGCTTTGATCGACTTACACCCGGAGAGAAGCGGTTTCTTCGCGCCATGGCGTGCCTGGGTTCCGGCCCCCAACGTACCAGCGATATAGCGGAACTCATGAAGGTAAAAATCAACAGTCTGGGGCCAACCCGGGCAAATCTGATTAAAAAGGGCATGATCTACAGCCCGTCTCACGGCAACATGGCTTTTACCGTGCCATTGTTTGACGAATTCATGCGGCGTGTTATACCGGAGCTTGGAGCGGATGATCGGCGCGAATAGAACCGGTGATCAGTTGGAGCTGGTTCTGTTAAGTCATCTGCACGTTGACCACGTCGGCGATATCGATCCGATTGTCAAAGCCCTGTTTTTCCATAACCGCCTGGCCGGCTTCCCGCGCGACCCCTCCCAGGTATTGCAGTTCTTCGGGCCAAACAAAGCGCCCGCGAATGCCCCACCACCGGCGCTGCGCTTCCCGACCACATCCAGGTTCATCGATGCACATTTTGACGCCGGCACCGGTATTGAAGCCTATCTGAATGACTTCGCCCGGGTGATTGGCCACATACCCTTCAACTATGCCGTCCAGAGCATCGAGCACGACAACACACTTGGAGTAAGGACGATTTACGACCAGGACGGCGTCGTGATCAAGGCGGTCGGCGTACCGCACGGCCCGGCCCCGTCGCTGGCGTTTCGTGTTGAATACGATGGCAAGAGCGTCGTCTATTCAGGCGATACCACATCCCTGTCCGCCAACAGCAACATGATCGAAATCGCCCGTGATGCCGACCTGCTGATTTATGACACCGCTATCCTGGACTCAACCGGGTTGCCGTTTTCCCAACTGCACACCACCCCCACCCGGATCGGGGAGGTTGCACGCGACGCCGGTGTGAAGCATCTGGTTTTATCGCATATCACGGCGATCACCGAGCGGACCCTGGACGAGGTCAAGCGCAGTATCCGTCAGGCCGGTTATCGGGGACGTATCAGCGTGGCCAAAGATTTGCGCGTATACAATCTCGACCGGAAAGGCCGCCGTCGTCACCACGATGACGACGATTGAATAGAACAATGGCCCGGCCTTGTCATTTTGTAACAGCGACAAGGCCGGACTTGACCCGTTAGTGACGGACGTTGGCGTTGTCCAGCGTGCCGATAGTTGGCATGCCACCGAGTGACAACTTCATATTGCCGATACCCGAGACTTCCTTGTCTCCTGCATCAAAAAACAGGTGTTTTACTTCGCGTCCTTCGCGGTTGATCGGCCACAGTCAATAAACGTTAGCGCTCCCCGAATACGTTACCAGAGTCCAAAGATGGCGCTCAGGCTTCGCTCAACGGCCGCCATTTCCGTATCGCCAAGCCAGGTCAGCGGGCCTTCGCCAATGCGCGTTCGATCAAGCGCGCGGGGCTGGTCGACAATGACCTGACAGTCTTTTAGCAGGCGATCACGCGCCGGGATAGTAATGCGCCACTTGCTGAATGCAGTATTAACACGGGTTGTCAGCGGCAGGATAACAATCATCGGCGTGCCTGCCGCCGTGAGTTCGTCATCCTGCATAATCAGCACCGGCCGAATTTTACTGACCTCGCGGCCTCGTGATGGATTCAGATTGGCAACCCAGACCTCACCCCGCCGCACTACTTCCACCACTTGCCATCGGTGGGGGTATCCAGTGCCTCGTTTTCAACCGGCAGGAAGTCATCGGCAATGGCCTGTGCGTCCTGACGGAGTTCGGTGTTGGCGTAACCCGCCCGGGCTTCCGCCACGAAATCTCCCAGAAAGCGCTCCTTTTCCTTGCGCGTCAGATAGTCGGCGACAGCGTAACGCACCAGTTCCGAGCGTGATTTGTTTTCGCGGGAGGCTTCTTCCTCCAGCTGCTTGTCGAGGTCGTCCGGTATACGCAGGCTCAGGGTGCTCATCGATTGTCCAGCCAAATGTATGCTATAATCAATACAAATTGTAATACGAAACGTCATTCATTTCAATATACAAACTTGGGGCGCATGAATAGGCTTAACCCGTTATTTAAACTGCACTAAGGGCTTTTACTGAGTAATACAGAGGAATTAAATTGTGCTATCATTTGATGGCACAATTTAATTCCAGAGTGATTCCAATGGATACTTTCACAGTAAGAGATTTACGCGAACGTACCGGCGAGCTGATTCGCGATGCCGAGTCGGGTGAACTCTCTGTCGTAACCAAACACGGCAAGCCGGTATTTATTGCGGTCCCTTTTAGTGAGGAGGTTGTGACATCCGGCGTCCTGTTCGTACTGGCAGCCCGGTTTTTTCAAGATGATCTCCTGAGCCTTGGCAAGGCAGCCCGCTTCGCAGGTTGCTCGATACCTGAGTTTATCGACTATCTGGGCAAGGTAGGCATCCCCAGCGTTCACTATCCGGCCAAAGAGCTGGATCAGGAACTGGAAGCGATTGGCTGAGATCGTCGTCGCCGATGCCGGGCCGCTGATTGCGTTTGCGCATCTGGATCGGCTTTCACTGTTAGCGGAGATTCTTGGGCGCATTATTGTGCCGGATAGTGTATTGCAGGAATGCCTGTACATCCCCTCTCGGCCCGATGCGGTGATGATAAAGTCTGCGGTAGACGAGGGTGTGTTGACGGTGCAGGTATCGAATGACGCGCCACTGGAGGGTTTATCATCCTCATTGGGGATAGGTGAACAATCCGCTATATCCATTGCGCTCACGCTGGATTGCGCTGTGCTCGTGGATGACAAACTGGCACGCCGTGCCGCCAGTTACCTGGGTCTGCGAGTCATCGGTACCGGAGGCGTGCTGATCAAAGCCAGGCAGATGAATCGTATCCCTGAGGTGGCTCCCTTGCTGGAGACATTGCGCACAAAAGGATATCACCTGTCGTCTGGACTCATAGACAGGATCTTGCAGATGACAGGGGAAGAACACCGGGGTACATGAACAAACTTCAGCGACTGTTCGAACTACACCGCCTCCTCAGCCAGCGTCGTCGGCCGGTGCCGCTACGGATCATCTGCGAAGAAATGACCTGTTCAGAATCCACCGCGCGCCGACTGGTACACGCGCTGCGCGATGACATGAACGCACCGCTGGCTTATGACAGAACGTGCAACGGCTGGCAATACGACGACAGCCCTGGCCGGCGTTACGAGCTGCCGGGCCTGTGGTTCACACCGGACGAACTGTATGCCTTGATGGTGTCCTGGCAGCTGCTGTCCGAGCTGCAACCCGGACTGGCGAGCCGTTACATCGAACCCGCGCGAGACAAGATCGCACACATCCTTGAGCAACAGGGCGGCGCCGGGGAAG
>CAJXFW010000079.1 GCA_913053655.1 uncultured Thiogranum sp. | reverse complement strand
CGAGTATGCTGATCAGTAACGCAGCTTCAAGAACCTCACGTAAAATAATGATGACGGATGTTAGCAGCATGATGGTGTCTACTTCACAATAATATGACCGAGGGCAGTGTCGGGGTGAAATTCGCCAAAGAACGGATAGCGGCGCGGTGCCAGTGGACCGATAAAAATTACAGCCTTGCGCTCGCCCATAATAATTTTTTCGCGATTCAGCTCGTAACTCTCGAATTCTTCCGGTGTTGGGTCACGGTTATAGACGACCAGTTTAACTTTTGTATCTGCGGGTATGGTGATTTCCGACGGTAGAAACAGGTGGTTACGTATTTCGAGCACGAATTCGGGTGGCCCTGCCCGTGCCGGTGCGGCACTGATAATGCACGGTACAGCCAGTGCGAACCCGATCGCCTGTAGCGTTGTATTACCAATGCGGCTATACATTGTTTTGTCTTGCAGAATCGCTATTGTGATTCCGGTGCCGGGGGAAAGTGATGGTTATCGCGAGACCTGATTCGAACGAGGATTTGCCGACGACTATCGAGGCACAATGCAGATCGGCGATATGCTGAACGATAGCCAGCCCCAGGCCACAACCGATAATGCCGGGTTCGTGGTAGTCACCATCCAGCCGATAGAAGCGGTCGAAGATACGTTGGTAGCGGTTTTCCGGCACGCCTGGCCCGGAGTCTTCAATCCGCAACGTAACGCTATGCGGTTTATCGGTAACCACTGCCCTGACATTGCCGCCGGAAGGTGTGTACTTACAGGCGTTATCGAGCAGATTATTGATCAGTGTTTCCAGCGCCGGCCTGTCACCCGACAGGAAGGCCGTATCACCGATGAGTTCCAGCTGGATATCGCTGTGGTCGAATTCAGGGTACATCGTGGCGATGGATTCCTGCACCAGTTGGTGCAGATCAAGTTCGGAAAGCTGCGCAAAGTAGTGATCCGGTGAGGTGCGATACAGGGCCAGTATCTGCTCAACCAGTTTACCCATACGGTCAACGGCAGCTACCAGTTTAATCAGTTCGGGATCACCGTCGGGCAGGGAGCAGCGGATGTTATGCAGATGAACTTTCAATGCGGCGATCGGCGTCCTTAGCTCGTGAGCTGCATCTGAGGCGAAACGATGTTCACGTTCAAACAATGCCTCCAGCCGCTGCAACAGCCCGTTGGTGGAGTTGACAACTTGCATCAATTCGACCGGTTGTTGTCTGGTTGGTATGGGACTTAGATCGTCAGCACGCCGCCGGCGCAGGTGATTCGCGAGATGACGCAGTGGCGACAGGCCGTAACCGACGATGAACCAGATTAGCAGGCCGGCCAGCGGCAATGCTACAACGACCGGTAATACCGATTCTGTGATAATGTTTTCGGCCAGAGCGTTGCGGATATCAATGCGTTCGGCAGCTGTCGTCTGAACCTCTCCATCTTCACTGGTCCATGTGTAGGTACGCCACCGATGACCACCAAAGTTATGATTCTGAAAGCCGTCGCGGTTCACGATAGGTGTATCCGGTGCATTGTCCGAACGCCACAACAGGGCACCGTCGCGGAAGACCTGAAAGGCATGCCGTCCATTGAGACCGGCAACCGCATTAATGGGTGGTTGGCCGGTTGCGCCGGCACTTAACAGGTGTGCATGCGCGGTCAGTTCTGCATCAAGCAGTCCCTGTACCTCCAGCATACTGGAACGGTATCCGTGCAGTGCGGCCAGAAAGATGGTCAGGGTTATGGTGGCGAGCAATGCCGCGACAAGAAACCCCCTGATCGACCTCACGCTTTCCCCACGGTGTAGCCGACGCCACGGACAGTCTTGATAAAATTAGCGGATAGCTTCTTGCGTAAATTATGGATATGGACTTCGATGGAATTGCTGGCCAGCTCCTCACCCCAGCCATAGAGTCTGGTTTCAAGTTGCTCCCGGGACAGGATACGCCCGGGTGTTTCCATTAAGGACTTCAGCAGCATGAATTCCCGTCGTGTCAGCTCGATCACCCTGTCGTTCACGCTGACTTCGTGTGTCGTGGCATCCAGGGCCACAGAGCCGATGGTGATCATTGTCGTTTGTGTGGTGTTGGTGCGTCGGTCGAGCGCCCTCAAACGGGCAAGCAGCTCAGTCATCTCGAAAGGTTTTGCGAGATAATCATCCGCCCCGTGATCCAGTCCTGTGACTTTGTCCTCGGTAGTGTTACGCGCTGTCAGAACCAGCACCAGTGGCGGGTTTTTGTGTTCGTGCAGCTGTTGGAGCACGTCCAGCCCATCCATGTCGGGCAGACCAAGGTCCAGTATCACCAGTTCCGGCGTATCAGTTCTGATAGCTTCCAGTGCCTGATTTCCGGATGTTACATGATTGGTGGTGAAGCCTTCACGTCTGAAGGCAGTTCTCAGGCCATCAGCCAGAGAAAGATCGTCTTCAACCAGAAGTATGCGCATTAACTTGTCCGGCAGTTTTCTGTGCTTTCCGGTTTTGCTTGCGTGTTACTCTCTCCACGATCTCCAGGAAGCCAGAACAGTATTCCTTGTCCTGTTTGCGGAGGGTATCGATGATATGTTGTGCCATTGTGTCTGGTGCATCCACTGTTCGGCCGCTATATAAGACGATTAAACTCTTCACTAACGAAGTCAATAAATAACCGTACCCGGGTCTGTTGATACCGACGGTCCTGATAGACGGCGTACATGCCGACGCTGCCACAGTCCCATTCGGGCAGCAGGCGCTCCAGCCGACCTGCCTTGATATCGTCATCGACAAGAAAAGCGGCTTGTGCTGTGATGCCCGCACCCGCAAGCAAGGAACTACGAATTGCATCGGCATTATTGCTTCTCAACCGGCCTTTGACCTGGACGCGCTCCTGGCGTTTGTTTTTTGTGAAAGTCCAGTGAAAAGGCGAGGGCAAGCGGGTGAAAATTAGCCACTCATGGTCGGTAAGTTGTGTCGGTGATTCCGGTCTGCCGTGGTGTTCGAGATAGCCGGGCGAGGCACATAAAAAACGCGGCCAGTCGCCCAGCTTTCGGGCAATAAGATTTGAATCGTGTAACCACCCCACACGAATACTGACATCAATACTTTCACCTACCATGTCGACCATCTCATCATCAAGCAGCAACTCGATATTCAGTGCCGTATACCGTCGCATGAATGCTCTTACCAGTGGGGTAATAAACCGGTTACCGAGGCTGATCGGGGCAGCAATCTTTAGTGTTCCGCGAGGTTCTTCCTGCAGCTGGCCGATACGGTGTGTTGCAGCTTCGGCCTCGGCTACGATACGCGCGCAGCTCTGAAAATAGGTTTCCCCCGCTTCCGTCAGATTTAACCGGCGCGTTGTGCGATTCAATAAACGAACGCCGATACTTTTTTCCAATAACGTTATATGGCGGCTGACCGCGGATCTGGCAATTCCCAGTTGACGTGCGGCGCCCGAAAAGCTCTGTGCTTCCACAACATGGAAAAAAATGACCATACGCCTGAGGTCGTCCATTATTATTTGTCGCCTATTGTTCTAATTATAAGAACACAGATGTATTAAAAAGCAATATTGTTATTATTAGCTTACCTTTCTAGAATTTCCAGTCAACAGCCAGGCAAATGCGCACACCAGCCGGGAGGCCCCCTATGTTCAATGCAAGCAGAGTGCAACGTATGTTTCTCTTCAATCTCGCCAACCTGAATCTACTCGCAATCTGGCTGACCGGTTTCGACAAGGTGCACTGGTTTTCCTGGGTCATACCCGGGGCACTGTATTTCGCGGCGGCGAGTGGATTCTGCCTCGGTTTCGTTATATCCAAAAAGGTTCTGGACCTTCTCGGGATACCGGACAAGCCGGGTCGCAGCACTGTAACATCTGCTTAAACGCGTGATTTGCGTTCGAAGGTATTGCCTTGTTTGCACCCGTTGCGATTGGTGTTCATGTCACCGGAACCGGCACTGAAGCGACCGCCATTGCCTGCCAGACGTACTTCTGGGCGCGTTTCCTCTATGCGCCCATGTATTACTTTAAAGTCCCCGTACTCAGAACGGCTATCTGGTTTGTCGGTCTTGCCGCAACACTTTATCTTGCCTATGTGCTTTTATCGTAACCGGCACACAGTAGCATTTGCGACGAAGCCGCATGTCCGCGTCGTTATTCCCTGCCGAGTTAGCCAGGCAAGTACTGGATTCGTGCGCCGCCACGAATATGAGGGTAGTTAATACAGGTATGACCAATCGGGTGTTGCCGGCAGGTGGTCGATTGCGAGCATTTCGAGCAGGTGCCCCATTACCTTGACATTGTTACTCAATTCTTCCGGCGTTAGCGGTCTGTTTTCTTTGGAAGCCGTTACGTTCCGAGTGTTCAGGTGCTGAAGAATTTCAACCATCAGTTTCATATGTTTTTCGCGCGCTACGGCGGCTTGTTCCTGCGTGGCGGTTTTGCTTCGGGCTGCCTTGAAGTTCATCTCACACTGCTTTAATTTTTCCGCCATGGGATATTTGTCTGCAGCGGACAAAGAGAGACTGCCAAGACTCAGAAAGCCGGTTAAAGCAGCAGCGAACAGTATACGTACTAACTTACTGGACATCGGTTTTTCTCCTCAACTTTAGAAGTAATAAGCACAGTACACGAGTTATTGTAGCGATTTCAATTCCGTGTTTGGCAGGGGTACAGGCACTCCCCGTCACTAGAGAATGTCCGGAGCACATTTATTCCCTCGGAAACCTGTTAGTAACTCTTCCCTTGTGGATATGCGGCGTATGTGACGATACATCGAAACTACACCGGTAAGCACCGCAACAGCAATCAGCAGGTGGCTCAGTTTCGCACGGCCCATACGTGGAATCTCGCCTGCGTCTTCTGGCCGACGCCAATCGCGCCTTTGCCGAGGTAGAGTGCCCACGCCCAGTCCGGTTCATAGAGGCTGGTCGTGCATGACCAGTACACATCCTGTAGCTCTGCGAATGGATGCCCTGCTGGAAGTGCCGGGCTGTGTGTGCTGCAGTCGACCAGTGACTCCAGCTCATTGATGTTGGGAAGCCGCCAGTCACGGGGATCACTTGGCTGGTCATTCAGCTGTGCGACTGCGGCCAGTGCCTGGGTCCAGTTCGACGCACCGTTCAAATCAGCAGTGCGCCGCCAGCGGAGGTTCGTCAGTCGATCGATCACTTCCTCCGCAGACGTCTGGAAGCGTGGCGAGGGCCAGGCACAACCGCAGGAGGATTCACCGTCCTGACCTGTGCCGGCGCAGGGAATTACCTCGCCGGTCTCAGCGTAGCACCGCGTCTGCCCGGTTACAGGAAGAACACCGTTACCTTGCCCCCGAACCGGCCACACCAGAAATGATTGATCTTTGCCGCCATAGAACATGCGGCCACCTTCGATATTCACATACCAGGCGTGGGCCGGACTGATCACCGCCGTGGTAGAACTCCAGTACCAGCCATTAAAAATATGGGTGAATGGTTGGTTTTGCGGAAGCGCGGGCCGCTTTGTCTGATGGCTGATCAGGCTACGCAGCTCGCGCCGGTTGGGCAGGCGCCAGTCGTTGTAGCCCAGGATCTGACTGCAATTCATCCGGGCCACATAGTCCAGTGCCTCCAACCACATCAGCGGGAATTCAGCAAGATTGGCGTTGCGGCACCAGGTAAGACCCGTCAACCGGTCCGTGACAGTCTCCTGTTTAATTTTAAAGCGCGCTTCCGGCCACGGCACACCGCATCGAAACTCGCTGTCCTGGCCGCTCCCCGCACATTCGGTCTCGCGCCCGCCGGCATCGTGGCAAGTGGCCTGCCCGGTCTGAAGGTAACATGCTCCATTCATAGCTTGTCTCCGGTCTGTTACCGGTTTTCCCCGCCATTCAGGGTTAGGGAACCTCTGATCAATTCGTCATGCCGTTAATCTCGGTCAAGTCTACACCCGTCAGCCGGTATAACTCGCTACGCACATCGAAGTCGAAGCCGTTTTTACTGTGGCCCTTCGGCTTCGAGGCGGGCGGCACGTCCGGGTCATTATCGTTATCGCCTTCGATTTGCCGCAGATGCCGTTCAATAGCCCCCTCGCACGCTTCGACCTGTTGCTGGTAAAAGTCATAGCACTCCACCGCTTGCGCTAACGCAAAAAGCTGCTCTTCCCGGATGTAGAGCTGGGCCTGCGCCTGCGTTACGAAATACGTCGCGAATTTGCGCCATACATCGGGGTTTCGTGGTTGCGCAAACTCGGGGACAGTGCGGATTTCACTCGCGACGAAGGTGCCCAGGTCGATGACCTCTCACTCGTTGCCGGGTTGAGACTGTGGTTCTGATCTCCCACATCGGGAAAGAATGTCGTATTATGAGCAAGGCAATTCGGGGGTGGATTGTCCAAGTGGCATCTATAAACATAATGGAACGACATGAGCCAGCTCGAACACATCGAGGCCATCGAAAAACGCCTCTGGAGCGCCGCCGATAACCTGCGCGCCAACTCCAACTACGCCAGCAACGAATACTTCCTGCCCGTCATGGGGCTGGTGTTCCTGCGCCACGCTTACAGCCGCTATCTCACGGTAAAGGCCAGAATCGAGCCAAATCTACCCAGTCGCGGCGGCAAGAAGCGATCACTGACCAAGGAGGACTTCTCCCAGCAGAGCGCCATCTTCCTGCGGAGCAGGGCGCAGTTCGACCACCTCGTATCACTGCCCGATAGCGAAGACCGCGCCCGCGCCATTATCGAGGCGATGGAATCCATCGAGGCGGACTACGAAAACCTGCGCGGCGTGCTGCCCAAAGGTGAATATCAGGAACTGGACAACCAGGTCCTCGGCCAGCTCCTGCGCACCCTCAACCCCGATGAGCTGAAGAAGGTTTCCGGCGACGTCTTCGGCCGTATCTACGAATACTTCCTCACCCAGTTCGCCGACCAGAAGGCCCACGACGGCGGCGAGTTCTTCACCCCAGTTTCGCTGGTCTCGCTCATCGCCCACGTACTCGAACCCGAGCGCGGCACCGTACTGGACCCGGCCTGCGGCTCCGGCGGCATGTTCGTGCAGAGCGCACGCATTGTCGAGGAGCACGGCCAGAGCCCCACCGAGCGGCTCACTTTCCGGGGTCTGGAGAAAAACCCCACTACCATCCGGCTCGCCAAGATGAATCTGGCCGTCCACGGCCTGGAAGGCGACATCCAGAAGGCCATCTCCTACTACGAAGACCCGCACGAACTGGTCGGCAAGGCCAATTACGTCATGGCTAACCCGCCCTTCAACGTGGATGAGATCGACGCCGACAAGATCAAGAGCGACCCACGCCTGCCCTTCGGCCTGCCCGGCGTCAATAAAAAGGAGAAGGTCAGTAACGGCAACTACATCTGGATCAGCTACTTCTACAGCTACCTGAGTGAAAAGGGTCGCGCCGGTTTCGTTATGTCATCACAGGCCTCAAGCGCCGGCGGCGGCGAGGCCAAGGTGCGGCAGAAACTGGTCGAGACCGGTGACGTGGACGCCATGATCGCCATCCGTTCCAACTTCTTCTACACTCGCACCGTGCCCTGCGAACTTTGGTTCTTAAACCGCAACAAGCCCAAGGTACACAAAGACAAAGTGCTGATGATCGATGCGCGCAACGTCTACCGCAAAGTCACGCGCAAGATCTACGACTTTTCCCCCGAGCAGCAGCAAAACCTGCAAGCCATCGTCTGGCTCTACCGGGGAGAAACCGAACGCTACCTGGAACTGGTTTCGGAATACCTCGGCAACGTCGTGGACGAAGCGCAAGCATGCTTTGAACTGAAAGATGAAACGGATCAGACCACAAAGCCATTGCCAGACTATGCTGTGGCATTGAAGGCGCTGCGAAAAACACTGGCTCCGTTCCTGAGCGGCCAGCCCAAAACCGGGCCACAGGCAGAAGTGCTGAAGGAGCTGGAAAAGGAAACCAAACTGTTTGATCAGGACATCGAACAGTTCCGCAAGACTGCGCAGAAGGCAGCTCGCCAGTGGGAGACGGCGCTGGATACCAATACAGCACTGATCAAGCTCACCGAAGCATTCGAGCCAATGAGCGAGGCCAGCCGCGACCTCATCAAACAGACCGATCTTATCTATAAGCTCGCCACCCATCTTATCGACAACTGTGAAAACGAATGTAACGCCAAAGAAAGCGAAGCATGGGTGAACCGTGATATCACACGCGTTCGTAAGGCCGCCGATCAAGTGCGCGGGCTCGCCGTCGAGCAGCTCAAGCAGGTGCGCTATTTCTGGAAACAAGCCCACTGGCTCACGGAACGCTTCCCCGAAGCCAAGCTTCGCGACATAGAAGGGCTGGTCAAGCTGGCGGACCTCAAGGAAATAGAAGCCAACGACTGGAGCCTCACCCCCGGCCGTTACGTTGGCGTCGCTCCCGAGGAAGAAGATGAAGACTTCGACTTCGAGGAAACACTGCGTGAAATCCACGTCGAGCTGGAAGACCTCAACGCCGAGGCCGTCACCCTGGCTGCGACCATCAAAAGGAATTTTGAGGAATTGGGGGTATGAATGAAGTTCCAAATACGCAAATGGGGTGGCGGCCAGCACACCTAGAAGATCTTGTTTTTTTTCAACGTGGATTTGACATTACTAAGGCTGAGCAGAAACTTGGCGACGTTCCAGTGGTGTCGTCTTCTGGCATTAACAGCTACCACTCAGAATCAAAGACTGAAGGCCCAGGCGTCGTTATCGGCCGAAAGGGCTCTCTCGGCACAGTTCACTACATTGATGGCCCATTTTGGCCTCACGACACGACACTTTGGAGTAAAGACCTCAAGGGCAACCACCCTCGATTTGTCTACTATTTTCTGCACACGCTGGGGCTCCAGCGTTACGATGTCGGAAACGCAAATCCCACTCTGAATAGAAATCACATTCACGGACTTGATATCAAGATACCCAGCTGCCAGATTCAGACGAGTATCGTCTCTATCCTCTCCACCTACGACGACCTGATCGAAACAACCGGCGGCGGATACAGTTGCTGGAACAGGCCGTACGGCTGCTCTACAAGGAATGGTTCGTCCGCCTCCGTTTCCCCGGCCACGAGCACGTCAAAATCAAAGACGGTGTACCGGAGGAGTGGGAGAAGAAGCTATTTTCGGATGTGGTGGAATTCAAAGAGGGACCGGGACTACGCAACTACCAATATCGTGAGCAAGGCATTCCGTTTCTCAATATACGAACCTTCAGTGATGACGAAATAGACATGTCAAAAACCAAATGCATTGACGAAACGGAGGTTACGTCGAAGTATGAGCATTTTTTGCTGGATGAGGATGACCATGTTGTTTCGAGTTCCGGCACACTAGGCCGAGTCGTTACTATCCGGAAATGCCATTTACCCGTAATGCTGAACACGAGTCTGATCAGAATGAGGCCGAAGGGAGAAATGAGAAAGTGGTTTCTGAAAGCCTATCTTAAATATGGCGATTTTATTGACCAGGCAACGGCTATGGCCACCGGTGCAGCCCAGTTGAATTACGGTCCATCACACCTAAAAGTTATGTCCATCTTGGCTCCTAATCCCCAACTCATAGAGTTGTTCGAGGAACATGTAAGCGCGAGCTACACCCAAATCAAGTTGTTGTTAGATAGCAATTTACGGCTCGTCAACGCTCGCGACCTGCTCCTACCGCGACTAATGAACGGTCAGGTAGCGGTGTGAGGGTTAAGCGCCTTTCGAAGACCAAAAAGCACCGGGTATTCCGAGACTTTGCCTGGCCTAATGAATTGCATAAATCTGCGGTCGTAAAATCTGAATGGTATTGCCATTAGATCAAGGGCTTGGAAATGATTGAATATACAAAAGGTAACTTGCTTGTCGCGGATGCGGAAGCCTTGGTCAATACGGTGAACTGTATTGGTTACATGGGCAAGGGCATCGCCTTGCAGTTTAAGCAAGCCTTTCCGGTCAACTTTAAGGCTTACGAGAAGGTTTGCCGTGCCCATGAACTGAGCCCCGGTCATATGTTCATCTTCGAGACGGACTCGATGGTGAATCCCAAATACATTATCAATTTCCCTACCAAACGGCACTGGCGCGGCAAGTCTCGCATCGAAGATATTGAAAGTGGCCTGAAAGCACTGATTGAAGATGTGAAACGGCTTGGCATTCGCTCTATTGCCGTGCCACCGCTGGGCAGTGGTCTTGGTGGCCTGGACTGGGATGTGGTGCGCCCGATGATTGAGCGGGCCTTCACCGATCTGCCGGACGTACAGGTTTTACTTTATGGCCCCCAGGCTGCGCTGGCAGCCAATGAGATGCCTGTTCGCACAACGCGACCGAAGATGACGCCGGCGCGAGCCCTGTTCATTAAGCTCATGGATCAATATTCGTCGCTTCAATACCGACGCACCTTGCTGGAAATCCAGAAACTGGCTTACTTCCTTCAGGAGGCGGGAGAGCCGCTGCGATTGCGATTCGAGAAAGGTTTGTACGGGCCTTACGCGCATAACCTGAACAAGGTTCTTGAGATTCTTGAGGGGCACTATATTCGCGGATTTGGTGACAGCCAGAAACCGGATACCGAAATCAAATTGCTGCCGCATGCCGTGGAAGAAGCCGATGCCTTTCTGGAACAACACCAGGAGTCTTTGAAACGCCTCGAACAGGTGGGTGACCTGATTGCCGGGTTTGAAACTCCTTACGGTATGGAATTGATCTCAAGCGTTCATTGGGTCGGGAAACATGATGAGCCTGTGGCGCAAAATGAGGAAGCTGCGGCGCAGTCTGTGCAGAACTGGAACGAGCGCAAACGCGGAATGTTTCAGGCGCATCATGTGCAGGTGGCATGGGAGCGATTGCAGGAACAACGTTGGTTGTTGTAATCAGGTTTTCATTTAACCGGCGGAAGGCACGATAAATAGCATCAGTTATGATGTACTGTATGATGCGTACTGTAACCAAATGAGATGTGCCATGCGTACGACCCTGACTATTGATGACCTGTTACTCGATAAAGCCCAGCGCATCACTGGTATAACCGAAAAAAGCACTCTGGTTCAGGAGGCGCTGAGGGCATTGATCGAGCGCGAGAGCGCCCGCCGGTTGGCACGGCTGGGCGGCAGCGAGTCACAACTGCAACCGATTCCCCGCCGGCAATCCGATCTGGCATGATCTTGATCTGGACAGGCGGTTGCACAAGAACGTCATCAAATTGAAGCTGGCTTTTGACTGATTCCTGTGTCTCCTGCTGACTACACAGAAGATAGGCTGGAACAAAACTTTCATTTAGTCGGCATAACTTCTTTCAAATAGACGCAAATAAACTTTCATTTGGCCGCAATCAGGGTTACGCTTGGTCAGTATGAATGATGCCGTCTTACATCCGCGCTTTTTGTTTCCCCGTGTGAATGAGGCGCTGGCTGATACGCCGGTGGTGTTGA
>CAJXFW010000078.1 GCA_913053655.1 uncultured Thiogranum sp. | reverse complement strand
TCTTTGACGATCAAAAGCTGTTTGAAATGTTAATTCTCGAAGGGGCGCAGGCCGGCCTCAGCTGGATTACTATCCTCAGGAAACGGGAAAACTATCGAAAGGCATTTGATCATTTTGATGCTGGAAGGATCGCTCGCTACAGCGACCGCAAGCGTACCCGCCTTCTGAGTGATGCCGGTATTGTCAGAAACCGCCTTAAAATAAACGCCGCCATCGTCAACGCGCAGTGCTACCTGTCTGTGCTGGAGGATTACCCGGATTTCAGTAGTTATCTCTGGCAGTTCGTTGACGGCGAACCCATCAGGAATCATTGGAAAAGTATGCAGGATGTACCCGTTACGACCAACGAGTCAGACGCCATGAGCAAGGCACTAAAGAAGCGGGGCTTTAAATTTGTCGGACCCACGATTTGCTATGCGTTCATGCAGGCAGTCGGTATGGTGAATGACCATACAACCGATTGTTTCTGTTATAAGGCTGGGAGCACACGTGCCAGGAATAGCGGGAAATCAAGCTAAACCCTTGTATTGCTTAATGGCCCCCGCCATGGCCACCACCGCTGTGTCCGCCACCACCGCTGTGCCCGCCACCACTGCTGTGCCCGCCACCACTGCTGTGTCCACCACTACTGCTATGCCCTCCTCGATGCCCAAAGTTGATGCTGCGGCTATGCCCGACACTGCGGCTGCCATGACCGATACTGGCTGTCTTACCGTGTCCGGCGTCCCGGCGGCTATGACTGATACGGGTGGTTCCGCTATGCCCGATGCGGGTACTGTCATGCCCACCGGTGTGAGTCACGTGCCCGTCATGACCATTGTGTGCGAGATGCGAGGGTGCCGAGTGGTGCGGCTGGTTGTAATGTACTGCGCCGTGGTGGCGGTATCTATATGAGGTATGCCGGAACGCCGAATATCCGAAGTACGACGACGTTCCGGCATAGTATGGTCGATAATAGTAAGCCGGATACGGATCCACGTAAGCAATCGGGGCGTATATATAGCGTGGTGTACTTGCATTGGTATCGGGCGGCGCGCCTGTTGTATTTTCTAGCAGATAACGGATCACTTCCTCACTCACGCCCGCCTCCAGCAGGCTATCAATGTCGTCGGTGTCCGGGGTAAAACCAATCTCGCGGTTCCGGAGTAATACCAGGATAGTCCTGTCAGACACACCGCGCTGGGACAGCATTACAATATCATCCAGGCTGACCGTTGTATCGCCAGCGTGCGCAATGCCAAAGCCCGCGATAATTACCAGGCTTGCCAATAGACGCTTCATGGTGCCTCACCGGTATGAACCTCGGTGGTATTAAAGTTACGCGGCACCGATACAGCAAGCTGCAACAGGTGATCCCGCTCCTGTTTCGGCAGCGATTGAAATGCGCTGGTCAACCTGTCAGCATCATTGTCGATAGAGGTATCCAGGCTTTCGTAAAGTTCCTGCAAGGCTTCGCCTTCATGTAGCATGGACAGCCGGTCCGGTGGTCGGCCGCCGAGCGCAATCGACCAGTAGTCTGTCAGCAGGTCGCTCCAGTAGGAGGCAAGTAGATCCGGAGTGACCCGGCGACCGCTGCGTCGTTGATAGGCGCTGGCGTCCTGCGCCGATACCGAAACAACCATGACTGTTTGGGTGGTCCCGGGGACTGTGAACATCACCGCATCGCTGCCTGTCACATGAGCCGGTTGAAACTGTCCATCCATCGCTGATGCCGCCTTGAGACGGTCGGCCACCACTTTGGCACGCGCTGTCACGGACGGATAACCACCTTCATCCCTGAGTACAAACAACCGGATTCCGGAAAGATTGATAGCCTGATGGTGGTGCCGTCCGGAATCGGGCTCTGTCAGCGGTTCCGAATCAATCTCGGCACGTGGGACAAGTTTTTCAGACCCAGTGCCGGCGTTGACAGTCTCACTGACGGGTTTGTTGTTAACGGGGATTGTGGCAAACTGGTCTGAAGCGGTATCGGGAGTCGCACTCAGCATAACCTGTATGACCGGTTCGTTGACACCCAGCTCAACCAGGCGCGGAATATCATCGGCCTTCAGCTCGAACGCTGAGTCGGTAGTTTCAATCAGAGCAATAATATCCTGGTCGCTGTAGTTCTTTTTACTGAGTTGGATGACGTCATACACAGTCATTGCCGTGACCTGGGCAGATGCGGCCAGCATCAGGAACAACACAACATTAAGGCGCCAGTAAAAATACACTCCGGACTCCATGAAATGACCTGATTATTATAATAGCCCATAAGACTACCGGTTACGTATTAGGACACCTGCCATGGGGTCATGTTCAGCTAATGGGGTGAAATAAGCTTATTAGTATATTTAATGAATCGTTTCAAACAGAAAATCAATCAAATGCCGGGCCTCTCTTTCAGGCGGTTTTCCTGGTATCGGGTTAAAAAAGTGCACAGGGCAGGCAAGGTTAGCGCGTTTTCGCCACTGGTTGCAGTGCAGCAAGAATTGCAGGGCGGTCGACTGCCAGAGGGATACTTACTATGATTGACACGTATTTTACACCGCAGACGCTTGATTTTCTCCGCGCGCTGGCTACCAATAACAACCGTGACTGGTTTAACGAAAATAAACCCGTTTACGAGTGCGATGTTCGCCAGCCCGCGATGGCTTTTATTGAAGGTATAGCTCCGCGACTGGCCGAAATTTCACCACATTTTCTGGCTATTGCGAAGAAGAGTGGTGGATCACTGATGCGTGTTTATCGCGACACGCGGTTTTCCAGAGACAAGACCCCTTACAAAACCAATATTGGCATTCAGTTCCGGCACGAGCAGGGTCGCGATGTGCATGCCCCTGGCTACTATGTGCATATTGATCCTCAGGCGGTGTTTGTCGGGGCGGGAATGTGGCGTCCCGATAGTCGGGCGCTGGGGAAAATTCGCGATCGCCTGGTAGAGGCCGGTCCAGCCTGGATTGCGGCGCGTGACGATGTGAAGTTTCAGAAATATTTCAACCTGTCCGGGGACACACTGAAACGCGCACCGCGTGGATACAGCCCGGACCACCCGTTACTCGATGACCTCAAGCGCAAGGATTTTATCGCTATCAGCGAACTGAGCCATGAAGATATACTCAACCCGGGTTTTATCGATACGGTATGTCAGCGATTCCATGCTGCGGATGCGTATATGCGTTTCCTGTGCAAAGCGATCGAAGTCAGGATGTGATCAGGATTACGTTTTTACGAAATTAACTAATTGTTCCAGGTTTTTCCCCATGCCATCTGGCGTGACACCTAATTCCTCGCTTTGAAATCCCGCCCGATTAACCCAAAAAGTTGGATAACCAAACCACTTTGCGCCTGCTACATCCCACCCGGCAAATGCTGCGAAAGCAATTTCCTCTCGCTTCAGGTTCAGCGTGTCTACGCCTAATTGATACGCGCGTGGATCAGGTTTGTATGTCCTGGCGCTATCGGTGCTGATAACGTGTTCGAAGTACTCGTCAAGCCCCGAGTTATGCATATTGGTGTTAAGCATTTTGGGTGTCATGTTGGACAGGAATGCCAGTCGAATATTGGCGTCCCTGAGTGACTTCAGGGCGGGTATAACATCAGGCCAGGGTTTTAAGGCCAGGTATGCCTGCATCAGCTGTTCACGCTTTTTGTCGCTCATTTCAAGCTTTAGTTGTTTTGCCGCAAACAGTAAACCTTCTTCCGTTGCCTGCCAGAAATCCACATATTGACCGGATAATGCACGTAACCACTGGTACTCGAACTGTCTGGTTCGCCATGCATTGCCTAGTTCCTTGCCCTTTCCCGGGAACAGCGTTTCTACCAGTACAAAGATTGGTCGTGGATCAAAGATCGGGAATGCGTCGAAAGCGACAGCCTTGATCCCGGATTTGGCTGCGGCTGGTGCCAGAGCAGAATGTGTAAACAGGTTTGCGGCAACGCCACCGGCTGCATATTTTATAAACTGTCGGCGTTTTAAAGGCATAATGGGTTCTCCGGAGAAGGGAACTAGCGTTTCACCACGTTAACGAAGGCAGGAAAATTGCGCGTTTCCTTATCCGCGTTTTGTATAGCTATCTGCTTTATGGTGTTAGCGAGTGTTACCGGATCACTGAAATCCGTCTCTCTGAAGATCTCTCTGCCATTTTTTGTCAGAATCAGCGTTGGCAGACTTTTTACCCCGTACTCGAGAAAAGTGTCACCGGAAGTATCAATAGCGAGCGGATGTGCTATGTGGTATTTCTCCTTATAAGTATCCAGTTCCTTGTTCCCGGTCCAGAGGCGCGAGACGATCCCTTGCCAGTTTAACTGCGGCGTATCCTTATAGAGAGTATTCACCAGTTGCTGTGCGTTCGTGCAGTTGGCAGACATGCCGGGCCTGGTGTCTTTCAGATACCAGTCGCACCAGGTGGACAGGAAAAACAGAGCTGACAATTGACCGGCGCGCCGGTTAAGGTTTAACAACCGGGCTGCGGTGTGTTGCAGGGGAGCGCCCGGCAGGTCTGTGACCTGATGATCGGACAGCTGAGCCAGTTTACTGTCGAGTTCCTCTGAAGCCTTGTGCCCGTGATGAACGACATTGCCGGCTTTGTCAATCAGGACATGGTAGGGGGTGCCAATCATGTTAAAGGCTTTTGACAGTTGGCCCGAACTGTCGATAGCAATGGGTAGCGTCAATCCGAATTCCCGCACGGTGGCCTCGATGGCTTTTGCATCTTCATTGATGCCAATATTGACTGCAACAATCTTTATCCGGTCGCCGTATTTTTCAAATGCACGCTGCAAATGTGGCATCTCCTCGCGACAGGGTTGGCACCACGTAGCCCAGAACTTCAGGTAGACGGGCTGGCGGTTTCGGTAATCGCCGAGCGTAAAGGTGTCTCCGGACAGTGTTGTTATTGGAAGGTTGAATATTACTGTGTCGGTAGCGCCAGGTTCCGCGTGCGCAACGTTATACACAGTGCAAATAATAAATATAATGCGGGTAAATAGTGTTTTCACTGCTTTATCCTTGCACACGAGAGAACTTTGACTTATCTCGCCTGATTAGGTTCCTGCGCCTGTACCCAGCGGTATGCGCCGCGCACGTTCAGTCGAAACCAGAGATCATAGTTGCCCCAGCCCCGGTATTGCGGCAGGTTATGTACTGCGCGCACAACAGCCTCATCTTCTGACAGTTTGTCCTTTATGGCTGTCCTGGCTTCCGCAAGCAGATTCTCGTAATAGACGGTTTGGCGTTTGATCGTTTCTCTATCACCCGGACCGGCTCTTCCATGACCGAACGCAACCTTGTCGAAATCAAGATCGAGCAGACGCCGCTGCATGGCAACCAGTTCGTCCAGTGGCCAGCCGGGCATCTCACGCCAGCCGACAGAATCACGGCTGGCAAAGTCCACGACGTAGACCATTTTTTGTTTGGGCAGGCGTGCTACCAGCATGGTATCGGTATGCCCGTAGCCGATATAACGTAATTCGATGTCCGTATCGCCATAGTGGAGTGTTTCTCCTTTATCGCTGACAGTTTTGGTAGGTAAAGGGATATCTTCATCATCCAGATCCTTTAGTCGCGCGAGTGTTCTTTCATGAGCAATAATAGGGATATCATGCCCGAATTCGCGACGCAGAACATTGGCGCCGGTAGCATGATCGGTATGCCAGTGCGAATAAATAATCGCGCGCAACGGTTGACCGGGGGCTGCGGTTCTTATCGCATGGATATAGTGCTCTGCGGCTTCATCAGACAGCGGGTCGAAAGCGACAACACCTTTTTCTGTTACCACAAACATAGTGTAATGATGCTCATAACGAAACTGATACACGTTATCGGCGATCGAATACCATTCCACGTCGGCATCACCCGCCTGTTCTTCGGCACCAGTTGCTGCTGTCAATCCAGGGATTCCTGCTATCAGGAACAGCATGGATAGGAGTCTTTGTTTGAATGTCATAGTGAAGTCCTCTGGTTAGATTTCGTGTCGTTCAACCCAGCTTCCCTTGCTGGTAATCATGAATTGCCTGGTCAATTTCTGCCCTGGTGTTCATCACAAACGGGCCCTGGCGTGCAATGGGTTCACCTATTGGTCGCCCAGCGACCAATAAAAATCTGGCGGCGCTGTCGGTGGTAATAGCGCTCACATGCTCACCTTCATCGAATACGGCGATCGCGCGCCTGCGCACCAGGGCCGGTGAGTTGAGGCTGCTACAGCCAAACTCCACTTCTCCTTCGGAGACATAGGCGAACACAGTGTGTCCTTTTGGAAGCGGTTGTCTCAGGCGCGAATGCGGTGACAAAGACACGTCCAGTAATACCAGGTCTATATCGTTCCGCGTCACGGGTCCGGGTTGATCGGCGATACCGTCGCCGGCGATCACTTTGATGAAGCCGCCCTCATTAAGGATGCGCGTGGGAATCGTTTCAGCGGGGATATCGCAATATCGCGGTTCGTCCATTTTATTTGCGGCAGGCAGGTTGATCCATATCTGATAGCCCCACAAGAGTCCATCGTCCTGTTCGGGAAACTCCGAGTGTATAATGCCTCGTGCAGCGCTCATCCACTGTACACCGCCGGAGCTGATAACACCTTCATTACCCCGGCTGTCTCGGTGGCGCATTTTGCCACTAATCATATAGCTCAATGTATCAAAGCCACGGTGTGGATGTGATGGAAATCCGGAGCTGTAATCGTCTGCCTGGTCCGAATGCATTTCATCGAGAAGCAGGAACGGATCAATCTCTCGCAGCGCAGGATTACCGATAGCGCGGTAGAGCGACACACCGGCACCATCCTGTATGGTCTGCGCATTTAGCACGAGCTTGACCGCACGACTGACGGGTTGGTTCGGGGAGGCAATAACCATTATTCCTCACGCCCGGTGAGGACGACAATTTTCCCGCCGGCCGTGTTGTCTTCCATGCAACGGTGCGCTTCCACAATATCATCCAGTTGAAATACACGCCCGATTCCTGGCGTCATGCGCTTGTCCTCTATTTCTTTCACCACCGTTTGCAGCGGTGTGTCAATAAAATCCCGGGCGCCACCCGAATAGGCAGTTAGGTTGACGGTGGACGGGATGACGTCCAAAGGGCTGAATCGTTCCAGTTCCCAGGCGTTACCGACCATGCCGGTCATGCATACCGAGCCGGAGGGTGCGGCGCATTGTAGTGAGTCGAGCAATGTTGTGGTTCCGACGAGTTCCAGCACCTTGTCCACCCCGTCGGGGAACACTTGTCGGACTTTACCGGCAATCTTGCCGTTATCAATGAACACGTGATCGGCGCCGCGATTTTTTAAAAGGTTTTCTCGGTCGAGGTTTCTGGTTGTTGATATAACGATTGCACCGCGCTGTTTGGCCAGCATTGCCGCAGCCATCCCTACCGATGTGCTGCCTCCGCGAATCAGCAGGCGCTGGCCCGATTTAAGCTGCAAGGCATTGTTGAGCGAGCCCCACGCTGTCTGGATCATCTCCGGTAATGCCCCGAATGTCTGCCAGTCCAGAGATGTATTGATGGCCTGTACCTGGTTAGCGGGTACACAGGTATACTCGGCGTAACCACCATCAAACTGACGACCCATACCGCCCATTGCAGTGGCCACAGTTTGACCACATTCAAATTCACTGCCAGGTGCTCGCACAACGATACCGACAGCCTCGATGCCGAGTACACGTGGAAATTTTACGTCGGGGGAGAGTCCTTGCCGGGTATAAAGCTCGGACCGGTTCAAGCCGAAGGCTTTTACCTGGATCAGAATATTCCCGGGGAGAGGTTGAGGAATTGGCAGTTCCTCGATAACCAGTGCCTCAGGTGTACCCGGCTCGCGAATAACAACGGCTTTCATTGTGTCTGTGATCATGGTTCTGCCCATAGGTTCATGGGAATGATAGATCCTTTCCCGAGATCCGAATAGATAGCGATACAGCAAATTATTTTCCCATACATGGGAATATCTCTGCTTCCAGATATGGGAAAGTAAATTCTATAAACAGCCTCTAATCCTTCAGCGCGTATTTATGTACGCTCCTGTACTCATGAATTAATAACAGGAATACACCGCTATGCATTTTAAATTCTTTGCTAACCCGCTACTAATGCTAATGACAATTATATATTTATCCTTTGGTGTCCAGTCGACAGTAGTAGCAGGCACCGATCAGCAGTGCAAAATGGATATACAGGCATTGCTAGGCTCTTACCAGAAAGCCCTGAACAGCAGTGATGTAGACAAGATTATGCCTCTCTATAGCGAGGACGGAGTATTTATGCCGGCCAATAAGCCTACGTCTGTTGGCCAGGTGCAGGTAAAGGCGGCCTATCAACATGTGTTTAAGGCGATCGATCTGGATATTGCATTCCACATTGATGATATAGAACGCCAGGGTGATATTGCTTTTGTGCGCACCCGCTCCGATGGTGAAATAAGGCTGCTTAAAGACAATGTTGTTGTCAAAAGCAATACTCGCGAGCTGTTCATTTTGAAACGTGTCAACGACGAGTGGAAAATACATCAATATATGTTTAACAAAGTCGATTCGTCGAAGCACTGATATATCGGATTTACCCAGGGACCGGGTGTTGGGTTCAGTAGTATGCAGTGTTATCGCTATTCATTAACACCAGTCCAATTGCGCAGGCGTTGAATAGCAGGCTGATCACCCAGCTGTGGCGCCATGGTACCAGCACGCAGAACACCGGGCCGGCAAGCAGCAGGATGGTTGTTACTGACGGCAGTTCTGCATAAAGCCGGGCTATGGCGAGCAGGCTCAGGTACAACGGAAGAAAAACCAGGCTCTGTTGGGCGCTGAACAGGGTTTTGCGCAGTCGGCCAAAAATTTCGAGTATGGCGTAACCACCGATAACGGCTGCCAGCGCAGCCGACAACTGGCCGACCAGAAGACTGCCACTCAGTGCGCAGGCAATGGCGAGTCCGGTTGCCTGTATGGTCAGAGTGAGCGCAGGCGCCACTGCTTGTATTTGCTCTATTCGGCTGAATAGAACATGGCCGGCAACTATCAGGATGACAAGTTCGCTTACCACTGCGATGGAAGGCTGGTAGTGCAGGACCGGCCAGGCGATAGCAGTAATCATGCTCGCAAACACCGCTGTCCGGTAAAACAGCCTCATTTGGCGATGCGCAATGTATCTTGCCGCAATACCGGCTACCAGTAACAACCATAGCCAGTCAACGGCCTCTCCAGGTGGTAGCTCAGGCCATTGGATAATCCAGGCATACGCGATTAGCCAGATCAGTACATTGCCAATCACCTTGTACACATCCCTGTGTCCGGCCCGCCACAACAGCAGGCCGGACAGGCCGAAAGGAAAAGCAATGCTCTGCAAGATAATCAGCAGGTAAGGGCTCATAGTCAGCTCGGTGCTCTGCTACTCTTTCATGGCCTCAATGTTCAGCGTGACGGTGACCTCCTCGCCGATGCCGCCTGGCATGAAGTTCATACCAAACTCGCTGCGCTTGAGTGTGGTGCTGGCGTTGAACCCGACCCGGTAACCGCCCCAGGGGTCTTTGCCTGCGCCGACCGGCGTTATTACAAACGACACGGGTCTTGTCTTACCGTGCAAGCTCAGCTTGCCGTGCAGCGTAACCGGCTGACCCTGTTTGTCGTAGCTGACTTTGTCGGCGGAAAATTGCATCACCGGGTACTGTTTAACATTGAAAAAATCGGGGCTGCGTAAATGCGCATCGCGTTTTTCGTGGTTGGTGTCGATACTGGCCGTTTTGATTGATACATCAAGTTTGGCCGGCTGTTCCTTGTCCAGAACAAAACTTCCTTCAATGTCGTTAAAACGGCCGGTCATTTCACTGGTGCCAAGGTGGCTGATGCTGAAAAATACTGTCGAATGCCCCGGATCGATACGGTAGCTTCCTGGAGTAGCGACTTCAGCAAAGGAGGGGTGAGACAGGCCAAGTAGCGTGGCGAGGGTAAAGTACTTCAGTACGGATTCTTTTGAATGAAAGGGCATTTTTATGTTCTCTCTCTGAGTTTGGTCAAACAGGGAACACTATAGGTTCTTCCCATTAATAAGAATATATGTAAAATAAACAAATTAATATTTCATATATGGAAATATCATGTCCCCTGATTTGAACGCCATGGCCTTGTTTGTGAAGGTCGTCGAACACAAGAGTTTTTCGGCAGCCTCCAGGCGACTCGGCGTACCGATTTCCACGGTAAGCCGTAAAGTGAGTGACCTGGAAAAGACGCTCGGAGTGCGCTTGCTGGAGCGTTCCACCCGTCAACTGCGATTGACCGAACTGGGCCAGGACTATTACGCATACTGCCGCCGGGGTCTGGAGGAAATTGAAACCGGTACGTTGATGCTGAGTGAGCGACAGGCGGAAATCTCGGGTACCTTGCGTCTGTCGGTTCCTCCCGGGCTGGCAGATCGACTGATTGTTCCTTTGGTCAGCGCATTTCAGGCAACTTACCCGGAGGTGACTATCAGGGTTCTGATTACAGAACGGATGGTGGATTTTATCCAGGACGCCGTCGATCTGGCATTACGGGTTGGCAATCTCAAAGACAGCAGTCTTGTGGCCAGACCGCTTATTCACTACCGGCACGTACTGGTCAGTTCCCCCGGCTACCTGGAAGCGTTTGGAACACCTGCGCACCCGCGTGATTTAGCGGCGCATCGTATGCTTACGTTCGATGGGTGGTTTGATAACGTTTCGCTGAAGTTAATCAAGGGTCGCAAGGTGCACCGGGTAAAGGTCGAAGGCGTACTTGCGCTGAACGATTATGCCGGCATCCAAAATGCAGTCGAGGCGGGGCAGGGTGTTGCTGAAATCCCGTCTATCATATGTGGCGAGGCACTGCACGATGGCAGACTGGTCGAGGTTATGAAGGACTGGCGATTTGCGCCGACAACCCTGTCGGCCGTTTACCCGAGCAACCGTAACTTGTCGAGAATTGTCCGGCTATTCAAGGATTTCTGTATTGAGCATGTCGATGCCTTGTCACCCTATGCGAGTATTTAGAACCTCTGTGGCTGGCAGCTTTGGGGACGCCGTCTATACTTGGTTAGCGGAACAACCGGTAACGTAATTCGCCGGTCATGCTTCCGGATTAGGCTGCACCAAAGTGTTCGATACCAAGGAGATCTTCGCCATGTCTGTTCCCGCGTCCGAACTGAAAATTACTGAAAACCCGCTGTCCCCGGAAGTGCTCGTGAAAGTGGATGCCTACTGGCGAGCCTGCAATTACCTGGCGGCAGGCATGATTTATTTGCAGGAAAATCCGCTACTCAGGGAGCCGCTCAAGCCGGAACATATCAAGAACCGCCTGCTGGGTCACTGGGGTGCGAGTCCGGGCCTCTCCTTCATGTACACCCACTTGAATCGCTTGATTGTCAAAGAGGATTTGAACGCCATCTTCCTGGCCGGTCCGGGACACGGTGCGCCTGGCGTGCTGGCACC
>CAJXFW010000077.1 GCA_913053655.1 uncultured Thiogranum sp. | reverse complement strand
TTCTGATTATATTACAATAGTGTGTTTTATTTGGGCGCTGTCTGGATTATAAATATAAATAAAGTAGCTGAAGGCTTGTTGGCAGTGCGATTTACTTATCGGGCTGGTGTTATTCGAATTTTAGGTGCCGGTTATTGGCGGAAGGGTAAGATTAAGATCCTGGTGAATTCCAGATGTTCCTACAGAAGTGACATGATATGAAGATATGGGTAGACGCCGATGCATGTCCTGTAGTGATAAAGGATATTCTGTTCAGGGCGGCGGAGCGTACCGGGGTGGAGATGACCCTGATAGCCAATCACGCTCTACGCATTCCTCCATCGCGTAATATAAAATTTCTTCAGGTAGCGTCAGGTTTTGATGTTGCAGACGATGAAATTGTTAAACGGCTTGGTGCCGGTGATCTTGTTATCACCAGTGACATTCCGCTGGCGGCGGATGCAATTGAAAAAGGTGGGTATGCTCTCAGCCCACGCGGCGAACTCTATACAACTGACAATATCAGGGCGCGTCTGAATATGAGAGATTTTATGGAAACGCTGCGAGCCAGCGGCGTAGATACAGGGGGTCCGCCGGCGCTAAATCAAGGTGATCGAAAGGCGTTTGCGAATCACCTGGATACATTCCTGACCCGTTATGTAAAAGACGCATAACGGATACAAACGGTATATGGCGCGCCCGGAAGAAGAAACTTCGAACTGCCCTTTTCTCTTCGCCTGACCTTTTTCTCATAATTTCATTCTATATAACAATAATATGCACATATTTTTCTTGGCAGGCTTATAAGCCGGGCTATACACGTATAAGTATGTTTTAATACTTTTTCAAGCATTAAGTATTATACTGTACATGCCGACTACATAACATAGAGCGCAGCTATTGAGAGAAAGGACAACCCATGACGACAGCAATCGAACAGAAACTTGCCCAGAACCCCGCCAGGACGGCTAGCGCGGCCCTGCGTACCTTCTTCAACATTGCCGGTGACTGGGGTTTAAATTCAGAACAAGCTATGACCCTGCTCGGCTTTGATGAGCGTACCCGCAGCACATATTTCAAATGGAAGCGTGAGCCTGAAAGTGCACGCCTGACAAAAGAGAAGCTGGAACGCCTCTCATATATCTTCGGTATCTATAAGGCGCTCCAGATACTCTTACCAAAGTCAGAATCCTCTGATCAATGGATTCACAGGCCCAATGACGCCGCACCCTTCGGTGGTCAACCCGCGCTAAACAGAATGCTCTCAGGCAACGTATCTGACCTTTATGTTGTCAGGCAATATCTGGATGCCCAGCGCGGCTGGTCATGACACCGGAGCGGAACCGCATACGGTGGAAACCTTCCTGGCGGCTGGTGCCCAGCCGCTTTCCACCCGTCAGTCTCTTTGACCGGGTATCGAATACTGAGGATATGGATGTTATTCAGGCTATTGAGGGCCTGACGAATGACAGGCTGCGTGAAGAGTTGGGTGCGCTTCACCTCGTGCCAGAAAAAGAGCGGGTCTATGGCCCAGGAACAACGCCCATTATGGCCGCCTTTACTCACCTGAACCCGGAAGGGAGCCGCTTTACGGACGGCAGTTACGGGGTTTATTACGCGGCAAAAACGATTAAAACGGCTGTCACAGAAACCTTGTTTCAGAGTGCACGGTTTCTTGCCGCCACGCACGAGCCACCCATTGAAATCGATATGCGCAGCTACGCGTCTGACATCGATACGCGGCTGCATGATATCCGCAGCATGCAAGGAGAGCTTCCTGCGACCTATCACCCCGATCCGGCCCAATACGGGCCAGCCCAGCTCTTCGCAAACAAATTGCGGGACGCAGGATCAAGCGGCATTGTCTATAGCAGTGTCCGTGATCCGGACGGTGAATGTATAGCAGTATTTCGCCCTTCTGTGCTAAAACCCGTTGTTCAGGGCCAACATTACTGCTATGTCTGGAATGGTGGGCAGATGACTAATGTCTATGTAAAAACAGAATACCCGCAGTAATCAAGCTTGGCAGCATTACTAAGCTTATTCTTCATCTTCATAGGTAGGGGCAACCTGCTGCTTCTTTTCGAAATCGGGTATTTCCTTCTTTTCTAACCCGCATTCCTTATCGTCTGCCAAAATCACCAGATGGTTATAGCGTTGCTGGCTCTCAAAACTAGAGTTTACTTTCAGGTGATATTGTATTTATACTGCACCGAGGCTAGGAAGTGCGGTTCATAGCAAAGTTTTGATGTTTGTGGAAACGCATATATGCATATTCAAAAACTACGCACTAATTTCGCATGACTACCCCTGCAGATAATAATCTGAAAACGCGCTATTCGCCCTATACCCCAGATAGATTAAGAGATGATGCGCTCGTCGAGGCGATATGTGAGTTTCGTTTCGAGTGCCACGAAGTAACTGAAATTGTAATAGGGCGTTTGTCCGATAATGCAGACTGGGGCTCGTTTACCGTTGAGCGCTTGCCTTCGTCAAGTATCCCTTCCGCTATACGGGAAAATGACCCGAATCTGAGATTTGAGCCAACTTTGCAATTGCGAAGCGATGACGGCCGCTATCTTGTAAAAATCGGTGGTAGGGTAATTTCGCTCCATAATGTGCAGGGCTACTGTGGATGGGATCAGTTTCAGCCAAAACTCAATGCGCTGATCGACTTTATCTTTGGCAGGCTGGCGGAATTATCCATAACCCGAATCGGATTTAGATATGTGAATGGGTTAACTCCGGAACGTCATAAGATTTCAGCATTGGCAGAGCTAAACCTTTCGCTAGTTGTTACCGATAACCCTTTGGATGGACCTATTAATCTAAATTATGGGTCGACCTATTCAGATACGCATCGGGCTATGACTCGAATTGCCTCAAAGGAATTTGTTCAGGGGGCGCTCCCTGAAGGAACTATAGTGGTAATTGATGTCGATATTACTACACCGAAAGATTTGACATTTTCTGAACCAGATCAGGTTAAGCAGTGGGTGAATGATGCCCACGATTTTGAAAAAGATGCTTTTTTTAGGTTGATACCACCGGAAATCAGCCAGGAATTGGAGGCGAAATAATTATGGATATGATCATCACAACATGTGCTTCAGTAGTTTGTTTTGACCCGTATCTGAATATAGCGAATCTTTCCGATCGGGAGCCTACCCCTGAAATTGAGTGGCCTGAATTAACTGTCCGACCATATGGCATCGATATGGAATCGATTGTGATCAGCCAAGCCGATAGGAATTATTATCTGTCAGAAGCCGAACAACGTGTTTTTGCAAGAACGTTGCTGCGTAGCGTAAGCGTTCTGGACGAAGGCAGTTTAATACGATAGGTGCGGTGCACCCGAATATGCTAAGTATTGAGGATGCGCATCGTATACTGACAGAAAAACTTACCTTCGATCCTGGAAAGTTCTATGGTCCAGCAAACGACTTAAATATTGGTGTGGGGCAGCTTTATTTAGGTATCCGTTATCCGATCTACTCACCTGAAACTGAGTTGTATCAAACCGTTGAAGGCGCCGTATACCTACTAACCCACGAGTGCGACGTTGACCAAAGAAATGCTCGGCCCTTTAATACTGATCTATTAATTTGTCCTGTACTTGATTTCCGACTATTCGTAGAAGAATATCAGAATGAGTTCTCGGAAGAGGTACTGATCAGTTTCATTAGTAGGCTAGGTTTACGAGATGTTTCACGCGTCATTTACATCCCGCACTATGACGAAAATCTGCCGTACGGTGGACTCCTCTACCTTAATCAGATCTGCAATACTAATATTGCCTCACTCTCAAAACAGAGCGCTCGGCGACTCTGTTCGGTTACAAGCTACGGTTTGCAAATAATCGACCAGTCGATCTGTAATCACATGCTACGCCCTAAAGTAGAAGCAGTGCCCCTGATGACGTTTTGAGGATAAGACAGAGTGGCTGATTGAGCGACTTTCAGTGCGCGACGCACTTACTCTGCACTTAACCTAAAAATACAAAAACTGGAAAATGCCCTAACTTATTGATTGTATGGCGCGCCCGACAGGATTCGAACCTGTGACCCCCGCCTTCGGAGGGCGGTACTCTATCCAGCTGAGCTACGGGCGCTCGAGAGGGAAGTTGGATGATACAGGTAACTGAACAGCGTGCACCAGTGCGCAGATGGCGAAAGGGTGTATTGATGGATCAGGTTTTTTTGTCGAACAGAGAGCCGAGCATGTCATCCACGGCTTTCAGGACCTGGGTGGATGCCTGTACCTGGATCGCATCCTGCCTGAGCCCGAGCATGGGTTCTACCAGGCTGGAGGGGCTGTCGTCGTTGAACTGGCCGGCGCCGGCAATTTCTGCGGCGTGACCGCGGGCGCTGGCGAGGCCGCGTTGTATGCCCAGCATGGCTTGTGAGAGTGCGCCGTCTATTTTCACGATGCTGCCTATGCGAGGACGTCGAGCAGATCACCGACGGGTTCGGGATCAGCGCTATTGGCCTGGAAGTTACTGGCGGGTGTCCTGCCGGCTGCGTTGTTTGTGTCGCTGGTGTTGTCGGGCCGTTGCTGCCCGGCCACCTCTTGTTTGCCCTGGACGTTATTGACAGGTGCGTTGCCGGATTCGTTATTCGTGTCGTTGGTGCTGGATCGCTGTTCTTCGGCTACCTTCTGGCGGGCTTCCGTCTCTATCTGTGTAGCCTGGGCCGCAACTGAGCGATCCTGGCCCGACGGTTGTGCCGGCGCATTGGCGGCGGCGCGGATGGTCTGGGCCTTGCTGATAGTGGCCTGCGGGTCACCGGAGACTTTCGAGGTATCGATATTGACTTCGCCACCCACGGCATAACGACGCCCGTCGGGTCCGTCCTGGAACTCGAACGATGCTCCGCCACGGGCCAGGCCGCCGGCCGCTGCCTTGTGTGCGGCTTCGTGGGCGCGTACTTCGCGATCACGGGCTTTTAGCTGTTCGAGCTGCTTTTTTTCGTCGCTGTTGAGTTCCGTTTCCTGTCGCGGGCCACGCGCCTCATTTCCAGACCGGCGAGACGCTTTCTTTGCCTCGGTCTCGCGGGCATCTGTTTCGGTGCGGTTATTGGAGGGTTCATCCTTGTCGGCTTTGTCTACCGGTCGCGCGGCGGCCTGGTCAGGCTGCGTCTGGGGCGGCCGGTTGGGTATTGCTGCAACGGGGGCTTGCGGAAACTGTGCGTCAACGTTCATGGGTTATGGCCTCTTGGTCATCCATGGTTGTACCGGGTTCCCTTGGCGGAGGTAGCGGCGGCAGTGGCCGATACTTTAGTGGTGGCAGGGGTTTCTCTATCGCGAACAGGCATTTGCGGCTACACTTGCGCGCCAGTTTTCTTTCCGGCCGAGCTTTAGTCAGGCGGTGCGGCGATATTAACTTTATGAATTTCAGAGGTTTCAGGTGAGCAACGAAGACAAAACAGCTGTGAATACTATTCTTGGCGTGCTGGGTGCGCTGGTGGTTGTCGCGTTTATATTCTATTTCGTAGCCAATACGGTCACGGGCGATATCGCAAAGGGCGCAGAGGCTAATGATCGGATGCAGGCCAAGATACTGGAGAATATTCGTCCGGTAGGCGAGGTCAATATCGGTTCTGTGCCCGCTGACAGCGGCGCGACCAAAGCCGTGGCGGCGGCCGGGCCCCGTTCAGGTGAACAGGTGTATAACGGGGCCTGCATAGCGTGTCATGCCAGCGGTGTGGCCGGTGCGCCGAAGCTGGGCGACAAGACTGCCTGGGCGCCGCGCGCCGCCAAGGGTATTGATGGGCTGCTGAAAACGGCTACCAGCGGGCTTAACGCGATGCCACCCAAGGGTACCTGTGCTGATTGTTCGGATGAAGAACTGAAAAGCACTATTGAGTATATGCTGAAAAAAGCAGGTTTATAAACCTGGACTGTGTTGACGCTGAAAAGGCCGCCGTCTGGCGGCTTTTTTTATGAAAGTATTCCTTTTAACTGTGCCAGGTGCGCCTGCCCTCTTTGCTTGCGCAGCTCCGGGTTCTGCACCATGCCGGGCTTATCCCATTCGACGTCCCCGTCCGGCAATTCGCTCAGAAAACGGCTCGGCTCGCAGCTTTCCCATTCCCCGGCGCGGCGCCGCTTGCCGGCGTAGGTCAGCGTCAGGGTTTTCCTGGCGCGGGTAATGCCCACGTAGGCCAGCCGGCGTTCCTCTTCGAGGTCGTCCGCCTTGATGCTGCTGCGGTGCGGGAGCAGGTTCTCTTCCATACCGACCATAAAGACATGCGGAAACTCCAGTCCCTTGGCGGCGTGAAAGGTCATCAGGCGCACACAGTTTTCATTGCCTTCGTCGTCCCGGTCGAGACGATCAAGCAGGCTGATACGATTAACCATTTCCGCCAGGCTCGGCGGCTCATCACCCTGTCGGGCGATACGTTCCAGCCAGCCGATGAGTTCGCCCACGTTTTGCAGCTTGCGTTCGCCATCGTTCGGATCTTTCGCGCTGTCCAGCAGCCAGTCGTTGTAATCGATATCACGTATCAACTGGTGAATCACCGGCATGGCGTCACCTTCACGCGCCCGGTCGGCCAGCATGACCACCCATTCGGCGAATTCGTGCAGGCGTGTCATGGCGCGTTTGTTCAGCGTGTCTGCAAGGCCGCTTTCAAAGCAGGCTGCCAGCAGGCTCATGTCCTGTTCCGATGCGAAGCCGCTGAGTTTTTCAAGGGTCGCCGCACCCAGTTCACGCCGCGGTGTGTTGACGACGCGCAGGAAGGCGCGGTCGTCATCTTCGTTTGCCAGTAAACGCAGGTAGGCCAGCAGATCCTTGACCTCACGGTACTCGAAAAATGAGGTGCCGCCGCTCAGGTGGTAGGCGATGCTGTGCTCGCGTAACACTTTTTCGAAACCGCGTGACTGGTGATTGCCCCGGTACAGGATCGCGTATTCGCCGTGTTTACAGCGGCTGGTGAACTGGTGGTGCAGAATTTCCGACACCACACGTTCGGCTTCGTGATCGCCATCACGACAGCCCATGATCTTCAGTGGGCTGCCGTAACCCAGCTCGCTCCACAGGCGTTTTTCGTAGACGTGGGGGTTATTGGCAATAAGCCGGTTGGCGCATTTCAGGATGCTGCCCGCCGAGCGATAGTTCTGTTCCAGCTTGATTACCTTGAGGCGTGGAAAGTCTGCTTGCAGACGATTCAGGTTTTCCGGGTTGGCGCCACGCCAGGCATAGATCGACTGGTCGTCGTCGCCGACGGCGGTGAAGGCGGTGGTCTTGCCGACCAGTAGCTGTACCAGTCGGTACTGCGCTGCGTTGGTATCCTGGTACTCATCCACCAGCAGGTGCCGTACCCGGTTCTGCCAGTATTCGCGTGCCTGATCATCGTTTTGCAGGGCCAGCACCGGTTGCAGGATCAGGTCGTCAAAATCCAGCGCGTTATAGGCTTTCAGGTTGCGCTGGTATTCGGCGTATAACAGGGCCGCAGCTGTTTCGAACTCGGTCGCCGCCTGCCGGATCGCTTCCGGTGGCAGCACCAGTTCGTTTTTCCAGCTGGAGATACGGTTGCGCAGGGCATCCGGTGCGAATGCGCCGGCACTCTTGCGTAGCAGCTCATCTATAAGGTGCAGGCTGTCCTGACTGTCGAAGATCGAGAAGCTGGATTTGTAACCCAGCCCCGTTGCTTCGCGTCGCAACATGCGCATGCCGAGAGTATGAAAGGTGGAAACCTGCAAGCCTTTGCCGGCGTCACCGGACAGCAGCCCACCAATCCGTTTGCGCATTTCCCGCGCCGCCTTGTTGGTGAAAGTAACGGCGACGATATTCCTGGCGGGTATGCCGCACCGCCCAATGAGATGAGCGATTTTTTCGGTGATGACGCGGGTTTTGCCACTCCCGGCACCGGCCAGAACGAGCAACGGATAGTCTACTTCGCGCACCGCGGCACGCTGCTGGGGGTTCAGGTTGGTCATCGGTCAAAAACAGGTGGGGGAACTGCGCATGCCGGTCATTGTAACCGGCAATTTATTTCCTGGCAGCCTGAATAACAAAAATATTTAGTACCTTACCACTGAAATTTTATACAAAACGACAAAGATTCCCCCCGTAGGAGCGGGCTTGCCCGCGAATTGACCTGGCCACGGTAACACCACTATTCGCGGGCAAGCCCGCTCCTACGCCTTGGTTCCGGCTCGGCCGGGTTAGGGAGGCTATGATTAATTCAGAGTTCCCCTGGGATCGGCTCTGCTGTCAGTCATTGTCGAGACCGCGATAGGCTATGGCTTCCTGTAGATGGGATCCCTGGATACCGTCCTGTTGCGCAAGGTCAGCGATGGTACGCGCAACTTTCAGTATGCGATGCACGGCACGCGGCGAGAGCTTGAAGCGGCGCGCGGCTTTCTTCAGCAGGCTTTTTTCTGCACTTGCCAGCTCGCAGACGCTATCTAATCGATTAAGAGGTAAGTGGGCGTTGAGGTGGCCGCGTGGCTGCTGTCGTTGGCGCGCAGCAGCCACGCGTTTGCGTACCTGTGCGGACGTTTCGCCAAGTTCGCCGTCCAGTTGCTCCCACGAAATACGCGGAACCTGCACCTGTAAATCGATACGGTCCAGCAATGGTCCTGATATACGGCCGCGGTAACGCCGAACCTGCTCCGGGGTACAGTGACACGTCCCGTCGGGATCGCCCCAATAGCCACAGGGGCAGGGATTCATGGCGGCGACAAGCTGGAAACGGGCCGGGAATTCTGCCTGCCCGCTGGCACGGGAGACAATGATGCTGCCGGTCTCCATCGGTTGGCGCAGGACTTCGAGTACGTGGCGTTTGAATTCGGGGAATTCATCCAGGAACAGCACGCCGTGATGGGCCAGCGATATTTCACCGGGGCGTGGATTGGAGCCGCCACCCACCAGGGCAGCGGCTGACGCGGTATGGTGCGGCGCACGAAACGGACGCACGCGCCAGCGCCGGATATCGAAGTGACCGGCACAGATCGACGCCACTGCGGCGGATTCCAGTGCTTCATCTTCTTCAAGTGGCGGCAACAGTCCGGGCAGGCGGCTGGCGAGCAGGGTTTTGCCGGTACCGGGTGGGCCGACCAGTAGCAGACTGTGATTTCCGGCAGCAGAGATTTCGAGCGCACGCCGTGCCTGATGCTGGCCACGGACATCACTGAGGTCAGGCGGGGAAACGGACTGTTGTTCAGGGCAAGGTGCCGGGTGTGGCAGGGATTGCAGATCTTTCAGGTGTTCACACACTTCCAGCAGGTGGCCGGCGACCAGCACACCGGCCGGACCGGCAAGGGCGGCTTCCTCACCATTGTCGATGGCGCATATCAGCCGGCGTCGTTGCTGCGCAATAGCCAGTGCAGCCGGTAGCACGCTGCGCACCGGGCGCAGAGTCCCGCTGAGCGCCAGTTCGGCCACAAACTCGTAGCGACTCAGTAAATCCTCCGGGATCTGGCCGGAGGCGGCCAGTACACCGAGCGCGATAGCCAGGTCATAGCGGCTACCCTGCTTGGGTAAATCTGCCGGTGCCAGATTGATGGTAATGCGGCGTGCCGGGAACTCAAAGCCACTGTGTTGCAAGGCGCTGCGCACCCGGTCCTTGCTTTCACGTACGGTAGTTTCTGGCAGGCCAACAATGGAAAGTGCCGGCAGGCCGTTGGCAAGATGCACCTCAACGGTAACGAGGGGTGCCTGAACGCCTGTCTGGGCGCGGCTGTACACAACAGCGAGAGACATATATTCCATCCTTGGAGTGAGTTAAGGGGACAGATTTGAAATCTGTCCCCGGTAGTTATTTATTCAACAGCTGGGCTTCCAGCTCCGCGACCTGTTTCTCCAGTTGCTCCAGTTTAGCCCGCGAACGCGCCAGGACTTTTGTCTGCACATCGAATTCCTCACATGTTACCAGGTCCATTTTGGCAAACGCGGATTGTACCGCGGCGTGCAGGTTCTTTTTCAGGTCGGCCTGGAGTTCCCCGGCCGCGGGCGGCAAGGCGTCGGACAGCCGCTGAGCAATGTCATCGAGCAGTTTGAGATTAACCATCAGCGCAACCATAGCGGAGCAAGCTGGCGGCGTCCAGATGCCTGGTCAGCTCATGCGCTTTGTTGGTGCACATAAGCGGCATGCACAGATTCAGGTCACCAAATTGGTGCATGAGGGCGTCTGGATTAACCCGGAAAAACCTGTAACTCATTGAAATAACCCCTATTTATTTACTGGCACAGTCTCTGCTAGTGGTAGGCGTACATCCGGGGCATGCGGCTCGTGCCGGCGGGTAATAAGAAATTAACCCATTTTGCATTCTATCTGGATCTGACTTTTTAGAGAGGAGTCTGTTAACAATGAAACAATACGCAAAAACCCTGTTGGCATCTGCACTGATCGCCGGCGCCGGTTCTGCATCCGCAGCAGGAACGCCCACTCTGGGCGAGGTGCTGGACGCTTCGGGTGTCGAGGTCAGCGGCTATATTGATACTTCGTACACCTACAACACGCGGGGTGAAACCACCAACCGTGTTTTCGATACAGAACCCAACTCGTTCAATCTGAACATGCTGGGGCTTTCCATCAGCAGCCTTCCCGATGAAGGCTTCGGTGGCGCCGTGGTACTGAATGCCGGAGAAGATGCGGATGTAACAGCGGCCGCAGGTACCGGTAACAACGACCAGTTTGACGTCCAGCAGGCCTACGTGAACTATGCTTCCGGCGCCACTCAGGTGATGTTCGGTAAGCTTGCCACCCTGCAAGGTGCCGAGGTTATCGAAAGCAAGGACAACTGGAACTTTTCGCGTTCCATCCTGTTCGGCTTCGCCATTCCCTTCACGCATACCGGTGTGCGCACAAGCTACGCCGTTAGCGATGCTCTGTCCCTGACCGCCGGTGTCAATAACGGCTGGGACAACCTGAAGGACGATAACGATGCCAAGTCTCTGGAATTGCAGGCCAGTTATGCGCCGGCTGACAACTGGTTCGTGAGCGTGCAGGGCATAGCTGGAAACGAGGACAATGGTTTTAATAAATCGGAAACACGGAGTCTGGTCGACATTGTCGCCGGCTACGATCTCTCCGATAGCCTGTCTTTCATGTTCAACGCAGATTTCGGCAGCCAGGATAAGGGGGCGGGTGCTACCGGCAACAAGGATGCAGACTGGAAAGGTTACGCGGGTTACGTGAATTTTAAGGTTGATCCGCAGTGGCGTGTTGCCGGTCGTATCGAGTATTTCGATGACGAAGACGGTTTCCGTAGCGGCACCAGCCAGGAATGGAAGGAAAGCACGGCAACCGTTGCCTATGCCCCCATGAAGCGCGTGGAACTGCGTGGTGAGTGGCGTTACGACTGGTCGGACGAGCGCACCTTCCTGGACGACGGTGGTAAATTCAAGAAAAACCAGACCACGCTGGCTGTGGAAGCCCTCTACATGTTCTAGGAGCCTGTCGGACTTAGGCAATCGTAGCGAGCATGGTGGGAGAGCGAGTCC
>CAJXFW010000076.1 GCA_913053655.1 uncultured Thiogranum sp. | reverse complement strand
AGCAGTAGCGCTCCTTAATCTTTTCGGTTTAAATGATTAACTGAGCAGTGTCCCCAGTGATGTCCCCAGTGATCCTGCTGGGGTCTGCTATGATGTATGTAGCCTTGGAGGTCGGTAGTGTTTCCCTGTTGAGCTGGGTGGAGTAAAAAAATGGAAGACTATGGCGTCATGTTGGTGGTAGGTGCAACCGGCTTCGTGATTTGGTTGGGGGCCTGGATTATGAGCCATCCGAAGCACTCAAAGCACAACCACGGTGAAGCAGGCAAGGGGGATCGTGTTACTTTGCCACCGATACTCCAGTCTCCTGTCAAAAAAACCGGGAACGATTCCAAGCCTGTTACACATCAGTAGTAAGTTCGTGCCCAGCAGAAGGTAATGACGTTAACAAAGCCATCAGGAACGCCTAAGCTGCCTATATTCCGCCGCCCTCGACCTGGCCTGACTGGCTGCCGGGCGTATCCCACACCAGCCCGAGCAAACGCTGCTGTATCGCATCGTCGAAGAGCACTGCCCGGTGTATGTGCCACTCGATACCCGCGGTTATATGCCGCTGCACCACTCCAGGTTGAAAATCCCACTATCGTGAACGCTGCGTATCATGCTGGCCAATCAGCAGAGCCTGTTCGATGAAACTCAATAGCTTGCACAACGGGGGTATTATGACTGCTTATTCAAATTCAGCGCCGCGCTTTCGGCCATGCGCCGTGCGCCACAACTGGGGCAAAAACCACGGCGTTTGCAGCTGAAGGCGACCAGGTGTTCAGCATGGCAGCGCTCACACTGCACCCGCAGGAATCCGTAAAAACCGGGTAGTATTCCTGAATAAGTTGATGGAGAAGCGTGCGTTCCGGGCGATGGCGCTTGTAGGGCGGTGTGCCATCGCGATGCGTTCGGCAAGGATATGCGTCAACCGGGCCAGTGTTTCGCTCGTGGGCGCCTTCACCCACTGAAACCGGGTCGATCTGTTAGCGGACTCCACATAGACGCCATCCAGAAAGAGCCGATGACGTGCACAGCCTGCTTAAACGCATGTTCGATTTTGAACCGTAGCCCATAGAGGCGAATAATCTCAATGGGTTCCAGCGACATATCCGTGGACATCAAAATGCAGCGCCCCCGGGTTGGATGAATGACCATCACGAAACGAACCAGACGGCCCGCAGGCCGCCACAATAAATCACACACCCGGTACTGAAGCGTGACCTAGTCCTCTCCATAGACCGGACTTGCAGTGCGGGTCATCATAGCCTGTGCGCCATTAAAGGGTGAGTGGAGCGCGATCTTTTTCCCATAGGTTCGAGGTCTCTCCCGGTTGGATTCCGATTCCTGGTAAAGCAGCTTAAGTACCGCCCGTACCCACAGTACCGTCATGGTACCCAGCTTGATCCCTATGCTGTGAAAGTTATCGAGCAGGCTGTTATAAAACCTCCCGTGTAATCCCAGTGCGCGCACAATGCTGGTGACACCCGGCAAATCCGGTCGAATCGACAGGCCTGCAACGGTCACCGCAAACCATAGGAACGTTCGTAAGTGCGTACAACCGGGTCGAAGTAGCCATAGTGCCTCCCACCAGGATCGCCAGAGTAGCATGAGATTTTCCTCTGTCATTGTTTGACAAATAAGAATAGCTTATATATGCTATTTTTATGATAAAAGCCAGGCTCAAACAGATAGAAAAACGCATTGAGCGAATCAAGTCGGAACTGGCGAAGATTGAGGCGATGCGCCCAGGCTCACTGACCCGGCAATACAAAGATCCACAGCAACAGACAGGCGCGTACTATCAACTCAGTTATACGCTTGATATGAGAAGTCGGACTGAGTATATTCGCAAAGGCTGTATCAGCGATATTCGCCGTCAGATTAAGCAGTACAAGCGTCACAAGCAGCTCAACGCTGAATGGGTATCGCTCAGCATTGAGCACTCGAAGCTTGCTATGAAACTCAAGCACTGACAGTCGCCATCAAAACAGCCGCTACCCCCAAAGGAATCTACGGTTAGATGCCGCCACTACAGACAATCAGTCGGACACATTAGCGAACAATTCAGTGTGAGTAATGTGGCGGAATTATGAGTCTTATAGAGTCCGTCCGTTCTCACTGCGCTTTCGCTCTACTTCACCCTGCGCGCAACAATCCCATAGATCAGCTTGTTTATCAGCGCTTGTATTCCATGTTTTGTATGGTTAAACTATAAATATCATGGATAAAAACAGGCTCCTCTCTCAAAAAATCGACCATTTAATGGATATGTTTCCAGCGGTCGCCGTTATCGGGCCGCGCCAGTGCGGAAAATCGACGCTGGTCCGGCAGTTACGACCAGGCTGGAAATACTACGATCTCGAAAGCCTGGATGACTACCAATTGATCAGCAACGATCCGGTCGCTTTTTTTTTACTGAACCACGACCGTATTATTCTTGACGAAGCACAGCAGTACCCACAGCTTTTCCAGGTGCTCAGGGGCGTTATCGATGCTGATCGTGAAAAAAGAGGTCGATTTATTCTAACGGGATCCAGCTCTCCCGACATCGTAAAAGGCATCAAGGAGAGTCTTGCGGGGCGGATTGCGAGCGTTGAAATGTGGCCTTTCAAACAAACCGAGTTTAACGAAACGGAAGCATCCGGACTCTATCAACTGTTGGTTTCAGGTGATTCCTCGCTTGACGCTCTATTGGATCTGCAACCCACCGTATCTCTGCAGCAAAGTATGGATCAGTGGTTTTACGGGGGGTTTCCTGAGCCGCTGATCGAGGGGGCACGGCGCCCGGATTTCTATAAGCAGTGGATGGAACAATACATCATGGACTATGTAGGGAGAGATGTGAGAGCGCTCTTTCCGCGATTGCAGTTACATACATTCAGGCAGTTTCTGATGCTATTGGCTCAATTTTCGGGGCATCAGCTGAACATGAGTAACATGGCCAGATCGCTGGAAGTCACCGTTGCAACGGTAAAAGAATATCTCGAGATCATCCACCAGACTTTTCTCTGGCGTAACCTGGACGCTTATACAAAAAACCCGCTCAAACGCGTACAGAAAGCGCGCAAGGGATTCTTCAGAGATCAGGGAATATTGCATTATTTTCTGAAAATCAGAGACCTGAACGGACTGTTACTACACCCTGTCGCAGGATCGTCATTCGAGAGTTTTGTTATTGAGGAAATCATCCGGGGACTACAGGCAACGATGGCCACGCAGTTGGCATTTTATTATTACAGAACGATTGATCGATCAGAGGTAGGTCTGATCATCGAAGGAGATTTTGGCGTCATTCCAGTCGAAATTAAACTGGGATCTTCCTTCAAACAGCACGCGTTGCGAGGGGTGGGGAATTTCCTGTCAGATACCCAGGCACCATTCGGTATTGTCATAAATCGAGCCAAAAGAATTGAGCGACTCAGTGAGCGGATTATCCAGATACCGGTAAACTATCTATAGATACCTGGTCAGGCCAGTTGTGTCAGTACCGCGAACAGGATGACAGCCAATATAAAGGAGACGCTCTTCCAGAAAAGCACCGGGTCGCGTTCCATCAGCGGTTTGGCCCGGGGGGTGATTTTCGCGCCGCGATTCAGGCCGTCTTCCAGTTCATAGGCCAGTTCCAGGACATCGGCGAAACGTTTGGCGGGATCTGGCGCACCGGCACGGTTGAGCACCACGTCCAGCCAGGCCGGCAGGTCGGGGCGATGCCGGGACAGTGGCGTGTATTGAGTCTGGCGCGGTCGTGAAAAAGCTTCCACTTCACCGTAGGGATAATGACCGGCGCTGAACATGCGGTACAGAGTGACGCCCAGCGCATAGACTTCGGAACGCTCGTCACCGGCCGCCCCGCGATACAGTTCCGGTGCCATATAGCTGGGCGTACCCGGTGCACCCAGCTCGCTGTCGTCCTCGATGCCTGGCAGGCGGGCCACCCCCAGATCCAGCAGTTTCAGCCCGCCGTCTTCCAGCAGCATGACGTTTTCCGGCTTGATATCGCGGTGGAAGATCCGCCGCCGGTTCAGGCTGTATACGGCCTTGGCCAGTTTGATGCCGATGTCCACACCGGTCTCCAACGTCAGTCGGGGTTCACGCAGCAGGCGTTGCTCCAGGGTTTCGCCCCGGTAACTGGGCATTACCGCATACAGGCGTGATTGCCGGTCCGGCGGCAGTTCAATGGTCTCTATGACCCAGGGGCTTTGGGCGCGCGCTGCTATCCATGCCTCACGGGTGAAGGCCTGGCGGTGAGTATCATCGTCACAGATGCGCGGGTGGGGAAACTTGAGTACCACTTCGCGCTCGTTGGTTTTGTCCTGTGCCCGGAACAGACGGCTGTTGCGGGCGTCGAAAATCATCTCCTGTAACTTAAAACCATCGATCTCTTCGCCTGATTTAGGCAGTGGCTCGACAGGTAAATCCGCCGTTGCGGCCATCAGGTCGGACTGATCCGGAGGTGGCAGAGCAACCACGTCAACGACCAGCCCACTCACATTGTCCTGACTGCCCGCCTGTAACGCAGACTCCACAATGCGTCTGGCGCTGTCTTCGGGCGAACTGCCTTCGTCCAGGATGGCCTGGATACGCCGATCGGAAAACGCACCGTGCACACCGTCGCTGCACAACAGAAACCGGTCGTGCAGCCGGAGGCTGTGTTGCGCACAATCCAGATGTACCTCTTCTTCAAAGCCGATGGCCCGGTGCAATACGTGCCGCATATCGGGATGCTGGTGAACATGGTCTGAGGTCAACCGCTGCAGGCGTTGTTGGCGCAGGCGGTAAATGCGTGTATCGCCGATATGGATGACGTGCGCCTGACGGCCACGCAGGATCAGGGCGCTGAAGGTGGTGGCCATATCCTTCAGGTTCGGGTCAGTGCGGCGCTGGTTGTGCACCCAGCGGTTTATTGCCATCATCGCGCGGGCAGCGGCACGATCCACGCCCAGGGTTTCGGGCAGGCTGTAATAGGCGTCGATGAACCCGCGCACCGTGGTTTCCGCCGCCTGCCTTCCACCGAGCGCACCGCCCATGCCATCGGCGATAGCCGCGACCGAGCCTTGCATTATGTGCGGTTGTGTATGGGTATCGAAAACTGCCAGATAATCTTCGTTGGTCTCGCGTTTCCCCGTCTCACTCGCAAAACCGGATCGAATCTGTAATTTGTCAGCCTGTGCGGTGGCAGTATTCACTGGCAGCAGTCTAATCGAAACAGGCGCCTCGAAGACAGTGATAATAAAAAGCTTTTCTTATCCTTTAGCAGGTTGTTTCCATATTATGGAACCTCTGATCAATTCGAACAACCTCATTGCGAGCACTCCACCCCGCTACGCGGTCACAAATCGGGGAAGAACAACCCCGTCATTCCGGCGAAAGCCGGAATCCAGGCGGTTTAACCAGACTTCCTGGATTCCGGCTTTCGCCGGAATGACGGAGTAAGTTCTTCAAGAGCGTAGCGCGGCAATCTCGTACAATGGAATCAGTAAATTGGAGATTGCCACGCTACGCTCGCAATGACGCATTAAACGGAGGTTCCTTATGTTTACAATTGTGCCGTATATTAGAATATTATGATATTTTATGACGGTTTCAGTAACGCTGATTGGCCAGGGTCTACAATAGTCTAGTAAATTACTCGGTCTTTTGACCGGCACACACTCCACCAGAGATCGCACTATGTCCAAACCCATTCATGATCCGCTGTCGAAAGCCCTCGACGAGGGCAGCCGCATCGAGGTCAAGAATACCACCTGCTACATGTGTGCCTGCCGTTGCGGGATTCGCGTCACGCTGCGCGATGGCGAAGTTCGCTACATACAGGGCAACCCCGACCATCCGCTCAACAAGGGCGTGATCTGCGCCAAGGGCTCGTCCGGCATCATGAAGCAGTACTCGCCGGCTCGCCTCACCAAACCGCTGTTGCGCAAACCCGGCAGCGAACGTGGTGACAATGAGTTCGAGGAAATTTCCTGGGAAAAAGCCTTCGACATGGTCAGCGAACGGCTCGCCGAAATCCGTGCCACCGATCCGAAAAAATTCGCCCTGTTCACCGGCCGCGACCAGATGCAGGCGCTGACCGGCCTGTTCGCCAAACAGTTCGGCACGCCGAACTACGCCGCGCACGGCGGTTTCTGCTCGGTCAACATGGCGGCCGGCATGATCTACACCATCGGCGGCTCATTCTGGGAGTTCGGCGGCCCCGATCTCGATCGCGCCCGGCTGTTTGTCATGATCGGCACGGCTGAAGACCACCACTCCAACCCCCTGAAGATGGCGCTTTCCAAATTCAAGCGCCAGGGCGGCAAGTTTATTTCCATCAACCCGGTACGCACCGGCTATTCGGCCATCGCCGACGAATGGATTCCTATCAAGCCCGGCACCGACGGCGCCCTGTTCCTGGCGCTGATTAACGAAATCATCAAGCAGGGCCTGTACGACCGCGATTTTCTGGTCAACTACTCGAACTCCGCCGAGCTGGTCAACATGGACCCGGACTCCAGCGAGTACGGCATGCTCGTGCGCTTCGAAGTACCGCCGGAAGAAGGCTGCTTCGACCCGCAGAACAAGCTGTGGTGGGACCGCGAGCTGGACAAACCGATTTCCACCCACACGCCCGGTGCCGATCCTTACTTCCTGGGCGATTTCAAACTCGACGACGGGACGCCGGTTAAGCCGGCCTTCCAGTTGCTGGTGGATCGCGTCAAGGAATACACCGCCGAATGGGCCGCTAGTATCACCGGTATTCCCGAAGAGACCATCAAGCGCCTGGCACACGAAATGGCCATCACTGCACGCGACGAGAAAATTGAACTGCCGATTCCCTGGACCGATACCTGGGGCAACGAGCACGAGTCTGTGACCGGCAACCCGGTCGCCTTCCACGCCATGCGCGGACTGGCAGCGCACTCCAATGGTTTTCAGACCATTCGCGCCCTGTCTATATTAATGAGTATCCTCGGCACCATCGACCGCCCCGGTGGCTTCCGCCACAAGGCCCCGTTCCCGCGGCCGATACCGCCCTGCGCAAAAACACCGAACGACCCGCGTGCCGTACAACCCAACACCCCGCTGGACGGCATGCCACTGGGCTGGCCCGCTGATCCCGACGACCTGTTCGTCAACGACGACGGCAGCCCGGTGCGCATCGACAAGGCGTTCTCCTGGGAATACCCGCTGTCGGTACACGGCATGATGCACAACGCCATCACCAACGCCTGGCGCGGTGACCCCTACAAGATCGACACGCTGTTGATATTCATGGCCAACATGGCGTGGAATTCATCGATGAACACCTCCGAAGTGCGCAAAATGCTCAACGACAAGGACGAGGACGGGGAATACAAAATCCCGTTCCTGATTGTTGCCGATGCGTTCCAGTCGGAGATGACCGCCTATGCCGATTTAATCCTGCCCGATACCACTTACCTGGAGCGCCACGATTGCATGTCCATGCTGGATCGTCCGATTTCGGAATTCGACGGCCCTGTCGATTCGGTGCGTATTCCTGTGGTACCACCGAAAGGCGATTGCAAACCGTTCCAGGAAGTCTTGATCGAACTGGGTTCGCGGTTAAAGCTACCGGCCTTTACCAAACCGGACGGCAGCCGCAAGTTCCGCGACTACCCGGACTTTGTCATTAACTATGAAACCACGCCCGGTTCCGGCATTGGTTTTCTGGCGGGCTGGCGCGGCAAAGGTGGCGAGAAGTTCATGAAGGGCGAGCCCAATCCCAAGCAATGGGAGATGTACGAAAAGAATAATTGTGTTTTCCAGTACGAGCTGCCCAAGTCTTACCAGTACATGCGCAACTGGAACCAGGGCTACCTGGAATGGGCCAAACGGCACAGCCTGACGCGCTACGCTGAACCCATCAATATTCACATTTATTCTGAAGTGCTACAGAAGTTCCGCCTCGCTGCGCAGGGCAAATCGGATGGCAAGCAGCCACCGGATCACCTGCGCAAGCGCATCGAAACACACTTCGATCCACTGCCGTTCTATTCACAACCGCTGGAAGCGGAAGCCTCGGACCTGCGCAAGTACCCGCTCAACGCCATCACCCAGCGTCCGATGGCGATGTACCATTCATGGGATTCGCAGAACGCCTGGTTGCGGCAGATACACACCTACAATTTCCTGCACGTAAATTCAAAAACCGCACACACAGCCGGTATCGAAGACGGCGCCTGGATGTGGGTGGAATCCATGCACGGCAAGGTGCGCTGTCTGTGCCGCTATTCGGAAACCGTGGAACCCGGCACCGTGTGGACCTGGAACGCAATAGGCAAAGCGTCCGGTGCCTGGGGACTGGACGGCAACGCCAATGAAGCCGAACAGGGTTTTCTGCTGAATCACATTATCAGCGAGGAACTGCCCGCCGGCGAAGACGGTGAACACCTGTCAAACTCCGACCCCGTTACCGGCCAGGCCGGCTGGTACGATGTGCATGTGCGTATTTATCCGGCAGGGGATGACGAGCCGAAAATTACTTCGCCACAGTTCGAAACGCTGCACGTCGTACCCGGCCAGTCACAGGAAAAGAAGCGTGGCCGCTGGCTGACTTATTTCGCCGGCAGAAAGAACTCTTGAACATCAGAAACCACAACCGTCATTCCGGCGCAGGCCGGAATCCAGGCACAGGCGATAACTGGCAGGCCTGGATCCCGGCCTGCGCCGGGATGACGACCTGTGCCGGGATGACGGCCTGTGCCGGGATGACGACCTGTGCCGGGATGACGACCTGTGCCGGGATGACGGCCTGTGCCGGGATGACGGCCTGTGCCGGGATGACGGCCTGTGCCGGGATGACGGTGGGATCAGGGAACACAGCATGTCGCAATTAGCTTTAGTCATCGATCTCAACGTTTGCGTCGGCTGTCACGCCTGCGTGACCAGCTGCAAGGAATGGAACACGTCCGGGACCGCCGGCTACATGGCTGACATGAACCCGTTCAGCAAGGACCCCACCGGCACCTTCTTCAACCGTGTTCAAACCTTCGAAGTCGGCACGTTTCCAAACGCGGAGACCGTACACTTTCCCAAGAGCTGCCTGCACTGCGAAGACCCGCCCTGCGTGCCCGTGTGTCCGACCGGCGCCAGCTACAAACGCGAGGAAGACGGCATCGTACTGGTGGACTACGACAAATGCATCGGCTGCAAGTACTGTTCGTGGGCCTGTCCCTACGGCGTGCGTGAACTCGACGAACACCAGAAGGTGATGAAGAAGTGCACCCTGTGTGTGGACCGTATTTACGACATGTCGCTGCCGGAAAACGAGCGCAAGCCGGCCTGCGTCATGGCCTGTCCGACCAGCGCACGCCTGTTCGGCGACGTCAACGACCCCGATTCGGAAGCCGCCATTGCCATTCGCGAACGCGGTGGTTACCAGCTGATGCCGGAGTGGGGCACCAAACCGGCCAACCATTACCTGCCGCGCAGCAAAACCCGTATCACCATCCACGAAGACGAACTTGTCCGTGTCGATAACCCGCTCAAAAAAGAACGCCGGCTACCCATGCCGGACACTGATGAACCGACACTCGACGATGTCACCTCGTGGTAACAGGAGTTAAAACATGCATCCCGCATTCTCAGTCGTATTCCTGACAACATTGATCGGCGTCGGCCAGGGCCTGTTCCTGGCGCTGTACACCGGCCAGCTGTACTCGGTTGTAAAGGTATTGCCGGTTCAGGATTCCGCGACTTTTTATGGCCTGGGCAGCCTCATCGCCATCGTCTTCCTGGCCGCCGGCTTGCTCAGCTCGTTCTTCCACCTGGGCCATCCGGAACGCGCCTGGCGCTCCGCCGCGCGCTGGCGCACTTCATGGCTGTCGCGTGAAGTCATCGTACTGCCTGCCTTCATGGGCATGACCGGCATCTACGGACTAATCCATTACCTCGGCTGGAACCCGGTACTGTTCACCTTCCGCGAAACCTTTGAAATCGATTTATCACTACTGGTCGGTGCGGCCACCACCGTGCTGGCCTTCACCCTGTTCCTGTGCACCAGCATGATCTATGCCTGCATCAAGTTTCTTCAGGAATGGGCCACACCACTGACCGTCGTCAACTATACACTGCTGGGTTCAGCATCCGGCTTCATGCTGGCCACCGCATTTGCATCACACCAGGGTTCCGAGCTGACCGCCTTCTACGGAGGATGGGCCATCATCCTCACCGTCGCCGCACTGATAACCCGCCTATCCAGCCTGATTCGCAATTCGCGCATCAAACACAAATCCACCCTGCAAACTGCCATAGGCATTCGTCACGACAGGATCGAACAGAAAGCACAGGGCTTCATGGCCGGCTCATTTAACACGCGCGAATATTTCCATGGTGCCTCGCCGGCTGTTTTCAGCACCATCAAGTGGACCTTCCTGATCACGGTCTTTCCGATCCCCCTGTTCCTGTTATCACTGGGACTGACAGCCAATGTCCTGCTCCTGTTCGGCATGGCCTTTGCCATCCAGTACGCGGGCCTGCTGGCGGAACGCTGGTTTTTCTTCGCCCAGTCCAACCACCCGCAGAACCTGTATTACCAGACGGTTTAAGTCTCAGCCCGGTTATCCTGTGGGCGACGTTTTCCAGATCACCGCATCCGTCACCGACCCGCGCAAGCTGTCCCAGTCGGTGTTACAGATTACCGCGATGCCCGACCAATCACATTTTTAAACTGTAAGAATAAATTGTTTCATATGGTTTTAAATGAAATTTAAAGCGCCGGTGAGCATAACGTTAGGCCAGTCAAATCAGTGGGTTCTTGACATAATCGTGGTATTGCATATAATACCAATATGGCTGCCTCAATAGTCCTTGATACTTGTGTATTTATCTCAGCTTTGCGTTCGAGGCAAGGTGCATCTTTTAAATTATTGTCAGTGATCAGGAATGAAGAAATTGATCTCTATTTATCGGCTCCACTTGTTCTCGAATACGAAGCTGTGGCAAAAAGATTCTCTCGTACCATCGGACTTACACACTCAAACATAGAAGATATTATTGATTATCTGTGTACGATTGGGAAGCATCGGCAAGTTCATTTTTTATGGCGTCCTAATTTAAAAGATTCAGGTGATGATTTTATTTTAGAGTTAGCTGTTGAGTCTGGATGTAATTATATCGTCACACATAATCTTAAAGATTTTGTGGGTTCTGAAAAATTTCAAGTCGAAGTGGTAACGCCACAGAAGCTCCTTCGAATTATAGGAGAAATATCATGAGTACAATTAGTTTAAGACTTCCTGATTCCTTACATGAGCGGGTTAGAAAATTGGCGAAGGAAGATAACATATCAATTAATCAGTTTGTTGCTACTGCACTAGCAGAAAAGATGTCTGCTCTTCTTACTGAAGAGTATTTGGCTGAGAGGGCCAAGAAAGGCAGCAAAAATAAATTCAAAGCAGCTTTATCCAAAGTCAAGAACATTGTGCCAGAAGAAAATGACGTATTGTGAAAAATTGGCCTAACAACACCCAGTACGCCCTTTCGGGGCCAGACACGCAAACACCGCGCACCGCTGGTGCATGTCATTAGCACACAAGAACCTCATTCGTTATGTGCCTGGAAGGGCATTTTTCAGCTTCA
>CAJXFW010000075.1 GCA_913053655.1 uncultured Thiogranum sp. | reverse complement strand
CGCTTTTTGTTTCCCCGTGTGAATGAGGCGCTGGCTGATACGCCGGTGGTGTTGATTCACGGGCCGCGTCAGTGCGGTAAAACCACGTTGGCGCGGCAGGTGGGTGATGCAGCGGGTTTTACCTATCTGAGCTTTGATGACGATGTACAGCGCGCTTCGGCGCAGGCCGATCCGGTTGGCTATGTGGCGGACTTGCCGGAACGGGTGGTGCTGGATGAAGTGCAGCGGGTGCCGGAGCTGTTTACCTCATTGAAGGCCAGTGTCGACGCCAAACGGCAGCCGGGCCGGTTTATCCTGACCGGTTCGGCCAATGTGCTGCTGGTGCCTAAACTGGGTGATTCGCTGGCCGGGAGGATGGAGATTCTACGGCTGCATCCGTTGTCCCAGGCTGAATTGGCCGGGGCTGAACCGGCGTTTCTGGCAAGCCTGTTCGGCAACCGTTTAAAGGTCGGCAAATCGGGCCGGCGCATGGCAAAGCAGCTGGCTGAACGTGTCGTCGCCGGCGGTTATCCGGCCGCATTGGCACGCGCCAGCGAACGCCGACGCGCTGCCTGGTATCGTGACTATATCGACACGCTGGTGCAACGCGATGTGCGCGATCTGGCCCGCATCAGCGCGCTGGATGCCTTGCCGCGCCTGCTTGCGTTGGCGGCAGGGCAGACGGCAAGACTGCTGAATGTGGCCGATCTGGCTGCGCCATTTCAGTTGAGCCGTCCCACCATACGTGACTACACGACGCTGCTGGCGAAGGTTTTTCTGCTGGAAGAGCTGCCCCCTTGGCACAGTAATCGTCTGCGTCGCCTGATCAAGAAGCCCAAGTTGCATCTTGGCGATAGCGGACTGGCCTGTGCCTTGCTCGGGGTGAATGTAAAAACCTTGTGGGAAGACCGTGCGCTGTATGGGCAGTTGCTGGAAACCTATGTTTATCAGGAGTTGCGGCGTCAGGCGAGCTGGCAAGAAGATCCCGTGAGCTTTTACCATTTTCGTGACAAAGAGGGCGCCGAGGTGGATGTCGTAATGGAGTCGGCGGGAAAGCTCGCCGGTGTTGAAGTCAAGGCGGCTGCCACGGTGAGGGCCGATGATTTCAAAGGCTTGCGCAAGCTGAAAAATGCCACGGGCAAGCGTTTTGCAGTGGGTGTGCTGCTTTACGATGGAGATGCGATTACCCCCTTTGGCGAGGGTTTGTATGCCGTACCCATATCCTGCTTGTGGGAAGCCGGCTGATGCCCTACACCGAAGACACCCTCGTCCAGCAGACCACCGCCGAGTACCTGGAGCAGCAGCTCGGTTGGCGATCGGTGTATGCCTGGAACAACGAGGACTTCGGGCCGGAAAGTCTGTTGGGTCGCGCAAACGATCGCGAGGTGGTGCTGATCCGCACTCTGCGTGAGAAGCTGATGGCACTGAACCCAGGCCTGTCCGATGCGGCTTACGACGATGCCGTGCGCCAGATCATCGCTACCGTTTCCGCACAGCCGCTGGTTGCTACCAACCGCGAAAAATACGATCAGCTACGCGACGGTGTGCAGGTAACCTTCCGTAACGACAAGGGTGGGCGGGTACGCCAGCGTCTGCGGGTATTTGATTTCAACCAGCCCGAGAACAATGATTTTCTCTGTGTGCGCGAACTGTGGGTGCGTGGTGATCTCTACCGGCGGCGGGCGGACATCGTCGGTTTCGTCAACGGCCTGCCGCTGCTGTTTATCGAGTGCAAGAATCTTCACAAGAATCTGAAGACGGCCTTTGAGCAGAACTTCTCCGATTACCGCGACACCATTCCGCACCTGTTTCATCACAACGCCATTGTGATGTTCGGCAACGGCGAACAGGCGAAGATCGGTTCGGTCACCAGCCGCTGGGAGCATTTCAATGAGTGGAAGCGTCTGGCCGAGGAGGCGCCGGGTGCGGTGGATATGGAGACACTGCTCAAGGGTGTGTGTGAGAAGCGTAATTTTCTCGATCTGGTGGAGAACTTCATTCTGTTTGATGAGTCCGCAGGCGAACCAAAGAAAATTATCGCCCGCAACCACCAGTTTCTTGGCGTCAACCGCGCCATTGAATCCGTGCGCGAGCGCAAGGCGCGCCACGGCAAACTGGGCGTTTTCTGGCACACTCAGGGATCGGGCAAGAGCTATTCGATGGTGATGTTCACCCGCAAGGTGCATCGCAAGCTTGGCGGTAACTTTACCTTTCTGGTGTTGACCGACCGCGATGACCTCGACACCCAGATCTACAAGACCTTCGCCGGCTGCGGTGTGGTTAGCGATCAGGAGCCGAGCCGGGCTGCCAGCGGCCATCACCTGAACGAACTGCTGACCCAGCACAAGGCCTATGTTTTCTCGCTGATCCAGAAGTTCAATCAAAAGGTGGAACCGGAACAGCCCTATAGCGAGCGTGATGATATCATCGTCATCACCGACGAGGCGCACCGCACCCAGTACGGCACGCTGGCGCTCAACCTGCGCAACGCCCTGCCTAATGCCAGTTACATCGGCTTTACCGGCACACCACTGTTCAAGGACGACGAGATCACGCAGCGTGTCTTCGGCGGGTATGTTTCGACATACGATTTCCAGCGGGCGGTGGAAGACGACGCTACCGTACCGCTCTACTACGACGCCAGAGGCGAGAAACTGGGCGTGGCCATCGGCGACCTCAACGAACGCATTGCCGAAAAGCTGGAGGCGCTGGAAACCGACGATATCAATGTCGAGCAGCGGCTGGAGCGAGAACTCAAGCGCGACTATCACATCGTTACCGCTGACAAGCGGCTCGATCAGGTGGCGCGGGATTTCGTGCAGCACTACTCGACTGCGTGGGAGACCGGCAAGGCGATGCTGGTGTGCATCGACAAGGTGACCTGCGTGCGGATGCACCGCCTGATTGAGTTTTATTGGCAGGAACGCGTCCACGCGCTGGAGAAGGAACTGGCATCAATTGCTGACGAACAGGAAGCGTTGTTCCGCCGCCGACAGCTCGACTGGATGCGCGAGACCCGCATGGCGGTGGTGGTGAGTGAGGAGCAGGGTGAGGTGGACAAGTTCCGCAAGTGGGATCTGGACATCACCCCGCACCGCAGGCTGATTAAGAAGGGCATCGACCTGCCCGATTCGATGCGCAGCAAACCCGAGTATCGCAATATGCAGACCATGGCGCTGGATGATGCCTTCAAGGCAGATGAGCACCCGCTGCGCGTTGCCATTGTTTGCGCTATGTGGCTGACCGGATTCGATGTGCCGAGTCTCGCCACGCTCTATCTCGATAAACCGCTCAAGGCCCACACCCTGATGCAGGCTATTGCCCGTGCCAACCGTGTGAACGAAGGCAAGAACAACGGACTGATCGTGGATTATTGCGGCATCCTCAAGCACCTGCGCAAGGCGCTGGCGACCTTCGCCGGGATGCAGCCTGAAGGTGAGGGCGGCGAGACTGACCCGGCCAGACCCGATGAAGAGTTGCTGGCGGACCTAGCCGAGGCCATCACCCTGGTGCGGACGTTCCTCGAAGACCGCGGCTCCCCACTTGATGATGTCATACAGAACACCGGCTTTGATCGTAACGCCGCTATCGTTGCGTGCAAGGAGGCGGCCAATGAGAACGACGAGAGTCGCAAACGCTTCGAGATAATGGGCCGCGAGGTATTTAAAAAGTTCAAGGCCTGCATCAATGTCCAGAATGTGAACGCCCATCGGGCTGACCGGGATGCGATTAACATCGTCTACAAAAGCCTCCAGCAGGATCGCGAGAAAGCAGATATTACTGACATCATTCGGCAACTGCACGAGGTGGTAAACGAGGCGATTGAGGTTCGTCCCGGCGACCAGGATTATCCGTCATCGATTTATGACATCAGTCAGATTGATTTTGACCGGTTACGCAAAGAGTTCGAACGCAGTCCGAAAAAGAACACCACCGTCCAGAACCTTCGTGAGGCTGTAGAGCAACGATTGCAGCGCCTGTTGCAGCAAAATCCGCTGCGTACCGACTTCCAGCAACACTATGAGCAGATTGTTTCTGAATACAACCGCGAGAAGGACAGAGTCACCATCGAGCAGTCCTTTGAGGCTTTGTTCAAACTTGTTCAGGAGCTCGATGAGGAAGAGAGTCGCGCCGTCCGCGAAGGCCTTGACGAAGAGTCGCTGGCAATTTTCGACCTACTTAAAAAACCTGAACTGTCCTCGGCCGAGATCAAGCGGGTCAAGGCGGTCGCGACCCAATTGCTGGAAAGGCTAAAGACAGAAAAACTTCAGGTGGATCACTGGCGTGACAAGGAGTCTACCCGCGACGCGGTACGGGTTACGATTCGGGACTACCTTTGGGATGAGAACACGGGCTTGCCGGTGGAGGCTTTTGCTGAAGACGACGTAGAGTTGAAGGCGGAGGAAGTGTTTCGCCATATCTACAGGGCATACCCGACTGTGCCTTCACCGTATTTCAGCGTTCAGCATAGTTAATAGCTCAAGTTTCGGAGTTCATGTTGACATAATATCTTGTGTTGCCCCAATCCGGGGTTAGTGCGTAGGAGCGGGCAAGCCCGCTCCTACAGGATTAGGCCGTGAACTCCGAAACTTGAGATAGTAACTGACTTCGCTCGCGACGAAGGCACTCCGATGACCTCTCACTAGTTGCCGGGCTGCGGCTATGGTTCTAAACCGAAGGGGGAACAGGGTATGCAATCAAGCTGTCGACATCGGTAGTCCGGGCAGGATAATCTGAAATTGTGTACGGCCTTCAGAGGACATTACGTCGATCTTGCCGCTGTGAGCATCGACAATGGACTTGACGATGGCCAGTCCCAATCCGGTACCGCCTTCCTGCCGCGCAGCGGCGCATCAGGTCGAGTTCGAGATCGGCGACCGTCAGCGTTGTTTCGTTCGCCGGGGAGGCGCCGCGCCGCAACAGGGTACGCACCCGTGCCAGTAATTCGACAAAGGCAAAAGGCTTGACCAGGTAATCGTCGGCGCCGAGTTCCAGCCCTTTGACGCGATCGTTGACAGTGTCGCGCGCGGTGAGAAACAGCACCGGGATATTCCGGCCCGCCTCACGCAACGACTTCAGGATTGTCCAGCCGTCAATGTCTGGCAGCATGACATCGAGGATGAGCAGATCGTAAACCTCGGTCATGGCCAGGTGGTGCCCATCCAGTCCGTTATGGGCGAGGTCGACCACAAATCCGGCCTCGGAAAGCCCTTGTTTTAGATAGTTGCCAATCTTGCTTTCGTCTTCGACGATCAGGAGCTTCATCTGCTTTCCACATTATGTTTTCGGTATCGGAGCAAAAGCGCAGAACCTGTTGTCATATTACTCAGGACTGGGTGGCGGAAAGATGACAGAAAAAGAGGCTTGCTGCTATCTTTTTCGCCATCAAGACAATACTGACGAACAGAGAGGCTTATATGAAAAAGACAATATCGATTCTGGTTTTTGGCTTAATGCCTGCTTTTGCAATGGCGGGTGGCGATCATGCGGGTGGACATGGGATGAACGCCGGGCACGCCATGGAACAGCAACATGCTTCCCACGATATGAGTGGCATGGCACACGACAGCCATGAAGCTGACGCCGGCCGGCCGGGTGACCCAGCCAGAGTCACTCGTACTATTGAGGTGACGATGGACGACAGCATGCGGTTTACGCCGGATCAATTTAAGTTCAAGGCGGGAGAGACGGTGCGCTTTGTCGTGCGTAATAACGGCATGATCCGACACGAAATGGTGATCGGATCGGCGGGTGAACTGAAAGAGCATGCGGGAATGATGCGCGCCAACCCGGCGATGCAGCACGCTGAATCGAACATGGTCACTTTGGCCCCGGGCGAGCATGGCGATTTGGTCTGGCAGTTTGACAAGCCGGGCATGTTTGATTTCGCCTGCCTTGTGCCCGGCCACCGCGAAGCGGGTATGACAGGAAAGATCGAGGTCGATTAACTAGAGGGAATCCCTATGTGTCATTGCGAGCACCCCACCCCGCTCCTACGGGCGCACTTCGTTTATGCCCTGCCCATGGGTACTCGCAATGGCGACACATCAGACCTTTACTGGGGGTATTACACCATGAGTAAACACGAATTTTGGCGAAACCTGATTGCCGGCGTAATGGTTCTGGGGTTGTTACCCCAGGCGGCATTTTCCGGCTCCGGGAAACAGACTGCCCTGAAATCCATAACCGTATACAAGTCACCCACATGTGGTTGTTGTAGTAAATGGGTGCGCCACTTGCAGGACAACGGTTTCGAGGTTGATGCTATCAACCGGAACGATATGAACAGGGTTAAATTACAAGCCGGAGTTCCCCGTCAGCTTGCTTCATGTCATACGGCACTCATCGGCGGCTATGTTATCGAAGGCCACGTTCCGGCTGCCGACATCAAGCATCTGTTAAAAGAGCGACCGGCTGTCGCAGGTCTGACCGTGTCTGGGATGCCGATGGGTACACCCGGCATGGAGGGACCACGGCAAGATAGATATAACGTACTGGCATTCGACAAGGCAGGCAATAGCACGGTTTTCAGTCGCTACTGACGTGAGTCTGTACACCCGGGCAGGTTGGCGCTAAAAAACCTTGACCTGTGCCTAAAGTACAGGTTGCAGACTTACAAATAATGCAACAAAAGATAGCTGTTTCTTGCTATCAATGGATTGTAAGGAGGCGACAAAATGGCATATACAAAGGAAAAACTGGATTCACTTCACGGTGTCGCGCTAATCGGTGGTCCGGGCATGGTATCCGGAGACAGTCTCTCAAAAATCGGCGCTGAGATTGTTGCAAAAATTCTGGCGGGTTACCGTGGTGATATTGCTGTCAGACTCTGGGACGGTACGCTTGCGCAGGGTAACCTTGATGCGCCTTGCACCGTCGTTTTCAGAAAACCGGGTGCCTTGCGTGATTTAATTTTGCACCGAAATTTGTTGCGGATTGCAGAAAGCTATCTGAACGGTACGATTGATGTAGAGGGTGATCTGGAATCCCTGTTTGAGTTCAGGACGCATCTGCTCAACCTGAATTTACCCCTGGGTACCCGGCTGCACCTGCTATACCTGGCCCTGCGCCTGCCAGGGTTGAGCCGCCATGGCACTGCACAAAACGGGCGTTCAAAACAGACGTCACACCGAAATTCCCAGGCCAGCATCGCGTATCACTACGATGTGAGTAATGATTTCTACAAATTATGGCTCGATCCCGAGATGGTGTACTCCTGCGCCTACTACCGCGATAGCAGGCAACCGCTGGCCGAGGCGCAGCAGGACAAACTGGATTATTTGTGCCGCAAACTGAGGCTGGAGCCGGGTCAGACACTGCTGGATATCGGTTGTGGCTGGGGTGCGCTGGCTGTGTGGGCGGCGCGCCATTACGGGGTGCAGGTGCATGGCATCACGCTCAGTCTGGAGCAGCAACGACTGGCGCAGGAGCGGGTGCGTGCCGCCGGCCTGGAAGACCGGATCCGTATCGAGCTGCTGGATTACCGTGATCTGCCGGAGGGCGCACAATACGACCGCGTGGTCAGTGTCGGCATGTTCGAGCATGTCGGCGTCAAGAACTTCCCGACGTATTTTGGCACCGTCCGACGGGTACTCAAGCCCGATGGCCTGTTTCTCAACCACGGAATTACCAGCGAGACCGGCTGGGAACGCACGCCGTTGACCCGCTTCATGAACCGCTATATCTTTCCGGATGGTGAACTGGCGCGTATCAGCGATGTAACCGCCGCCATGGAGCTCGCCGGTTTCGAAACCCTGGATGTCGAAAGCCTGCGTCGGCATTACGCACTCACGCTGCGCCACTGGGTGCGTTCTCTGGAGGCGAAGCGTGACGAGGCGATACGCTATTCGAGTGAGGTGACTTACCGCTTGTGGAAACTGTATATGACCGGCTGCGCGTATTATTTCGATGAAGGCAGTATCGGTCTGCACCAGGTACTGGCCGGTCACCAACATCAGTTACAACCCGTACCACTACGGCGTGACGATATTTACACACACAGTGGCAGTCATCGGGATAAATAACCATGTCAGCGAATTATGCTTACGGTATGTGGGTGATAGCGGCGTTTGACTTGAGGAAGTAAGCAATGAAAACCGGAAAAGCAGCCGACAAGCCAGGCATACCCCGCATAGGCGTGGTGCTGAGTTCCGGCGGTGTGCGTGGTGTGTATGCGCACACCGGGTTTATGCAGGCTATACGGGGCCTGGGGATTCCGGTCTCCGCCAGCGCCGGCTGTAGTGCAGGCGCCCTGGTCGGCGGTTTTCTCGCCAGCGGTACACCGCTGGAGGCGTGGGAGGCAACCCTGGCGAAAATCACCAGCCGCACCTTCTGGACGCCGGACTCTCTGCCACGTTTTATCTGGGAAATGACTGCGCACAAGGGGCGCGGTTATACCGGTTTGTCGGATACCTGTACCGCCTTGCAGTTTACTCGCGACAACATCGCTGTGAATACCTTTGATGAATGTGTGCATCCGTTTCATGTGCTGGCCGTCAATCTGGGTACCGGCAAGAAAGTGGTGTTCTCCGAAGGCGAACTTGCGCCTCGCATGACGGCCAGCGCCGCTATGCCAATCATCTATGATCCCGTCAAGATAGATGGCGAATACTATTGTGACGGTGCCTTGATTGATTTTGCACCAACCGATGCCATTTGCTGCCGTCACCAGCTTGATGTGGTTATTGTGCATCATGTGTCCCAGCATTTCGGTATTCATCGTAACCTGGACATGGCTCTCAAGGACTCGTGGGCTATGCTGGAGATCATCAATCGCCTGGTATTCCGGGAAAAGCCCTGGTATCTGTCTTGCGAGCCACTCTCCCTGCACCGATGTCCCTGCGATTGTGGCGCCATCGTGATTGTGATCAATCCCGAACTCCCGGCCATGCGCTGGCCGGTTACCACAGGTGGCGACACGGCCCAACACAGCGCCAGAGAACAGACTGAGTCACTGCTGCAACCTTATATAGAGGCATTATTGAACGATCCGCGCAAACAGCTACCGGTGTCCGGAGATACTGAAACAACTTCGGCCAGCGGGTGTGGAATAAGTGATACCCACTAATCAGGCGAAAGATGAGACAGGCGCGGGTTTCAACGGTTTTGATAGCGATTCAGGTCAAACAATCCGGACCGGACAGGCTGGTTTCGTGCGAACTCATCCTGGAACCAGTCGGCCAGCTCCCAGAATGCCGGGTCGGTGCGTCTTACACCGTACTGATCAATAAACTCTTCATAGTCCTTGTGATTGCTGATGGCGGCACAGCGTTTGGTGAACGCTTCAATCTCTGACATCGCTACCGAGAAAAAGAAATTGGGGTATGAACCTTCCAGCCACTCCACCACGGTCATGGTATCCTGGTCGATATCCGCGCGGTCGCGTTCACGTTCGTCTGCAAGAAACGAGGTGACGTTTTTATACGCCTTGTTACGGATCAGGGTATAGGCTATATCATGTTGCGGATTATCCATCCTGACTCTGACAAAGGTGACGTCGGGGAGGGTGTGCAGACTGGCGCCCTGCATCTGTGCAATCATCTCCATCGCCTTGTCCACGCGTGCAATGTCTGCGTCAAACTGTGGTTCAGGGCAATTATACGTGCCACACCGGTTCATCGCGTTCGCCTGCTGTGCCACACCGGCGACACGGCCCATTATGTACTGGTATAACTCCTGTTGCGGGTTGTCAGTCCGGTAACCACTCACAGATTCGACCTGCAACCAGTCCTGTGGTGCGGTGAAGAAATTTTCCACACCGGTGCGCAGGCCGACATACCAGGCATCGCGTATCGCCTTGCGCCGGTCTGCGGGGAGAAATATCAGGAAATGATCTTCCCCCTCCATACGCAGGAAATCCATGTAGATTCGGGTGTTCACCTGGTGGACAACGTTGCCGTATACATTGAATCCGGCGACCAGCAGGTAGTGAATCCGCTCGAACAGCGGATAGTCGATAATCCAGGCGGTCTCCGGGTCGTCGCCTACCAGTCCATAAGTGACTGAGCCGCTGTCAAAGTGCCGGAACACAGTCAACGCTGCATTGGGATTGCTGCCGTCACCGTCCCAGATATAGCCCAATGCATGACTGATGTCGTGGGTCTTGATCTTCTTGAACCAGGCCTGTTTGGCCGCCATGTAACGCCGCTGGCGTTGCCAGTAATCGGTCCAGATGCTGAACAGGTTCAGTGAGCCGGGGCGATCGGCCGGTAATTGCAGATCATCGGCCGCTTCACCAATGAACTGGGCGTCATTGGTGAATACCGCCTGTTCCGGATCGAAAAACAGCACCCAGAACCGGTCTTCAATAACACTCAGCGCGATCTGGTCGCGGCATACCGGACCCTTGATAAAACCTTCGATAAAGAAGCGCGCGTCGTCCAGCAGAAACCGGTAGCGTGATTTGACTGGAAGATCGACAAACACCTTGAACGGGTTGGAGGCAATCTCTGCCTGGTAGGACGGCAATTCACGCACGTCATAGTCCGGTTCCAGAAACAGTTCACGGTAACGTTCCATGCGCTGTTCGGAGAACTCGTACACGATATGATTTTTTACGACAATACTCGGGTTGTACCTCAGCATCCGGTAGTAAAATTGTGCGGTACCAGGATCGTCATAGGGTCGCAGCGTCGGTATCTCATCGATCGCCCGTCCAGGCGGCGTGGTAGAGCGCACCAGACGGTAGAACTCTCGTACCGGCGATCCGGCAAAATGAATATGCGCATGAAACAGGTGCTCATAGAGGTAACGGCTGACCAACCTCTGTTTGAGGGATGACTGGTTCAGGAAGCCCTCCCATTGTTTGATCCGCGGGAGCACTGCGGCGGAGGGGGCGGGAGGTGCCGGTGTCGGCGCGCCCTGGGCCAGCCAGGAAACAAGCGTTCGGTACTCCTGCTTCGGTAAGTCCGGCATGGCATAGGGCATACCCCACAGGGGGTGCTCCTGGGCAAAATCACCCACGGATTCCAGCGTCGGACAGGTCTGCTCACGGTTAAGCTCCAGGGTAAAGCTGTCCGGCAACAGGTCTGTGCCGGGTTGTGGATGTTGCTGTTTCAGTCGTAGCAGGTGGTACAGCACCGAGTTTTTAAGGTTGTTTTCAGGGGACTGTTTTCCCTCATTGAGTACCGGGTGAAAACCGCGGGAACGCCACTCCCCCGTGCTTCGGGCGTCCACGAACAGGCGTGTTGGCTGCATGGGTACAATGCGGGTAGCGTCGTAGACGAGTTCTTCACTGGCGCCGCGCCGCAGACCTTCGTTCGAGGAGAGTTTCAACTGACAAGGTGCGTCGTAACAACCGTGGCATACCACACAGCGCCGTTCCAGAACCGGTTTGACCTGACGCTCAAATACAGCTGGATCATCCAGCCTGACGGACGTCAGATCCCAATCAACGCTCCCCGGTTTACCCTCCATCGTGAGCGGGGACCCCAGTAATTTATAGAGGAGAATACCTGCCAGCAGGGCAGCAGACAGAACTATCAGGGCCCGTTTGCGGACCGACATTTTGCGCCATCCCGTCATCGATCGTATGTTAACAGAAGCGACTTGCGGTCTGGGCACAGAGCCGTTTCAAACGATAACGGGACCGGGGCCACTCCTTTTGAAAAGGGGCGGCTGCTCGCCGGAAAAACGTGAATCGTCGCAGATAAGTATTTGAGTCGGCACGAGTTCGAAAGTTTATACCGGGAACAGTAATTCGGCAAGGTGG
>CAJXFW010000074.1 GCA_913053655.1 uncultured Thiogranum sp. | reverse complement strand
GAATCCAGGAAGTCTGGTTAAACCGCCTGGATTCCGGCTTTCGCCGGAATGACGGAGTAAGTTCTTCAAGAGCGCAGCGCGGCAATCTCTCACAGTGGCAGCAGGCTGGACGAGATTGCCGCGCTGCGCCCATAGAACCCCTACGGGCTTCATTACGGGTACCATACCCGTTCGGGTCAAGGCATTGCAATGACAGGATGCGGCCCGTTGTCTGTAGATCATAGTTTACATTAATAATTATTTGTAATATGTTGTATATCTGGAGAAATAATGGCGAGTATCAAAGACATTCAGGGCCGGGAGATTCTGGATTCCCGCGGCAACCCTACCGTAGAAGCCGATGTGCTTCTGGACGACGGTTCTTTGGGGCGCGCCGCAGTGCCTTCGGGCGCATCTACCGGTACGCGCGAAGCCGTTGAGCTGCGTGATGGTGATAGCGCGCGTTACCAGGGCAAGGGTGTCAGTAAGGCCGTGGCCAATGTGAACGGTGAGATTCGTGATGCTGTCGTTGGTGTGGACGCGGCGGATCAGGCGGATCTCGATCAGAAGATGATCGATCTGGATGGCAGCGATAACAAAGGCCGCCTGGGTGCCAATGCTTTGCTGGCGGTATCGCTGGCGGCGGCGCAGGCACAGGCGCGCTCGAATGACATGCCTTTATATCGACACCTGGGTGGCGAGGATTCGTATCAGTTACCCGTGCCGATGATGAATATCATCAACGGTGGTGTGCACGCCAATAACAGTGTTGATATGCAGGAGTTCATGATTCTGCCAGTTGGCGCCGGCAGTATTCGCGAGGCAGTGCGCTACGGCGCGGAAGTCTTTCACGCGCTGAAGTCTGTGCTGAACGGGCAGGGTCTCAATACAACGGTAGGCGATGAAGGTGGTTTTGCGCCGAACCTTTCCTCCAACGAGGCAGCTATCGAAGTTATTCTGGAGGCCATCGAAAAAGCAGGCTTCAGGGCCGGGCGGGATATCTACCTGGGGCTGGACACAGCCAGCTCCGAGTTCTACGAAGATGGCAAATATGTGCTCGCATCGGAAGGCAAGGAATTCGATGCTGCCGGGTTTGTCGATTTTCTCGCGTCCTGGGTCGAGCAGTACCCGATCCTGTCACTGGAAGACGCCATGGATGAAAATGACTGGGACGGCTGGAAGCTGTTGACTGAAAAACTCGGCAATAAAATCCAGTTGGTAGGCGACGACCTGTTTGTCACCAATACCTCGATTCTGCAACGCGGCATTGACGAGAATATTTCCAATTCCATCCTGATTAAACCGAATCAGATCGGCACGCTGACGGAAACCATGGCCGCCATAGCGATGGCCGACAGTGCGGGCTTTACCTCGGTCGTGTCACACCGCTCCGGTGAGACTGAGGATGTGGTGATCGCAGATATTGCAGTGGGTAGTGCGGCTACCCAGATAAAGACCGGGTCGCTATCCCGTTCCGACCGGGTCGCCAAGTACAACCGTCTGATGCGTATTGAAGAGCAACTGGGTGACGCAGCCAGTTATGCCGGGCCGGGTGGTTTTAATCAGCTCGATGCCGGTTAGTCACTTCCCCTGATCTGTCATGCGCTGGCTGATCTGGCTGCTGGTGGTTTTACTGGTGCTGTTACAGTACAAACTATGGGTGGGTGACGGCAGCTTTGCCGAAGTGTGGGACCTGTATCAGCAGGTGGAGGCGCAGCGCGAAGAGAATCAGCAGTTGCACGAACGCAATCAGGCGCTGGAGGCCGAAGTTCAGGATCTGAAGCAGGGACTGGAAGCCATCGAGGAACGTGCCCGGGAAGAACTGGGTATGGTCAAGAAGGGTGAAATCTTTTACCAGGTCATCGAAGAACCGGTCAAAACAGATGAACAGCAATAAGCCCTCGCCTTGAAAACCAAACCTGCTTTCTGGGCCGTTGTCCCGGCTGCGGGTACCGGGCGTCGCATGGAAACATCGACGCCCAAACAGTTTCTGGCACTGGGTCAACGTACGGTTCTGGAGCACAGCCTCGAGTCTTTGTGGAGTGCCATAGTACTGGATGGATTGGTACTGGTTAGCCACGGGCATCCGGCGCTGGCTTCGCTGATAGAGCGGCATTACGAGCAAAACCTGATTCGCGCCGAAGGTGGAAAAGAACGCAGTCATTCAGTGTTAAACGGATTGAACGCCTTGTCGGATTCCGCGCTGGCGAACGACTGGGTACTGGTGCATGATGCCGCTCGTCCCTGTGTCCGCCAACAGGACCTGCACCTGTTGATCGACACACTGGCAAACAACGCAGTAGGCGGTCTGCTCGGAACACCCGCTCGCGACACCATGAAAAAAACCGACATTAAGGGTGTCGTCATTGAGACAGTGGAACGCAACTTCCTGTGGCATGCCTGCACGCCGCAAATGTTTCGCTATGGGCTGTTGCGGGAAGCGCTGATGAAAGCACTCGAAGACGGATATGAAGTGACCGACGAAGCTTCAGCGATGGAACACGCAGGATACCGGCCGCTGATGGTGGAAGGACATGTCGACAACATCAAGATAACGCGGCCTGAAGACCTGCCGCTGGCCGAGTATTTCCTACAACAACAGGGGCGTTTATGAGGATAGGCCAGGGTTTCGACGCACACGCTTTGCAGGAAGGCGGGACACTGATTCTGGGTGGTGTGGAGATCGTGCATACACACAGCCTGATCGCGCATTCGGATGGTGACGTACTGCTGCATGCTTTGTGCGATGCCCTGTTGGGTGCGGCATCGCTCGGTGATATCGGTCGTCATTTCCCGGATAGCGACGCGGCCTTTGGCGGCATAGACAGTCGTGAGCTGTTACGCAAGGTCATGGCACAGCTCGATACGCGTGGTCTGACAGTCAGCAGCGCCGACCTGACGCTGGTGGCACAGGAGCCGAAGCTGGCGCCACACGTTGACAATATGCGCGATAATATTGCGCAGGATCTGCAGGTAGACGCCGCACGCGTCAATGTCAAAGCCACTACCACAGAACACCTCGGCTTTACCGGTCGCAAGGAAGGTATCGCTGCATTCGCTGTAGTCCTGCTGGATGAATAAACGTATTCCACTGAGCTTGCCGCGTGCGTATGGAGATGCACTCGGCTCCGCTACTATTCGCACAGCCCCCGAAGATTTCCAGGTGACCGAAATCCCGCTGGTTACACCAGACGGCGAGGGCGAACACTGCTGGTTATATATACGCAAGCGCAACAGCAATACCCCATGGGTGGCAAGCCAGCTGGCCGACTTTGCCGGTGTTTCACCGAGATCAGTCAGCTATGCCGGTATGAAGGACCGCAATGCCGTTACCAAACAGTGGTTCTCCGTACAGCTCCCTGGACAGGCCGATCCGGACTGGCAGGCTATTGACAATGATGACTTCGAAGTGCTGGAAGCAAAGCGTCACAGCCGCAAACTGAAAACCGGTGCACTGCGCGGTAATCGCTTTCAGCTGCGGCTGCGCGGGGTCGTTGCCGGCTCCGCACAGATCGAGGCACGGCTGAAAAATCTGCAGCAGGGTATGCCGAACAGTTTCGGGCCGCAGCGTTTCGGGCGTGATGGCGACAACCTGGTACAGGCCGAACGGCTGCTGGCGCGGCCAAAAGCGCGGGTGTCGCGCAACAAACGCAGTATCTGGCTGTCGGCGGTGCGATCTGCGCTGTTTAACCGTGTACTCGCAACGCGCATCGAGGCAGGTAACTGGAATACACCACTTGCGGGTGATGCCTTTCAGCTCGAAGGCAAATCAGCCGTATTTAGCGCGCCCGAGGTTGATGACGCTATTCAGGCGCGCGCCTCCTGCGGCGACATCCACCCCACCGGCCCGCTATGCGGCAGTGGCGACCCTATGGTGAGCGGAGCGGCTGCCGATCTTGAACAGGCAACGCTGGAACCGTACCGTGACTGGATCGATGGCCTGGACGCCTTTCGTATGAAGCACGCGCGCCGCGCACTGCGTGTCATTCCAGGTGACCTTGTCTGGTCGCAGGAAGCAGAAAAACAGTGGTTGCTGGAATTCAGCCTGCCCGCCGGAAGTTATGCCACCAGCCTGTTGTACGAGTTATTCGAGGTAAAGACAGCGGATGAATCCGGATGATGCCATAAGCCGCGTACGGCAACGCATCGCCGAGGCCGCACAACGTTCCGGCCGCAGCGCTGATGACGTGCGCCTCGTCGCAATTTCCAAGCGCCAGCCGGTCGCAGCTATCGAATCGCTGATAGCGTGCGGCCAGAGAGACTTCGGCGAAAACCAGATGCAGGAAGCGGTCGACAAGATCGGGTATCTGCACGGCCAGCCGGTCGAATGGCATTTTATCGGCCACCTGCAATCCAACAAGACCCGCTACGTCGGAAATAACTTCAGCTGGGTACATACCGTAGACAGTGCAAAGCTGGCGCGACGCATTGCGGCCTCTGTCGAAGAAGCCGGAGAGTCGGTTAACTTACTGCTTCAGGTCAACATCTCCAGTGATCCTGCCAAGCACGGCATCAAACAGAGTGACCTGTTTCCGCTCGTCGACACCCTGCTTGAAGAACAGCTGAAAAACATTAAGCTACGAGGTCTCATGACTATTGGTCAGCGCAACGCGAATGAAACCGAAACCCGTACCGCCTTCGCAGGCTTGCGCGCTTTGCTCGAACAATGCCGGCACCGTTTCGGCAACTCATTTTCCGAGCTGTCGATGGGTATGAGCGAAGATTTAGAGCCGGCCATTGAAGAAGGAGCCACAATGGTCAGGGTCGGTGAGGCGTTATTTGGTCACAGAGCCTGATTTCGAAAACTCCCGTATTTACACATAAGGCGGAAAGCGAAGATGCAAGGTGAGTCGCAAATTATCTGGGGAATGGTATTCGGCGCGATCGGTTTCGGATACTTTGTCTATGGGAAAAAGCAGAAGGCGGTAGTTCCATTATTTGTCGGCATTGCTCTGTTTATCGTCCCCTATTTTTTATCGAACCTGTATATACTTGTAATTGTCTGTACCGCTTTAGTGGTATTGCCCTATTTTTTAAGAATCTGAGCTTGGGCTGGCTGAACATCGTGATTCCAGATTTTATAGATAAAGGTACGCTGGAACGAATTGCTGCACCGGGAGGACTTCTGGAAATAGCGGCCGTTTCACCCTGATAGTTTTATGGCCGGGCAGCAGCGGCTGCTGGGAACAGGTTAGCGGTTATTGGTACGCCTGAGCAGTACGTATATCGCTCCGGTGCCACCGTCGTAGGCACGTGCAGAACAGTAGGCGAGCACTTCATCCCGCTGCTGCAGCCAGTGGCCTACTTTTTGTTTCAGGACCGGACCACGGTGTCTTGAGCCGAGTCCCTTGCCGTGGATGATGCGTACACACTGAATGCGCCGCCGCCGGCATTCGCGCAGAAAACCGGCGATCGCATCACGCGCAATCGGCACAGTCATGCCGTGCAGATCCAGTTCAGCGTTGACCACTATCACGCCACGTCTGAGTTTCTTTAGCGTCCGGTGCTGCAAGCCGGGGCGGATATAGAGCAGTTCGTCACCGGTTTCCATATCGGTGGGGTCAAATTGTTCGGACAGCATGTCGCGCAGGGCTTCAGCCTCGTCCATTTCGCGGAATACAGGCCTGGGGCTGACGGGCTGCCGTACCGGCATGACGCGGTCATTTCCCACCGGTTTGACCTTGCCCACGCTGCTGCGGAACAGCTCGGTATCCTCTCTGCTGGGTTTCTTCATCCCCCGACGGTAAGGATAAATTCCCGATCATTCAAACCCTTTTTACCGGAATGGGGAATGGGCGTCGCGAGTTAACTCCGGTATTATTCGTTTTCCATGCATATTCTGATCAGTAATGATGACGGCTATCGCGCCCCCGGCCTGCGCTGCCTGGCGGATGCGCTGCAAGCGGTGGCTGAGGTTACCGTGGTGGCTCCCGACCGGGACCGCAGTGGCGCCAGTAACTCCCTGACGCTGGATAGTCCACTCCGGGCGCGCGAGGCGGAAAATGGCTATACCTGCGTGGAGGGCACCCCCACCGATTGTGTTCACCTGGCCATCACCGGCTTGCTCGAACAGGAGCCGGATATGGTGGTGTCCGGGATTAACGCCGGCGCTAACCTGGGCGATGATGTCATCTATTCCGGTACGGTCGCGGCGGCGATGGAAGGCCGTTTTCTGGGCTTTCCCGCTATTGCGGTGTCCCTGGTTTCAACACGTATGGCGCACTTCGATACCGCAGCCCGGATCATTCTGACGTTGCTTGATCGGCTCAAATGTGAGCCGGTGCCGCCGGAAACCATTCTCAATGTCAATGTCCCGGACCTCCCGTTCGAAGAGCTGCAAGGCTGGCAGGTGACACGCCTTGGGCACCGGCACAAGTCAGAACCGGTAATTCGTGAGACCGACCCGCGCGGTCGGCCGATGTACTGGGTCGGTCCGGCCGGCAGTGAGCAGGATGCCGGCCCGGGCACGGATTTTCACGCAGTACGTAACGGCTTCGTATCTGTGACGCCGATTCACGTTGACCTGACCCGTTATGATGTGCTGGATCAGGTCAGGGCCTGTCTGGGTGAAAGTATCGGCGCATGATGGAGTCTCAGGGTATTGGTATGACCTCGCAGCGTACCCGCGACCGGCTGGTGCAACGCCTGCGCTCTGAAGGTATAGAGAATCCAGCGGTGCTGGAAGCTATACGCGCAACACCACGTCACCTGTTTGTCGACGAAGCACTGGCGAGTCGGGCCTATGAGGACACCGCGCTGCCGATCGGCCTCGGGCAGACTATTTCACAGCCGTACATCGTGGCACGCATGACAGAACTGTTGCTGGAAGTAGAGCCCCACAAGGTACTCGAGGTCGGCACAGGTTCCGGTTACCAGGCGGCAATACTCGCCAGGCTGGTCGATAAAGTCTACTCCACCGAGCGTATCGAGGAGCTGACCGGCCAGGCACGTCAGCGCTTTCGTAAACTGGGTTACCGGAATGTACGTGTGCAGCACAGCGACGGGATGCTGGGCTGGCCACGCTTCGGGCCGTTCGATGCGATTATGGTGACTGCTGGTGGTGAAGATATTCCCAAGCCCCTGCTGGAACAGCTGACGGTAGGTGGACGCCTGGTTATGCCGCTGGGTGGCAGGGTGCAGCAGACTCTGGTAACCGTTACCCGCACGCCGACGGTATACGAGCGGGTGGATTTTGAACCCGTCATTTTTGTTCCCCTGATTGGAGGCGCCGGTTAATGGGCCTGTTTACGCGCCTCTACGATATCACCCTGCGGTGGTCGCGGCACCCTGATGCCGCACGTTATCTCGGCGCCCTGAGTTTTGCGGAATCATCGTTTTTCCCGGTTCCGCCGGATGTCATGCTCATGCCGATGAGCCTTGCCAAACCGGAGCGCGCCATGCGCTTCGCAACCATTACCACGCTGGCATCGGTAGCCGGAGGTATGGCGGGTTATGCGATTGGCTATTTTGGCCTGGATCTGATTGCACCTTTGATCCAGGAGGGCGGTCGTTGGGCTTCCGCCTACAGCAAGGCTTCCCACTGGTTTCAGGCATGGGGCTTCTGGGCGATACTGATCGCCGGATTCTCACCCATCCCGTACAAGGTGTTCACCATTGCGGCCGGCGCGTTGTCGATGGCCTTTGTGCCCTTTGTCCTGGCGTCAGCCGTGGGGCGTGGCGCGCGCTTTTTCCTGGTAGCACGTTTGCTCGCCTGGGGTGGCGCATCGATGGAGCAGCGTATTCGGCAGTATATAGAACGTATTGGCTGGGCACTGGTCGGGCTGGGAGTTGTAGCGTATCTGCTCATTCGTGCATAAACCTGTACCCGGCTGGACCTGGCTGCTGCTATTGTGTCTGTTGTCTTCCTGTGCTTCGGAACCGATAAAAGCGCCGGTCGGCGATTACAGCCGGCCGTTTGCCGGAAACCCCGAGAGCTATCGCGTACGGCAGGGAGACACCCTGTACTCGGTAGCCTTTCTCTATGGCCATAGCGTCGACGAGCTGATTGCCTGGAATCGTTTGTCCAGCCCCTACACCATTTTCAAGGGCCAGCAGTTACGACTCAGACCACTACCCGTTGCGGTTAAAAAATCTCTGCCCAAACCCGCTACACCGGCCAGAAAGGCTCCGCGGGCCAGTCAGCCAAAGCCTTACTACCCTCCATCCAGGCCCAAAACGGCACCGGCTGCCACGCCGCCCGTCGTTAAGACACGGGTCCGACCTGTCAGCAAGCATGTGATCTGGTCCTGGCCTGTTAACGGCAAGCTTATCAGTGGCTACGATACAAAAAGCACAGGTAAAAAAGGGATTAATATTGCCGGGAAATCAGGTGATCCGGTGCGTTCGGCGGCGGCTGGTAAGGTGGTTTACTCCGGGAGTGGACTTAGTGGCTACGGGAGGCTTATTATCATCAAACATAACAAGAACTTTCTAAGTGCTTACGCACATAACCGAAAGTTGATCGCCCGGGAAGGGCAATGGGTGGAGAAGGGCGAAATTATTGCCCGCATGGGGCGCAGTGGTACGGACAGAACCCAGTTGCATTTCGAAATCCGCAAGAAGGGTCGCCCGGTCAATCCTCTCCGCTATCTACCTAAACGATAACTGTCACAGAACAGAGTAACTCCAGCGAGTGTTGGTTCGCTGGTGCAACAACCAGGAAAGAGCAGCGTATGGCTAGAAAACACCAGAGCCAGGACCGGGCGCCGACTGCATCCAAACGTCGTATCGGGAAGCCATCGCGGCCGGCGACCGCGAAAGACTCTGCCGGACCGCCCGAATCAAAAACACATTTTGACGCAACCCGAATGTATCTCAACGAGATCGGGTTCTCACCGTTACTGAGCGCAGAAGAAGAAGTCTATTTCGCACGCCTGGCGCAAAAGGGTGACGACCCTGGCCGCAAGCGCATGATAGAAAGCAACCTGCGCCTGGTGGTTAAAATTGCACGTCGTTATATCAACCGTGGGCTGGCATTGCTGGATCTGATCGAGGAAGGCAACCTGGGTCTTATTCGAGCGGTTGAAAAGTTTGATCCGGAACGCGGATTCCGGTTTTCCACTTACGCCACCTGGTGGATACGGCAAACCATAGAACGTGGCATCATGAACCAGACGCGTACCATTCGTCTGCCGATCCATGTGGTCAAGGAGCTCAACAGCTATTTACAGGCAGCGCGTCGCCTGGCGCAGTCGCTCGACCATGAACCCAATGCGGAAGAAATAGCCGACCTGCTGGATAAACCGCTGAAAGATGTCAAACGCATGCTCAAGTTCAACGAGCGCGTGACTTCGGTCGATGTACCGATCGGCAAGGATTCCGAAAAGACACTGATCGATGCGATACCCGATGAACGCAATCCCGACCCCAGCGATCTGTTGCAGGATGCAGATGTACTGGCCAATCTGGAGACATGGATCGCACAGTTGTCGGCAAAGCAGCGCGAAGTGGTGGAACGCCGCTTTGGTTTGCACGGCTACAAGATTTCAACGCTGGAAGAGGTGGGCAAGGAAATCGGCGTAACCCGGGAACGGGTGCGACAGATACAGATGGATGCCCTCAAGCGCCTGCGCGAAATACTGGAAAGCGAAGGCTTCTCTTCTGATGCGTTGTTTGGTTAACCTGATCTCCGTCCATATAAAGAAAATATTTTTCTCGCGGAGGCGCAAAGGCGCCAAGAAAGAATTTATATACTTTGCGATCTTTGCGTCTTGGCGAGAGTCACTATTTTAAGGATGGTCGCTAACCCAGTATCAGCGCAGCGGCCACACTACGGTTTTCAGACAGCAGAATATTGTAAGTGCGACAAGCCGCGGTAGTATCCATGACTTCAAGACCGGTACCGGTCGCCAGCACATAGGCTGTCAGCTGCGCAGACGGGAAACACAACCCGGTACCGGTTCCAAGCAATATAATCTCCGCCTGTAGCGACAGGAGGCTGTCTAAATCCTGCTCGGTGATATCCGCGACCTGCCGGGGCCGCCAGTCCGGAATAATGCGTTCCGGTGTCAGTATCAGGCTGCGCTGGTAGTTTTGCGGGCCTATGGTGACCTGTCCGGTGTCGCAGGCCCGGATTGCCAGGCCGTTGTTACAGTTGTCGGCTACAAAATGCATAGCGCGCAGAATACGTGCCCGGCTTGTTACATTCCAATATTTTCAGTACCCTGCGGACTCTGTTTTTTGCAATTTACAAACACCAGAAGACCTTTCCGTGGACGAATTTCCCAGAATCAAGCGCTTGCCTCCTTATGTCTTCAACATTGTCAATGAGTTGAAGGCCACCGCTCGTGCGCGCGGAGAGGATATCATCGATTTTGGTATGGGAAATCCGGACCAGCCGCCGGCACCACACATCGTCGACAAACTGACCGAAGCCGCCCGGCGCAGCGACACACATCGCTACTCCATGTCCAAGGGCATTCCGCGCCTGCGCAAGGCAATTTGCGACTGGTACCAGCGACGCTACGACGTGAATCTGGACCCCGAGACACAGGCTATTGTCACCATCGGTTCCAAGGAAGGGCTTGCCCACCTGGCGCTGGCAACGGTCGGACCCGGCGATGCGGTGCTGGTGCCCAACCCGGCCTATCCTATTCATCCTTACGGTATTGTGATCGCGGGTGCGGATATCCGCCATGTACCGGTAATCGGAGACGATGAAGCGTTTTTCGACGAACTGGAGAAAGCCATCAAGGATTCCTGGCCGAAACCCAAAATGTTGATACTCAACTTTCCGGGTAACCCGACCACCCAGTGCGTTGACCTGGATTTTTTCGAGCGAGTAGTTGCTATCGCCAGTGAACACAAAATCTGGGTGGTACACGATCTCGCCTATGCGGACCTGGTCTATGACGGTTACAGGGCGCCGTCCATCTTGCAGGTGCCGGGTGCAGAGAACATTGCGGTTGAGTTTTTTTCGCTGTCCAAGAGCTACAACATGCCGGGCTGGCGTGTCGGGTTCATGTGCGGGAACAAAAGCCTGGTAGCGGCACTGACCCGTATGAAGTCATACCTGGACTATGGCATGTTTACACCCATCCAGGTGGCGGCCATTGCTGCGCTGGAAGGGCCGCAGGACTGCGTGCAGGACACCGTCAACATGTACCGCAGTCGCCGTGATGTTTTATGTGACGGCTTGAATGGTGCCGGCTGGGCAGTGGAAAAACCCAGAGCAACCATGTTTGTCTGGGCGCCGATACCGGAACAGTACCGGGCTATGGGTTCACTGGAGTTCACCAAAAAAATGCTTCAGGAAGCGAAAGTGGCGGTGTCCCCGGGTATTGGCTTTGGTGAATATGGCGATGGCTTTGTGCGCTTTGGCCTGATCGAAAATGAGCATCGTACCCGCCAGGCTGTGCGCGGTATCCGGGACATGTTCCGTCATGATGAAAAACAAGCCGCAGCTGCGGACGAGGGGGTTTCTTGAAACCTGTAAGAGTAGGACTGCTGGGACTGGGTACGGTAGGCGGTGGTACGTTTAATGTACTGAAGCGCAATGCAGAGGAAATCGCCCGCCGCGCAGGCCGCGGAATAGAGATTACGCACGCAGCGGCACGTGAGTATGATCCGGCCGGATTGCCGGGTCTCGACAGTATCCAGGTTGGAGATGATGCCTTTGCACTGGTTGATAACCCGGACATCGATATTGTCGTCGAGCTGATCGGTGGTTACGAACCGGCCCGCGAACTGGTGTTAAAGGCGATTGCCAACGGTAAACACGTGGTAACAGCCAACAAGGCACTGATTGCCACACACGGCAACGAGATTTTCGCCGCCGCACAGGAGCAGGGTGTCATGGTGGCCTTCGAGGCGGCAGTTGCCGGAGGTATCCCTATTATCAAGGCGGTTCGTGAAGGCCTGACTGCCAACCGGATTGAATGGATCGCCGGCATTATTAACGGTACCGGTAACTTCATACTCACCGAAATGCGTGACAAGGGCCGTGACTTTGCCGACGTGCTGGCCGAAGCGCAGGCGCTGGGTTATGCCGAGGCCGATCCGACCTTTGACGTTGAAGGTATCGATGCCGCACACAAGCTGGCGATACTGGCGTCGCTGGCATTCGGTATCCCCTTGCAGTTCGACAAGGTTTATACCGAAGGCATCGGCCACATTACACGCGATGATGTCAACTATGCCGGGCAGCTGGGGTATCGTATCAAACATCTGGGCGTTACCCGGCGAACGGAGCAGGGCGTGGAACTGCGCGTCCATCCGACACTGATTCCGGAGAAACGTCTGATCGCCAATGTCGACGGTGTGATGAATGCCGTGCTGGTGAAAGCCGATGCCGTCGGCCCGACACTCTACTATGGAGCGGGTGCCGGTGCTGAACCAACGGCTTCGGCGGTCGTCGCTGACCTGGTGGATGTGGCGCGAACCATGACCGTCGATCCGGAAAATCGCG
>CAJXFW010000073.1 GCA_913053655.1 uncultured Thiogranum sp. | reverse complement strand
GCTCTGGCTTTTTTGTGGAAGAAATACTCGCCGGTCAGCGACCAGGTCTTGAAGGTCGCCTCTCTCACCGCATTACCGTTATTACGGTTGAACTCGTCATAGCGCACGTTCAGGGTGGTACGTTTGGCAGGAATGCCCAGGGCGCGCAAATGACCCTGGATATCGTAACCCAGGTCAGCGTACCAGCCGGTATTCTCCCCATTCAGCTGGTAGAGGATACTTTCGAAGCCGCCGATATTGTCGTTAACCGTCACCGAGGGGGACTGTGCGCCGTCAAATGTAAGACCATCCTGCTTCTGGTATTCGACATTGACACGGATCTGGCCCATGCTTTTGAAGGGCTTGTCGAGGTACTCTAACCCGTAACCCCAGTACTTCTGCTCTTCATCGCGCTGATTTCCATTTTTGAAAACCCGGGTGCCGGGACTGGCGCAAGCGAATTCTACACCCCCGCCTGTCGCACCGCCACACTGCCCGGGAACAGCGCCATTGGTGTTGAGATTACCAGGATTACGGTTACCACCGGCCGGAATCGGTGTGCCGTCAGGACGGCCATCATTATTCAGATCGTTGTTAAAAGAAATATCGCCCTTCTGAAACCAGCCATACAGCATTAAATCATGGCGGCGCGGGCCGCGTGTATTGTCGAACAATTTGGCGATCGATAACCAGCCGTACTTGCGGAAATTGCCATCACGGTTCAACTCACCGATGGTGTTGCCGTTGCTGAGACCCAGCGAGTAGGTAAATTCCAGCGGGCCACCGCCGAACAGCGGATCGTTGAATTCCGGAAAATCGAACAGCTCGATACCAACATCGCGGCCGGCACTCACCGACACTTCATTTTCCGGCCAGTTGCTCACGCCGTTGTCATTGGCGGGCCGCATCAGCGCATTGGCGAAGGTCGCTTCCGCCATAAAAATGTGTACGCGCCTGCCGGGTGTCGAATGGGACAGGGACTCGGAAGTCTGCGAGAACAGGAACTGACCCATGCGGACGCGGACGCCCAAATTTTGCAGGCCATCGTCATCCTGTCCCCGTGACAGCTGGTTGAAGGTGACGGACGCGTCCAACAGGTGTGCAGCGCCGCCGGCGCGCGTGACACCCATCTGGCCCCACTCAGTCAGGATAAAGTAATCGATGTCGTTACTCACCGGGATCATGGTACCGCGGATACCGATTCGTGCGCGGCGCATAAAGAAGGACTGTTGCGAAGTGCGGTCAGGCGCAATGGTACCCGGAACGGGCTTGGTGCCATTGACCGCTTTTCCGAAGCCACCAAGACCCCCTTCAATATCATCACTGGTGTCTTTAACAAATGTTGGCTGCAGGAAGCCCCACACCTGCAGGGTGTGCGCCGTACCACCCGGTTCTGTACCGCGCAGCTTGAACCAGTTTGCCGCTTCGGCACCGCTGGACAGTAACAACGGTGCCACGAATGCAGCCAGCAACCCTGTAATCGATCTGAGTTTTTTAGCCATTTCCAATCCTTCCTTATGCAAATATTTGTTGTTTAGAAACAGCAGTGCAAGCTGTTGCCAGTGCCTATGTACTACCGCAACTTCTCAGTAAACACGAACTCTGTTTGTAACCCCCGGCGCCCGTTTGTGTTACGGACGGATATAAGCCCACCCTGCTTCCTGCAATTCCATGATGCGAACAACGCCACCCGGAACCACTTTTGCCACCTTGTTCAGGGAATGCAGATCACGGCCCATACCTTTCATGGTATTGGCACAGGCAGAGAAGGAAATGCCCTGCTGGTCGGCCATGCGCTGGATGCGCTTGGCAAAGATGTTTTCCCTGAACAAGGTGCGCAACCCCGGGCCGTAGGCGACAATTTCGATGGCTACCTTGTCGGGACCGTAGAAATTAGCCAGGTTCTGGGCATTGTTCAGCACCAGCTTCTGCGCAAACGCATCGCCGCTTGAGATATGAAAAATCACGAAATGCTCGGCGAACGGTTGATCTTCGGGTGCCTGCGGAATCGGCATGATGCGTTTCGGGTGAAACATGCCTTCCGTTGATGCGGGTTTATTTGCAAGCGGTTCCGCCAACACGCTGCCGGAAAAGCTTGCCACGGCAAGGCTGAGTGCTACTAACGATACTGTAAAAACCGACTTCATAATCCAGTCCTCTCAATGAAAAGCTAACACCGCGTCGGCGTATGTTCTGGATTCTAGAGGACGTTCAGCGATAGTTTATTCCAGCCATGTAAAAAAAATCTCTATTGCCGCCTTCGGTTTGCTGCCGGCAAAGGGGATAACAGATACATCGGTGAATACTAATTTACCGGGACGGCTATTTTCCGATACAGAAACTGGAGAAGATTTTTCCCAGCAGATCATCGCTGGAAAACTCGCCGGTGATTGCGGACAGTTGTCGCTGGGCCAGTCGTAATTCTTCTGCCAGCAGCTCGCCAGCGCCGCTTTCCAGACAGGCCCGGGCGTTAGCCAGATTAGCGCCGGCGCGCAGCAGAGCGTCCAGGTGACGCCTTCTTGCGCTGAAACCACCGGTGCCGGACGCCTCGTAACCCACGGCCTCCTTGAGGTGGCTTCTCAGACAGTCCAGGCCTTCTCCGGTAGTTGCGCTCAATGATACGGAGGTGACGGACTGACGCCGGTCAATGCCCGCTGAGCGCTCGCCAAGATCAATCTTGCTGTACACCAGCGTATGCGGCAACCTGCGGGGCAAACGATCGAGCACCTGTTGATCCCCGGCGGTGAAGCCGACCTGGTCGTCGATGACCAGCAGCACCCGGTCAGCCTGCTCAATCTGTGCCCAGGCGCGGCGAACGCCCTCCTGTTCTATGGGATTACTGCTGTCGCGCAAACCCGCTGTATCGATAATGTGCAGGGGCATGCCGTCAATCTGTATGTGCTCGCGTAACACATCGCGTGTGGTACCTGCAATGGGTGTGACAATAGCTGTTTCGTTGCCGGCCAGTGCATTCAGCAGACTGGACTTACCGGCGTTAGGTTGACCCGCCAGCACCAGGTTCATCCCTTCGCTTAACAGACAGCCCTGCCGAGCCTGTGCGCGCACCTGCTGCAATGTATCGACCACGCGGCGCAAACGGTTCTGTACTTCACCGTCGTTTAGAAAATCAATCTCCTCTTCCGGGAAATCAATGGCGGCTTCGACATAGCTGCGTAATTCAATCAGCGCGCTGACCAGTACCTGTACCTGGCGGGAAAATTCACCTTGCAGTGAACGGGTCGCGGCGCGGGCCGCCTGCTCGGTACTGCTGTCTATGAGATCGGCAATAGCTTCCGCCTGTGCCAGGTCCAGCTTGTCATTCAGAAAAGCGCGTTCGGAGAATTCGCCAGGACGCGCCGGACGCGCGCCCAGCTCCAGGACACGCGCCAGCAGCAAATCCATGACCACCGGTCCGCCATGACCGTGCAGTTCGAGAACGTGTTCACCGGTAAAAGAATGGGGGGCCGGAAAGAACAGGCTTAAGCCCTCATCGATAGCCTGGCCTTCAGCATCGCTGAAAACATGCAGCTCGGCAACACGGGGGGTCGCTGCAGCACCAAGCAACCGGGTACTGATGGCGGGGACCTGTGGCCCGGAAATTCTGACGATGCCGATACCACCACGACCGGGCGGTGTCGCCACTGCTGCAATGGTGTCAGTCGACGCATTCACAGCGGCAAATCAGCGTTCCCTGCCTGCGCCGCTGTGGGTGCTAGCCCGCCGCTTCCACACGTTTGGTGATGACGTACTGCTGGGCAATCGACAGGGTGTTGTTCACCACCCAGTACAGCACCAGGCCGGAGGGGAAGAAGGCAAAAAACACGGTGAACACGACCGGCAGGATCATCATGACCTTGGCCTGCATCGGATCCATGGGTGCCGGATTCAGTTTTTGCTGAATCAGCATGGTGGCCCCCATAATCAACGGCAATATGTAATAGGGGTCAGGCGCCGACAGGTTCTGGATCCAGAGCATGAACGGCGCCTGGCGCATTTCAACACTTTCCAGCAACACCCAGTACAGCGAAATGAACACCGGGATCTGGACCAGCACCGGAAGACAGCCACCCAGCGGGTTGACCTTCTGCTTCTTGTACATGTCCATCATGGCCTGGTTCAGCTTCTGCTTGTCATCGCCATAACGTTCCTTCAATGCCTTCAGACGCGGTGCCAGCTTGCGCATGTTGGCCATGGATTTGTAACTGGTCTCCGACAACTTGAAAAATGCCGCCTTGATCAGCATGGTGAGGAAAATAATCGACCAGCCCCAGTTACCCACCAGCGCGTGAATGTGTTCCAGCAACCAGAATATCGGTTGTGCCAGTATGGTAAGCACGCCATAGTCGACGGTCAGTTCCAGGCCCGGAGCAACGGCTTTCATGATGTGCTGTAATTTGGGTCCGACGTACAGCTCGGCGCTGGTGGTCTGATCACTGCCCGCCGTAACGTTTACGGAAGGGCCGATCAATCCTATGACGTAACGTTCGCCCTTCAGGGCTCGCGTATAATAGTGCTCGGTCTGTTCAAGCGGGGGCACCCAGGCAGCCACGAAGTAATGCTGGATCATAGCGGCCCAGCCGTCTTTTACAGCGCGGCTCAGATTGGCTTCCTGCATAGCCTTGAATTTGATCTTTTGGTATTTATCTTCCGGACTGTAGAGCACACCGCCGGTATAGGTGTAGAGAAAGCGTTGTTTTTTAACAGGTGGCGTACGTTGTAACTGGTAGTAAGGGCGTGCTGTCCAGTCGCTGTCGCTGTTGTTGCGTATCTGAAATTCCACTTCTATCACGTAGCTGTCGCGCCGGAAACGGTACAACTTGGTTACCTCGATACCGTTGTCATTGGTCCAGCGCAACGGGACTTCCAGCACATCGGAACCCGGTTTCAGTTCGAAGCTGTTCCGGTCAACCTGAAAACTCGCGTAGTGCGTGGGTTCCGCGCCCTTTCCTTTGCCGACGCGCAACCCGCTCTGTGCGACAAAAATCAGGTTGGGGCTTTCTTCCAGCAATCTGAATGGCCCGCTGTCCTTTTTTGTGCTTAAAGGATACTTCAGCAGATCCACCTCCCTGAGATCACCGCCATGGGTATCAATGACTGCGCGGAACAAATCGGTAACCACTTCGATACGCTGGCCTTCGGGAAGCTGAACCGCGACGGTTTCCTGAGCGGCGGCCGGCGGCTGATCGGCAGGCGCTACGGGCAGGTCTTCGCCACCTTCGGCGACTGACGGTGCCCTGGTTTCGGCTGGCTGTTCTACGGTCTGCGGTTGCGGCTTTGGCTGTGATCCATAGTCTTTCATCCATGCCTGCCATATAAGCAGCACCAGAAATGAAAGGGCGATGGCGAGAAGTGTGCGTGGATTATCCATGAGTATGCTTCGGTGATGGTGCTTGTGATGATGAATGCTTGCAGCGTCGCTGCGGCACCGGATCAAGCCCTCCGGCATGCCAGGGGTGGCAGGATCCGATACGACGTAAAGCCAGCCAGCCGCCGCGCAACAGACCAAAGCGCTCAATCGCCGTAATCGAATAGTGTGAGCAGGTCGGCGTAAACCGGCAATGGTTACCCAGCCAGGGGCTGAAGACCAGGCGATAGCCTTTAATGAGTGTCAGAACCAGTGTGCGCATGCGCTGCGATTGTACGCCAGTGAGTATCCAGTCCGCTGAGTATTTGTTGATTGCTTCGTGAACAGATGCCGGGCCGTACCAGAACAACCAGGTCACTGCCGCCAAGAAGGTCCTGGTGCAGACGAAAGCTTTCGCGTATCAGGCGCTTGATCCGGTTACGCTGCACCGCGTTACCGGCGGCCTTGATCGACACTGCCGTCCCCAGGCGCGGATGCCGCAACTCATTGGACACCGACAGTATCGTCATAAAACGATCACTGGCCCTGGCGTCGCAACGCTTGAATACCCATTGGTATTGTGCGCCGGTTAACAGGCGATACGTAGAGGGGTAACGCGCTGTTGCCGCGCTCAAGGAGGTGCGTTCAGACAGCCAGGCGCGCGCGCCCTTTTGCCCGCCGGGCCTTGATCACAAGACGGCCGCTCTTGGTACGCATCCGGGCACGGAAACCGTGCGTACGTTTGCGCTTCAGGTTACTTGGTTGAAATGTTTGCTTCATGACGCAATCCGATCTCAAAACAGTTTCAAAGACCCGCACAAGTGCGGGCCAAAACAGGCCGCGCAGAGTACTGTTTCTGCCAACCGCTTGTCAACTTGTTTAGTGACCCACACAGACCGGTTTAGTTGTGGATAAGCGCTGGCGCGCGCGTTAGACTGGTCCGCCCGATAGCGCACACATGACTGATTCAACGAGGTCTCCTTTGCAGGGCTCACTCTGGCAACAGTGTCTGGTGCGGCTCGAAACCGAGCTGCCCCAACAACAGTTCAATACCTGGATCCGCCCGCTGCATGCGGTGGAAGAGGGCCAGGGGCTGAAGCTGTTGGCGCCTAACCGTTTTGTCCTCGACTGGGTTCAGGATAACTACATAGCCAGTATCCAGGACGCCGTAGACACCCTGCGACTGGACGACGGCCTGAAAGTTGAACTGGAAATCGGGTCTGCCGGAGCGGCCGGGGAACCCCCCGGGAATTCCGGTTCTGAAGGCGCTTTTAGTTCCGTGCGCATAACCCGACGCCGTGATAAAGGTGGGCCGCTCAAGCACAACCTTAATCCTGGTTTTACCTTTGATAACTTTGTGGAAGGCAAGTCGAACCAGTTAGCGCGCGCTGCGTCCTTGCAGATTGCCGCAAACCCGGGTGACGCCTACAACCCGCTGTTTATTTATGGCGGTGTCGGGCTGGGCAAAACCCACCTGATGCAGGCCGTGGGTAACCTGATTGTCGCCAATCGGCCAGGTGCCCAGGTCACCTATCTGCACTCCGAGCGTTTTGTTGCCGACATGGTGAAGGCGTTGCAGCACAATGCCATGAACGAGTTCAAGAGACACTACCGATCGGTTGACGCGCTTTTGATCGACGATATCCAGTTCTTCGCCGGCAAGGAGCGCTCCCAGGAAGAATTCTTTCATACTTTCAATGCGTTACTGGAAGGCCAGAGCCAGATTATTCTGACCTGTGATCGCTACCCAAAAGAGATAAAGGGCCTGGAAGAGCGACTTAAATCCCGTTTTGGCTGGGGTTTGACGGTGGCTATCGAGCCACCGGAACTGGAAACCCGCGTCGCCATACTGGTCAACAAGGCCACGCAGGCAAATGTCGAGTTGCCGGGTGACGTGGCATTTTTTATCGCCAAACGCATTAATTCAAATGTGCGGGAACTTGAGGGCGCCCTCAAACGCGTGATTGCCAGCGCGCGGTTCACCGGTCGCAGCATTGATATTAAATTCACCAAGGAAGCTTTGCGTGACCTGCTGGCACTGCAGGACAAGCTGGTTTCAATTGATAACATTCAGAAAACGGTTGCCGAGTACTACAAAATACGCGTCGCGGATTTGCACTCTGCGCGGCGCACGCGTTCCATTACCCGGCCACGCCAGATCGCCATGTCACTGGCAAAGAAACTGACCAATCACAGCCTGCCGGAAATCGGATCGGCGTTTGGTGGGCGCGACCACACCACCGTGATGCACGCGTGTCGCAAAGTGAACGAACTGAAAGAAGCGGATATGCGAATCGCGGAGGACTACAGTAACCTGTGGAGAATTCTGACCGCATGATGTGGATAACCGGTGAATAAATTTGCGGCCGAAAAGTTTTCCGATATTATCCACAGGTGATTCACAAAGATGTATAGGCTTTACCCGCAGGCTAAAGCTTGTTAACTTATTGAATATACTAATTATATTTTTGTTATTAACAGATTTATCAGGCCTTAATAACTATAACTAAGTAACTAAAATATACTAAAGGATAGTTAATGAAATTTACGATTGACCGAGAGTCTTTGCTAAAACCTCTACAGCAAGTCATTGGTGTCGTAGAGCGTCGTCAAACATTGCCGGTGTTGGGAAATGTACTGATAATTGCAGATGACAAAGGATTGCAGGTAACGGCAACCGATCTTGAAGTTGAGATCCAGGCAAAAATAGCCGTTGAAATTGAAGAAGGCGGGGAGATTACGTTACCAGCGCGCAAACTGGTGGATATTTGCAAAGCACTTCCAGAGAATGCCCAAATTCGATTTACCTTCAAAGACCAGAAAGCGCAGATAAACAGCGGAAAAAGTCGATTTACGCTGGCCACATTACCGGCAGCGGATTTCCCTGTGGTAGAAGAGATCAAAAGTGACTGTCAGTTTGCGATTTCCCAGGACAAGCTCAAGGAGTGTATTGAGCGTACCCAGTTTTCCATGGCGCAGCAGGATGTACGCTATTACCTGAATGGCTTGATGCTGGAAATCGGCAAGGGTTTGCTGCGCACCGTAGCGACCGACGGCCACCGTCTGGCGTTATGCGACATGGACGTTGATACTGGTATCAGTCACTCCCGCCAGGTGATCGTACCGCGCAAGGGGATTCAGGAACTACAGCGCTTGCTCGAAACAAGCGTCGACCAGGTGCAGGTGGAAGTTGGAACCAATCACATTCGCGTTCGGAGCAAAGACCTGTGTTTCACTTCCAAGTTGGTGGATGGGCGTTTCCCCGATTATGATCGGGTGGTTCCCAAGGGTGGTGACAAGCTGATCGTTGCCGATCGCGAACTGTTTCGTCAGGCACTGTCCCGGACGTCGATTCTCTCGAATGAAAAATATCGCGGTATACGCCTGAATCTTGAAAAAAATAACGTTAAAATACAAGCACATAATCCGGAACAGGAAGAGGCTGACGAAGAATTCGAGGTGGATTACCAGGGTAGTGCACTGGAAATCGGTTTTAACGTGACGTATCTGCTGGACGTATTGTCATCGGTACGTAGTGATAATGTGGAAATCACGCTGAGCGACTCGAACAGCAGCTGTTTAATCCAGCAGCCGGGAACGGACCAGTACCGTTATGTTGTTATGCCCATGCGGTTGTAACCGAAATTTGTAGTGATCCCGTCCGGGGATCTGGCAATTCTGATGGCTCTGAAATCCCTATCGATAGACGGGTTCCGCAATATCGAAGCGGTAGAGCTCCTTTTTTCCCCCCACTTAAACCTTTTTGTCGGCGCGAACGCCGCAGGTAAAACCAGTTTACTTGAGGCGTTATTTGTATTATCCAGGGGTCGATCCTTTCGTACCCGCAACCTGGATAAAACCATTTGTTCGGGCGGAAAAGGATTTCAGCTGGTGGCAAAGGTCTGCCGAACAGAAGGTCGAGACATCCCCGTAGGAATCAGTCGCTCCGAGAAGAAACTTATCGCGCGTATCGATAGTAAACCGATCAGGCGCCTGTCTGAACTGGCAGCACTTTTTCCGATTCAATGGCTGGGGGGTAATTTACATCGGCTTATTGAAGAGGGACCGGCCTTCAGGCGGCAGTACCTCGACTGGGGATTGTTTCACGTGAAACAGACGTATCTGCAAGTATGGAAGCAATTTCACAAGCTGCTTAAGCAACGCAATGCTGCGCTGAGAAAGCATGCGTCCGCACAGGAAATCAGTGCCTGGGATACTGAACTCGCGGCCCGTGGCGAAGAGCTCCATCAAATGCGCGAGCGCTACACCATTGATCTGGAAGCGGTACTGCTGACAATATGCGCAGAATTACTGGATATGGACCGGGAATTGAAAATCAGCTATCGCAGGGGGTGGAGCCAGGATCTTTCTTATCGGCAGGCTCTGCAGGCCGGGTTAACGCGTGATAAAGAGCTGGGTTATACACGGGCGGGCCCGCAACGCGCTGAACTGGCATTTTTCTGTGCTGGCCAGCCGTTAAGCGAGCAGCTTTCCCGGGGGCAGCTCAAGCTGTTTGTGACCGCGCTGAAAGTCGCACAGGTGCAGCTCCTGAAACTCGAAACCTCACAAAACAGTCTTTTCCTCATGGATGATATTGGTGCTGAGCTCGATGAAGACAATCAGTTTCGTGTGCTCCGGCTTTTGCGATCAGTGGGGGCCCAGGTATTTGTGACGGCAATTAACGGGATTGAAAAAACCGGCTGGGGTTCCGATCAGGTTGGACGGTTTCACGTGAAACACGGCGTTGTTACCAAGGTGGTATAATCCAGCAATACTTTCCGGATTATATCAATATGAGCGATAGACCCAGCTACGATTCCTCAAATATCAAGGTTCTCAAGGGGCTTGAAGCCGTTCGCAAACGGCCCGGTATGTACATCGGCGATACCGATGACGGCACCGGTTTGCACCACATGGTGTTCGAGGTCGTTGACAATTCGATTGACGAAGCGCTCGCCAACTATTGTTCAGAAATAACCGTTACGCTACACAGCGACAATTCAGTCACCATTACCGATGACGGTCGTGGAATTCCGGTTGATATACACCCCGAAGAAGGTCGCTCCGCTGCTGAAGTCATTATGACGGTGTTACACGCCGGCGGGAAATTCGACGATAATTCTTACAAGGTTTCCGGCGGTTTGCACGGTGTCGGCATTTCGGTGGTCAATGCGTTATCAGAAAACCTCAAGCTGACCATTCGTCGTGATGGCAAGCTGCACTATCAGGAATACGAGCTGGGCGAGCCTAAAGAATCACTGGTCGCCATCAGTGATACGGACAAGACCGGCACCGAAATCAGGTTCAAGCCAAGCACAGTGATCTTCACCGATACCGAATTTCATTACGATATTCTCTCCAAGCGATTGAGAGAGCTGTCTTTTCTGAATTCCGGCGTGCGCATAAAACTGACCGACGAACGTACCGACAAACAGGATATTTTCGAATACCAGGGCGGTATCCGAGCTTTCGTGGAACACCTGAACAGAAACAAAACCCCGTTGCACCCGACCGTTTTCTACTTTACCGGCCAGAAAGACGGTGTCGGTGTCGAAGTTGCCATGCAGTGGAATGACTCCTACCAGGAAAATATTTTCTGCTTCACCAATAACATTCCCCAGCTTGATGGTGGTACCCACCTGGCGGGTTTCCGTGCTGCCCTGACGCGCACCCTGAACCAGTACATGGAAAAACAGATCACCAAAAAGAACAAGGTTAACACTACCGGTGACGATGCTCGTGAAGGGTTGACTGCAGTGCTGTCGGTCAAGGTGCCGGATCCCAAATTCTCCTCGCAGACCAAGGAAAAGCTGGTGTCATCCGAGTTAAAGGGCATCGTGGAATCCACTGTCTCTGATAAACTTGACAGCTATCTTCTTGAAAACCCAGCAGATTCCAGGGCCATTACGGCGAAGATAGTGGAAGCGGCGATGGCTCGGGAAGCGGCGCGCAAGGCGCGTGAAATGACCCGTCGCAAGGGCGCACTGGATATCGCCGGCCTGCCCGGCAAACTGGCGGACTGCCAGGAGCGCGACCCCAGTCAATGCGAGCTGTACCTGGTGGAGGGTGATTCCGCCGGCGGCTCCGCCAAACAGGGCAGGGACCGTCGTACACAGGCTATTCTTCCCCTTAAGGGCAAGATTTTAAATGTGGAGAAAGCGCGTTTTGACAAGATGCTGTCATCTGTTGAGGTGGGGACGTTAATCACCGCGCTTGGCTGTGGTATCGGTCGCGAGGAGTTCAATATCGAGAAACTCCGTTATCACCGGATCATAATCATGACCGATGCGGATGTAGACGGCTCCCACATTCGAACCCTGCTGCTGACCTTCTTTTACCGCCAGATGCGTGAGCTGATCGAAAACGGTTACGTCTATATCGCTCAGCCGCCACTGTATAAAGCAAAAAAAGGCAAGCAGGAACAATATGTTAAAGACGATGCGGCGTTACAGGAATATCTCATACAGGCGGCACTGGACAAAGCCAGCCTGTACGTAAACGAAAACGCCCCGGCCCTGACCGGCCCCGGCCTGGAAAACCTGGCGAAGCAGTACATGGCGGTGATGGCATCGATAGAGCGCTTGTCGCGCCGCTATAACCCGAGCGTGCTGGAGAGAATGTTGTACATGCCGGCGCTGGAAGAAGTGGATCTGCACGATATGGACAAGATCCAGGCATGGTGCGCTGAACTTCAGGAGCGTATCAACAGCCATCAAAAGGCGGGTGAGCGCTACACGCTCAAGGTGGACAAGAATGAGGAACACGAAGGTTTCACCATGCACCTGTGTAAAATGACGCACGGTATCGTCTCCAGCGAACGACAGCTCCCGAGTGAATTTTTTGCCAGCGCCGAGTACGGGCGCATGGTTACATTGGGTGAACAGCTGGATGGTTTGCTCGGAGAAGATGCCTTTGTCCAGCGCGGCGATAAACAAATACCGGTTGCGAGTTTTAAACAGGCCATCGCCTGGCTGATGGATGAAGCAAAACGCGGGCAGCATATTCAGCGCTACAAGGGTCTGGGTGAAATGAACCCGGACCAGTTATGGGATACGACGATGAATCCCGATACCCGCCGCATGCTGCGGGTACAGATCGAAGATGCTGTTGCAGCCGATGAAATCTTTACTACGCTGATGGGCGATCAGGTTGAACCACGGCGTGAATTTATTGAAACTAACGCGTTGTCGGTTTCCAATCTTGATGTTTAAT
>CAJXFW010000072.1 GCA_913053655.1 uncultured Thiogranum sp. | reverse complement strand
CGTCGGGCGCGCCTGTTTGCCTCCGGCAAGGCTTTTGCTGACTGGCGCTACCGGGCCGAATATGACTTCGCCTCCAAGCGTAATTTCAGAATAAAGAGTGCATGGGTGGGTTATAACGGTTTCAAACCGGTTACCCTCCGGGCTGGTAATATACTGGAACCGTTCGGTCTCGAAAATATGACAAGTTCGAATAACAGTACGTTTATGGAGCGCGGATTACCCAAGGCTTTCTCGCCGGGTTACAAGGTGGGTGCCATGATAAATACCTATGGGGACAACTGGAGTGCAGCAGCCGGTTTATTCAATGGCAATATTCGCAACGGCGAAAAGGATGGCTGGGGTACAGTGCTACGCCTGACGGCCGTGCCGATCAAAAGCCGGCACCGGCTACTTCATGTTGGCGCAGCCGTTGAATACCGCGAGCCCAAGACCGTTAACTACGGCAGCCGACCGGAAGCCAATCTTGCGAGCAAACTGGTTAAAACCGGGACACTCCACGACGTTGACCAAACGGTTACTGTAGGTCTGGAAGCCGCCGCGGTGTATAAAGCTTTTTCCTTGCAGGGCGAATATACACGGGTCAGCGTAGCGCGTAAAAAACAACGCAGCGATCCGGATTTTAATGGCTGGTATCTCTATGGCAGCTGGCTCCTTACCGGCGAACATCGCCGCTACAGCACAAAAAAGGGCGCTTTTATACAGATCCGGCCCAGGTCACCGTATGGTGCCTGGGAACTTGCCGCACGCTATAGTGCCGTGGATCTCGAAGACAACGGCATCACCGGTGGCGAAGAAAATAACATCACGCTGGGCACTAACTGGTACCCGAATCAAAATCTGCGCTTTATGCTGAACTATGTCAGGGTAGATGCCAGCCCCGACAGGAGGGGCAGGAATGAAAGCCCCAATATTATCCAGCTGCGCGGCCAACTGGTATTCTGAGAATTGAGTATCTTGAATGATTGTTGGTGCTGGAGAGATAGATCCATAGCACACCGGCTCCGCCATTCCGGACTTGTCGGGGTCAGCGAGGTTCAGCCATAACGGCCTGTGATGTAGTCCTCTGTTTGTTTCTTACCCGGATTGGTGAACAAGGTATTGGTATCCGAATATTCAACCAACTTACCCAGATACATAAGCGCCGTATAGTCGGAAACCCGCGCCGCCTGTTGCATGTTGTGCGTCACAATGACAATCGTATAATCATCCTTGAGCTCACTAACCAGCTCCTCTATCTTGAGCGTCGAGATAGGATCCAGTTCCGAAGCGGGTTCATCGAACAACAAGACCTCCGGTTTTACGGCAATGCCGCGGGCAATACACAGACGCTGCTGCTGACCACCTGACAGCTGCGTGCCAATCTGGTGTAACTTGTCCTTGACCTCATCCCACAATGCTGCTTTCTTCAGCGCCCATTCCACACGATCATTCATACGCGTGCGCGACAGCCGTTCATAGAGCCTCAGACCAAAGGCAATATTGTCGTACACCGACATCGGGAAGGGAGTCGGCTTCTGAAACACCATGCCCACTTTTGCGCGCAGACGATTCAGATCCTGATCCCTGCTGAGAATATTATCGCCATCCAGCAACACACGTCCACTGGATCGCTGGTCCGGGTAAAGTTCATAGATACGGTTGAAGATCCGTAGCAGCGTGGATTTACCGCAACCGGAAGGCCCGATAAAGGCCGTGACTTTTTTCTCGGGAATGTCCATGCTGATACCATGCAGGGCCTGAAATTTTCCATAATGAAAATCCAGATTTTCAACCCGTAACTTGGGAGATTGAAAATTTCTTACGGTAGCAGTATGCGCACTGCTATCGTGTTCATTTACCATCGCATTTTCCACAAAAGTTGAGTCATTAAGCATATCAATACTATCTCTGTTCATGGTGATCAGTGTCCCGGCTTCCTGGTGCGCAAAAACACACGGGCAAGAATATTCAGGCAGAGAATACTGAACGTAATCAGTAGGGCTCCTGCCCAGGCGAGGTGTTGCCAATCGTCATACGGACTCATGGCAAACTGGAAAATCACAACCGGCAGGTTTGCAATCGGCTGATCCAGGGATAAGCTCCAGAACTGGTTGTTCAATGCGGTGAACAGTAACGGCGCCGTTTCACCGGACACCCGTGCCACCCCCAGCATGATGCCGGTTATGATGCCGGTTTTGGCAGCACGGTAGACAATGTGAGTGACAATCTTCCATTGCGGCGCCCCCAGGGCGGCGGCAGCCTCACGTAGCGAATTGGGAACCATGCGAAGCATATCTTCTGTCGTGCGTACCACCACGGGTATTACGATCAGCGCCAGTGCGGCCGCCCCCGCCCAGCCTGAGAAATGTCCCATGCTCACCACCATGACCTCATAGATGAAAATACCGATAATGATAGATGGGGCACTGAGGAGAATGTCATTGACAAAACGTACCACCGGCGCAAAAAACGAGGCGCGGCCGAACTCGTTGAGGTAGGTTCCGGCGAGGACACCGATGGGCGCACCCATCGCCACCCCCATGGCCGTCATGAGTAAACTGCCAACAATCGCGTTTGCCAGCCCCCCGGTACTGCCTGGTGGAGGGGTAATCTGGGTGAAGACATCCAGGCTGATCCACTGCAAACCATTGCTCAGGAGTGTCCACAGCAGCCACACCAGCCAGAACAGACCAAACACGGTCATCAGGGTCGACACCGTGAGGTTAAAATAGTTGATGAAGAGCCGTCGCCGATAGAGATTCATCGTCTTAAACCTCAGCTGCGCGTGCCTTCACGGGCGGCCAGATGCATCAACATAAGCTTGGCCAGTGCGAGAATCACGAACGTGATGAGGAACAGAATCAAACCCAGCGCAATCAATGAAGAACTATAGAGCTTTTCCACGGCCTCGGTGAACTCATTGGCCAGCGTCGATGAGATGGTACTGCCCGGCATAAACAGCGAGCCACTGATTTTATGGGCATTGCCTATCACAAAAGTGACCGCCATGGTCTCGCCCAGAGCCCGCCCCAGACCCAGCATGATGCCACCGGCCACGCCCACTCTCGTATACGGCAGGACAATATGCCACGTCACTTCCCAGGTGGTCGCACCCAACGCATAGGCTGATTCCTTGAGCGTCACGGGTACGACTTCAAATACATCGCGCATGATTGCGGCAATAAACGGCAATATCATGATGGCGAGAATCAGGCCTGCCGTAAACATGCCGATGCCCATCGGTGGCCCCTGGAATAACATGCCCAGCACCGGCCAGTCGCCGAGATGGTCAGTGATCCAGGGCTGGGCATAGTCGGCAAACAAGGGTACGAAGACGAACAGGCCCCACATACCGTAGATGATGCTGGGGATGGCTGCCAATAACTCAACCGCAACCCCAACAGGGTGCTTGAGCCAGGTCGGCGCCAATTGAGTGATAAACAGCGCAATACCAAAACTGACCGGGATGGCAATCAACAGGGCGATGGCCGACGTGACCAATGTGCCGAAAATCGCGACCAGCGCACCGAACTGTTGAGTAACCGGATTCCATTGCGAACTGGTCAGGAAACCAAAGCCGAATTTCTGTAATGCGGGCCAGGCACCGATCACCAAAGAGACGACAATTGCTACAATTATTACGAAGACCAACAGGGCGGAAAACAGTGCCGAACCCCGGAACAAGACATCGAGTCGCTCGCCTTTGCGCAGGTTCAAAGCGACAGAGTGGCTGGACACCGGCGAGTTTAAATCAAGTTCTCCTGTCAGTTTCATAAATCCGGCTACTTGACCCAAAAATCAAGCAGAGGAGCGGTCAGATGACAGCTCCCCTGCAACGTATCAGCAACCGCCAGGACTTGCCTCAATATAACCGGTTGTGGAGTTCATTGCGCCAGGCTGACATTTAGAACAGGCTCACCGGACTTAGACTTGATCTGTTTCGCCCAGGTACGTTCAACCAGACTCACAACCTTGGGTGGAATGGGCACATAGTCGAGTTTCTCGGCCATCTGCTGTCCATGGTGATAGGCCCAATCGAAGAATTTGAGCACCGCCGCAGCCGTCTTGGGCTTGGCCTGGGTCTTGTAGACCAGGATGAAAGAGGCACCGGTAATCGGCCAGCTGTCAGCGCCCGGCTGGTCAGTTAAAACCATGTAGAAACCGGGTGCGTGTTCCCAGTCAGCATTCGCCGCTGCGATCTGGAAATTCTTGCTGGTCGGTGAAACAAAATGACCATCCCGATTGCGCAGCTTGGCATAGGACATCTTGTTCTGCAGCGCATAGGCATATTCGACATAGCCAATTGAGTTCTTGATGCGGCGCACATAGGAGGCGACACCTTCGTTACCCTTGCCACCCACACCCACGGGCCAGGCTACGGCCTTGTTGTTACCGACCTTGTTTGCCCATGCTTTACTGACTTTGCTCAGGTAGTTGGTAAAAATCCAGGTGGTGCCGGAACCATCAGAGCGGTGCACCACAGTGATGAGGCTGTCAGGCAGATGCAGGCCCGGGTTATTGGTCTTGAGACGGGCATCGTTCCACTTCTTGATTTTGCCCAGGAAGATATCAGCCATTTGCTCTGAAGTCAGCTTGAGTTCACCCGGTTTAACGCCCGGAATATTCACGACCGGCACGACGCCACCCATGATCATGGGAAACTGCATCAAGCCGGCCTTATCCAGATCCTGGACTTTGAGGGGTGCATCGGAAGCACCGAAATCCACCGTCCTGGCCTCGATCTGCCGGATGCCACCGCCGGAGCCAATGGACTGATAGTTCATTTTTACACCCGTCTCTTTGGCATAGGTTTCGGCCCACTTGGCATAGACAGGGTATGGGAAGGTTGCGCCGGCACCCGAGATGATGTTCTCAGCACTGACCTGGCCGCTCAACAGACCGACGGACAGCAAAGCTACTCCGACAAACATACTTTTTTTGAGACGTTTTGACATTTTTCCTCCAGACCGGGAAAACGAATCCAATGAGTGAGAACCTGAAACCCGTCATTGCCTAAACAAATTGGGTGGGTCTACGTGGCTTCGTGTAAGTTGAAAACGGTATCTCTAGCTTCAGACATTCGTCGTCGCGATAACCGCAGGCGTGTCATTGCGGGACACGGATTTTGCTACTGACCCTTTCAATCAAACCGAGACCCACCACTGAATCCGTACAGGCTCGACTAGCGGGTCTGGTTTATGCAGGTCGGTGCCAGTCTAGCAGCACCATATGACAATTGTGTGACCACTCATAGAGAGAATATAACTAGAGCAGAATCAAGGGTATCCACATAATTAACGTTCCTGCCACATTGCGAGCGTATTCTCCGGTTTCGATCACCCAAATACGTGCAAGCCATCAACGATTACTGATGTAACTATAACCCTGCATTTGCATTTTGATAAGCTGGAGAATGCCTGCTGGAACCACTTCCATATCAGGATACAAGTCATCTGCGCTGACTTTTAACATCCGCATCGAATTGTGACATACCCTGAATTCGACGCCGGCTTCCTGTAGCGAATCGAACAGCGGGGCGTAACCACTGTAGACCTCACTGAATGACATCGCGGACAGGACCGCTTTCCCATACAAGACAATCTGAATGTGGTAAGGGATTCCCCGGGGCTTGAGATACTTGACCGTATAGGCCGCGTTGATAAGAGATTCCTTGAGTTGGGCACCGGGGTCCGACACGCCGAAAACGACATTGACCGGATTGTGTGCTTCGAAAAATCCTTCATAGGACATCCCCTGTGGCACAGGAATATCCGGTATCCCGGGAAATTCGATACTGTCCGTATTTTTATCCTGTGCAACAGCAACGCTGTTCCACGCGCCAAGCACTACCAACACAACGGCTAATGATCTAATTGATCCAGACATGATATTACTCCTTTAGTCAGGACAAGCGAACTGTATTAACTCAAGTTTCGGAGTTCACGGCCTAATCCCGTAGGAGCGGGCTTGCCCGCGAACCAGCAGAGGTCACCAGACACCGTTCGCGGGCAAGCCCGGTCAGAATCAGCGTCACGCCCGCTTAGTAAGTTGGAGATTGCCGCGCTGCGCCCATAGAATCCCTGCGGGCTTCATTACGGCTTTTTCGAACTAATCAGAGATTCCTTACATGATTTATGGCTTCGGTTTCCATTTCTGAATACGGTTATTGGCGAAGTCGGCCACAAAAACGGTGCCGTTGCGTGCTACCGCTACAGCAATCGCTTTTTCGAACTGGCCTGGTCCCGTGCCTTTACTACCGAAGGTGGATAGAAAAGTGCCATCGGGCGAAAACTTCTGCACCCGGTTGTTGTAGAAATCAGCCACAAAGACGTTGCCACTGCGATCGATCGTTATTCCGGTGACAGTAGCAAACCAGCCGTTGAAAGGCCCGAAGATATTCATAGCGAAAGGCCCGCCCCACTTGCGCAGAAACTTGCCGTCCGGGCTGAACACCTGAACCCGGTCGTTATAACCGTCCGCCACGTACAAAGTCCTGTCATCTGTGAGCGCCACATCAATCGGGTAATTGAACTCACCCGCCAGGATACCGACCTTGCCGGTATGACCCCACTGTCTGACGAAAGACCCATCGGCATGCAGCTGCTGAATACGCTGGCCATAGAAATCGGCAATATACAAGTCACCGTTGCCGGCCACCGCCACGCCACTCGGCGCATTGAACTCACCGGGACCCTTGCCCGTCTTGCCGATGTTGCGATGTGGCGTGCCATCCAGGCCGAACACCTGAATACGGTCATTCCAGTAATCGGCCACATATAACTCATCACCGGCGATACTGAGATTCATGGGGCGACCTAGCTGTCCCGGTCCATCACCTTTGGTACCAAACCAGCGTTTGAAGTGCCCGTCCAAATCAAACACCTGGATGCGGGCGTTGCGGGCATCACTGACGAAGACTTCGCTATCGGTCACCGCAACCCCGGTCGGATCGTGGAACTGACCGGGTGCGTTGCCCGGTCCACCCCAGGCCGCGACGAACGCATAGCCGGGTTCCCGCGCTGAGGGTATCCACACCAGCCAGACAATCAATACCAGTCCTAACAGTACGGCTGTGATCCAGCCCAGTGCTTTCAAAACTATTTCACCCATAATAGCTACCTTCTCCTGACTGACTTATAGAAGCTCCGATGTATCGTCATGCCGGGCTTGACCCGGCATCCAGGTCTGTGATCTTTATGGATTCCGGCCTTCGCCGGAATGACGGTAGTGGATAATCAAAGCCTCCTTAAAAATTAAAACGGACGCTGACCCGCGCAATGTAGTCGTTTTCCAGGGCGTCGCCGTTGAGGTTCTGTACCACGGGAACCTGTATGGCTGTCTCGGCGATCCAGCGCCGGGTGACATACTGGATACCGGGCGTCAGAAACAGCCGGGTGCCGCCGGAGTCGGAGTTTGACTGACCATTGACCTGGTTCTTCTGTTGATGAATCAGGTTGGCCTCAATGACACCGTAGAAGAACGCAGGGACACCACCGCCCAGCGTTCGTGGCCACAAGCGATACTGCAAGGAACCGTCGAGTCGCGCCACATCACCGGCCTCAAAATCGTTTGCTTTGTTATTGATCTGATAACTGATCTGACCGTCAATCTGGTAATCCAGCGTTTGATACGTACTCACCACACCGACTAACGGATCCCATGAACCTGAACCGACCTGAACGCTCGGGGGCAACACACCCATCGCATCGCGCTTGTCATCATCACCCGTAGGCGCCTTGATACCGACAAACGGGGCGATACGAAAATTACGCCCGGGCTGATCGCGCTGCACCACTGTGTAGCGGCCGAATACCGTGAGGTCGCCGAATCCACTGGCGCTACGTTTTATACGCTGACCGGCGACCGTCAACTTCAGCTCATTGTCACGGTAAGGTAGTACACCAAACAGTGCGAGTTTGCCATTGACGCCGTAACCCAGTACCGACACGGCCGCTTTTGCGGTGCGATCCCGGTTCAGGTTAGTTGGATCGTCGCTGGACCGGTTAATAATGAACTGCTCTCTTACCAGAAACTCATTTTTGGCGACGGGTAACGCGGTATTGAACGTAATCGGCGCGCTCCAGGCGCTCCCGGCACCCATCACCACACTACCTGCAATTAAGACAGGGATAGTAAAAAAATCGCAAAGGACGTGATAACCGCCATACCTATTCATGGTGTTTCGTTTTCCCTGTCTTCAAACACCCAGCCAGATTCTCAATGGCAAAGCGAGGAACGCGGCAAAAAAACCAATACACCAGATGACTACGGAAGACCGGTACAGTCGTCTATTCCACGTCCGGGTCGTATCGCACAACCGGCCCAGTTCAGGATCAGTCGGGCAGACTCTTCCAGGCCGGTACATAAGCCAACCGGACAAGACAAGCATCGCACCCGAGAAGGCGAACACCCAGGCCTTGTGCAGACTGAGTGTGATCAATAGCGGAAAACTGCTGGTCAGCGCGGCTACCGTAGCCCCGAAACCCAGTGACACAAAAATGATAGGCAACGCACAGCAGATCAAGGTACCGGTAGAGGCAAACAGCGTCAGCCAGATGGTTCTCAAGGCCGGGGCGCCACGAGTAGTCGCGTCATTCATTTTTCGCTCCCCCATCAAGCGACTTCTCAGTCATGCTGCGGTAGGTAAAGCCGGCGTCCTGAAACAGCGTTTTCATCTGCGGCTCGGTCAATGCAACACCTTCAGCCACGTCCACAACCACCAGACCGGCGTTGAGATCGACATCGATCTTCCCGACACCCTCAATCGCCTTCAGCTTCTTTTCAATGCCGTAGGCGCAGTAGGGGCAGGCCAGCCCATCGACGCGCATCCGGTATTCCGTGCCGGCAGCGAATGTCGCGGCGCTCCAGAGCATACTCAACATCATGACAGCCAGTACTTTCTTCATGGTTCTACCTCACTTTAGTTCAACGTTCACAAATGCCATTCCAGAATCAGCCGGGCGCGGTAGTCGCTATTGTCCTGGCTGCCGTGCAGGTTGCTGGCGACTGGAACCTGCACACCGGCCTTGACCGCAAAGTAGCGATAGGTCCAGAAGATGCCGGGCGACAGAAACAACTCCGTACCACCGGTGTCGGGCAGGTTCGAACCCCTGAATTCAGCACGTCGCCCGTACTCACCGTTCAGCTCCAGCAACCAGACAGTGTCCGGTTCAAGATAACCGGTGGGCTTTGGCCGGATACCGCCGACCAGATCAACCAGCAGCTTGTCGCCACGGCGCAGCCGGTCGTCATTTTCACCATTACGGCGATAGCGGACACTTGCCCAGCGATACCACTTGCGGCTCTCATAACCGTACGTCAAACCCAGAATGGCATCGGTACTACCGGTACCCACTGGCGGTGTCTTGTTTTCATCGCCGCTGGCGAATTTAACTTTAGCCAATACCGCTGCCGTTTCCTGGGCACCCAGCGTGTCGTGGCGCCAGAAACGGTATTTAGTAAACAGGCTGACATCACTGACCCCGGACGCATCGTCTGACCCTTCCTTGCTAAATCGGTAAGGGAGATCGATACCCGCCGCCCAGTCACCGGTCAGACCGTAGGTCAGTTCGAGACCCAACCCAGTCTCACGTTCATTACCTTTTTTACTCGTTTCAACCTCAGGGGCGATCTCGATCCCTCCCTTGTAAACAACATGCGGTCCAATACTGAAAATCGGATCGTGTGCCTGCACGGGGCTGACAACGAACCCGGCCAGGAACACGGCGCCCAATGCCCTTCTATTGAATCGATACCCTTGTTTACTCACGCGATTCACGACTGCAACCCCTCTTCCAGCGTTATGACAACCTGGAGTACCCTCCAGGTTCAACAATTGATTCAGAAAAATACTCAACGTGAGAGAGCCTAAAGCCTGGAGTCAACTCCATGTCAAGCCCTTTCGACAGGGGTCTGGTGTTTGATGATAAGCGTATATCCGCTTATACTCCTGACCAGACAAGATTCGAGGTAACGAGCCATGAGTAATACCCGATGGTCAGTCGTAGTTCCCGAAGATACTGACCGTGCGCTACGCATCTACCTTGCCCGGAAAGGCACCAGGAAAGGTGACCTCTCCCGCTTCGTGGATGAGGCGGTACTGTCACGCCTGTTTGAGCTGACCGTCGAAGATGTTAAAGAGCGTAACCCGGCATACGCTCAGGAAGACATCCTGGAAGCGATTGAAGATGCATTGGTCAATGACCAGTAACGATGCACGTCGTGCTCGATACCGGCATCCTGATTGCTGCACTGATTACCCGAAAGACACCGCCGGATCTGATTTATCAGGCGTGGCGAAAGAAAAAATTTGAGCTGATAACATCTGAATGGCAACTTTCGGAATTCCGCCGCGTCAGCCGCTATCCAAAACTACGCAAATACCTGGTACCTTCAGAAGCCGGAAATATGATCAACGGCCTGAGATATCAGGCACTCGTATTAACTGACTTGCCTACCATAGATATTTCTCCCGACCCTGATGACAACCCGGTCCTCGCGATGGCTGTTGCCGGCGAAGCAGATTTCCTGGTTAGTGGAGACAAGCACGATCTATTGGCTTTAAAAATGATTGAGAAAACAAAAATCGTAACGGCTCGAAGCTTTCTGACGAAACTATAGCTCCGAATGCTTGTATTTCCGTCATTCCGGTGAATACCGGAATCCATAGTGCCATTCTACTCTGACCCGCAAGATGCGACGAGCTTTGCTCGGCGCGAAATGGCACTAAGTTAAGCCGAAATAGCCTCCGTCATCCCGGCGCAGGCCGGGATCCAGGCTGTTTAATCAGGCCGTATAGATTCCGGCATTCGCCGGAATGACGGGAGTACGTGCATTTAAGGCTTAACTTAGTGCCATTCTACTCTGACCCCAAACAAAGGTACCGAATAAAGGTATTAAACGGCAGTTTGTTCTGTTTCCGGCGCTGTTGACCAGAAAATAGTGTCTGGCATGGTCAGCGCCATGCGGTAGCTGCCGTCCAGCACACCGACAATACCGGGTCGTTTGATGCCGGGAAGAATACAAATGTCGTAAATTTCGTCGCAACTGCGATGGAATTTCAGGTGGCTGATCGTACCGCCGGTGGGAAGGTGAATCATTTCAAAACCAGCTTGATAATCACGCTTTTTGGCGTATTCGGAATCGTTAAACGTATGCGACTTGCGCAGTTTTGACAGGCACACAAAAAGGTAATCACCTATCTTATCCATACCCCGCACATAGCCATCGAATTTCTTCACCACTTCATGCCTGCCCGTTTTGACATCAATATGCGCCAGTTCGCCCGTTGCAGAAAACAATACATACAATTCCCCGTCAAACACACGCGGCGTGTGCGGCATCGGCAATCCCCCGGCAATGACCTCACCACTGTCCACATCCATGATGATGCCGGACTCATATTTCTTCTCGCGCCAGTCATCTTTGTTATTGGTGGCGCCGAATGCGGATACATATTGGGGTTTACCATCCACCATGGCCATACCGTTCAAATGGCAGCGGTCTTCGGGTGCAAGTTCGGTGATAAACGGCGGTTTCCAGACAGGCGTGAAGCTGTACTCGCCATCCACACGACACAGGCATGAAAAAAGCGTGTTCACTGCAATCAGGTGATCGCCCTGCCAGCCGATGTCGTGCAGGTGCAGCGTACCGCTGTAGAACTGCCGGCGTGGCATAAACAGGGTGTCGTACATCCCGGGCCGGCGGGGATACGCGGCAGCCAGACGGGCATCATGTGCCAGCACGAAGGTATCGTGCATACAGGCCACAGCCAGTTTATTACCTTGCAATGCCAGCCCCATCGGCTGGTCCATATTGCGTGGCAGTAACTTGATATTTTCGCCGTCAGAAGAAATAAATATCAGCTTGCCCGCCTGATAGGTGGACATCACCAGCGATGCCTTCAGTTGATCGAGAAGTTCGGGGAACTCCGGTGATGTCGTATAGGCAAACGGCGGCAGGCCGGCTGCCGGCGGTGCCGGCGGGAGGTCAGAATCAGACACGGCGCCCTCTTCCCTGTGGGCTTGCAAGCGTCCTGTTCTCACACACGTTTGCGGCGTATCCATGCCACAAATGTACCCATCAACGCCAGCAGCGGCAGCAGCGGATCAAATCCACCAGCCGGCTGAATCACGCAACCGCCTCCGCCACCACCACTTCCGCCGCCGCCTGTCGCGGCCGTTGGCGCACCCACCGTCACCGGATCGATAATCACACCATTGGCGGCATCCGCATCCAGATCAAAGGCGCTGCCATCGGTGAGGCTGAGATCAAGGGTGGTGCTGTTGACCTGTGTGTACTGCGAAGCAGGGATCACTGTAAAATTATCCGAAGCATCGATTTTATAGACCTTGAACCCCGAAGGCAGGGCGGAGGGGAAGGCCATGCGCACGGTGACCGTACCACCTGCCGTGGTGATGACGTTGTAGCTTATTTTACCAAACGGGAAGCTTCCTGTCGGCGGGCTCGTCAGTGCAGCCGCGGTCAGAAACCCGCCAGGAATATTTGCGCCTGCGGTAGCCACATTGATCAGCAGATTCCCCGCTCCGGCGGGCAGGGCAAGTCTCTGGAACTCCAGATTCTCAAAAAACTCCACCGTGCCGGTGAACCCCCCGACAAAGGCATCGAGATCACCGTCATTGTCGATGTCCAC
>CAJXFW010000071.1 GCA_913053655.1 uncultured Thiogranum sp. | reverse complement strand
TTGATTGCATGTATTCAGCAAGAAATCTGCGCTCATCAGGTTCCCAGAATTGCGGTGTGCAAAAAACGCGTCGTTCGCACGAATTGTCATAGGGATGCAGGCGTGCGCGCTGAGTTCCAAACAGTTCCACATCAAAAGGACGACCGTCGCGCGCCCCCGCAATACGTCGATACAGCGAGCCCATTTGTTTTCCCGGCCAGCCCGGTTTCAGTTGGTGGCCACGCGCACGGGCCCAGTTTTGCAACGGGGTTGGCGGGTAACTGCCGAAGGGTGCGGTAGCATGGCCGCTCATTGATTGCTCCTGACGCACATCGGACATACGCTACACTATTAACGCATCGAGGTGTATCAACAGGGGGCGGTATGAGATATCTGTTTATAGCGGCACTGATGGTGTTTACAGCCCAGATTGCCGGGGCGGAGGATAAGGGGAAACAGGAGTCCGTTGAGCAAACCATGAACAATCAACGTTTACAGACCTTGATTGATCGTGTTGCAGAGAAAGTGAGTGGTCGGCCGGGTTTTTGGGAATTCACCTTGCAGGAATACCGGGTAACGGTCATTACGGATGAGCGGGCGGACCGCATGCGCATTATCGTCCCGGTCGCCAAAGCCGGAGATATCGATAGCGAGAAGATGAAACGCCTGATGCAGGCCAATTTCGATTCGGCGCTGGATGCCCGTTATTCAATCGCTAAAGGTATTCTCTGGAGTGCCTTTATTCACCCGCTCTCCGAATTATCGGACCATCAATTCATCGATGGCCTGGCACAGACCGTCAATCTTGCCGGTACCTTCGGCACCAGCTACAGCTCGGGTGCGTTGATCTTCGGCGGCGGCGATAGTAAGCAGGAACAGAACAAGCACTACCGCGAGATCATTGAACGCGAGGGTGCCATCTGAAGAATGGTGGGCCCGCCAGGACTCGAACCTGGGACCAAGGGATTATGAGCTCCGCTAAACACGATTTACTGATGGCTTTCAGTATGTGCCACCAGTTATCCTCAATGCTGGTTGGTCTGCTTCCCAAGCAGACCCAGGATTCAATACATCATGGGTGTTAAGTAAACGCTAGTTGGGGTCTACTACCCAGCGACAATTAGTGTACAAGCTTCTCTGTACGGGTTTTCTCTTTTTCCCTGTCACCTCTGCGTGTGCAGGGTTGTCTGGTAAAGGGTCTCGAATCACACCTTGATTCAACTGTCTTACCAACCCCGCTTCAAATTCCACTAATAAATGGTCCGGATATCCTTTAAGGGTATCTTGGACTGTGGTTTCGTCAGCAATATCTACGGACATTCCCGATGTACCAGAACTATTATTAAATGCCTGAGAGGTAGGGCGCTTCTGATTTAAATTTCTATCCAAAACGACCTGTTCGGGATGAACTCGTCGCCAAAGAATCTGATCATCTGTAATAGATGGGTCATCGACTGGTGGTGGATCTGCCATCAATCGATTTATCGCACTGGTTCCTATTAAGGGTTAGATCTATCTTGAATATACCCCAGAATTTCGGGAATAGAACCGACACTGATACTTGGATTATAGCCAAGATCATCATCGACTGACTCATGTTCTCCCTGCGCATCTTCAAAGAAAACTGATAAATGACCATTCGCGGCAATTTCTACTTCTAAATCAATATTTGTCATGTGCCATTCAATCTGGATTCCCCCAGATGGTGTTGGAACAATATCCGGCAGAGGAATGTCGTCGGACATAATTAAGCTCAACAGCTGCGCTGCAGACATATGGGCTGTTAATCTGATTGGTAAAGCACCGTAAGAGTCCCAGTTGTTACGCAGCTGTGACAGGGTGCTAAGTCTAGCTATGGTGTAATTCAACCATGCAGGAACCTCCCCTGTTATACGGGCTTCGAACTTCGGTACAGAATAAAACGCCTGATTTTTCTGTGTATGCCAAGGGCAGTGCATTTGATCATACTCAACAGCCGCAACACTTGAAGTCGGGTATAACCAGCAAGACGAGCCCAACGTTTCAGTTTGAAGATATCGATCGTCATTCAACAAAGCTTGGTTATGTGACATCTTTACGCTCCCAAATCTTGTGCATTTCAGGGGTGGTTATTGAGGCAAATCCACGCACAATCCATTCACGCCCCATATCGATAAAGTTAAGTATATCTGACACTTCCATTCCGTTCGGTGCCCCACGTGCAATCATGTTCAATAGATATATCGGAGAAGTATCCGATGCCTTGAATGCTGGCTGGCAAGAAATATGTAATCGCCCCAGCGGCTTGCCTGCATCGTCATTGAAAACATACTGTGTCTGAAACCGAGTGCTTTCAGGCTCAGCAAGGAAATCATCGCTATAAGCCATACTAATGGGCGCTAGTAGGCGCCCTATTTGTCCATGACGGTCCCACCCTTTTCCTGAAACAATAGCGTTTGTGTAAGTTACCTCGCATTGGTTCGGTGAAAACTCACCTATCTTTTCGCTCCTCAGAAAATTGCAGAACGCTTCAAGTTCAGATTCAAATTGCCTTCTAACATGCTCATATCTAGGGTATGAGTCACCGGTATCTAGGCTGCGCCAATTGTGTATCAGCCGATCTTGCTGAACCTGAATGAGTTCGGTGCTGTCCTCTTTCAAAAACCAGCAGCGTGGTGCTGGAGGAGCATTTGAAATTTCAAAACGCACACTGGGTCGGGGTGACGGGCCGAACCGTTCAGTGACAGGGTCAAGCGGGGGGTGCTGTTCTGTTTTAGGAAAAGCGCTACGTAACTCGGACCAAAACAGCCCGATCTGCGGAGTTTGTAGCCTCTGAATCGGATCAAACTGGACCGACAATGCGACTTCATCAAGGGGGGGTCTATCAAAATCCGGCAAATTGCTGGGTCTGTTAGACATGAAACTTCCCGAGAATGCAAATCCTCAAGACGGCTGCCCCACACTGATCACCCCACTTCATTATTAGATCGACTATAGGCGGCATACACTTTTAAAGCAACTAGTTAGACAAGTCTATTAATAAAAGTTCCTGATGAAAAAATAGGTTCGGCAAGCGGGTTGCCGGTGTTGTGAATCACTTTTTAGCGAGTACGGATTGCGCCTCACTATACCCTCGTGCTTTGTAACAAACTGCTGTTTGGTTTATCGCCTGTCGGGGTTGCGAGGGTGCCATTCTGAAGTGCTTTATCATATTGCGTACCGGTGCCTGTACGCCGTGTTCTTCATGGAAGTCGAATCACCTGCCAGTGCTTATCGGTGAGTTCCAGCCCTCCACGCTCGGCCGCAGCGATAACATAATCTTCCGGCCAGGCATCCAGATCCAGCAGGTAACCCTCACCATCACACAGGATATCCTTACCGTTCGCCCGCAGGGTGAAATGTTGCATATTGGAATAGTAAAGTACTGCCGCCATTGGTAATGCCTCGATCAGGATGTTGTTGCTGTCTGCCGATATTTCAGTGCAACGAACATTACCCAGGGGCACAGATGCTGACAACCTCTCAGTGAGTAATGGGCAGGTGCCTCTTCCATCCCAGATTCCAAAAAGCATTTTTGGATATTTTCAGGTATTTTTCTGGATGCTTAAGTATTGAATAACCTTGTATTTATGGATATATATGCGGGTATGAGTATAAGCATCGATACGCTGAAAATTTCGACCGAAATGTTGTCTCTTATTGCCGAACTAGATGAGTTCAAGGGAGCCTGGAGGGCGCTTGGTACGCTTGCCCCGGAACGGCTATCGGCCCTGCGCCGGGTTGCCACCATTGAGAGCATCGGCTCATCCACGCGTATCGAAGGCAGCAAGCTTTCTGACAAGCAGGTCGAACAGCTTTTATCCAATCTGGAAATCAAGAAATTCGGAACACGCGATGAACAGGAAGTGGCTGGCTATGCTGAGGCGATGGAAACGGCAGACTATCACGCGTGTTAACAACTCTGCTGCTCTTGCGGCGCGGCTATGCCTATGTTCCTTGCAGTTCACTGGAAAGCGTTATTGAGCAAACCAAAGAGAGGTATTATCTCGCTCTCAGGAGTACACAAGGCACTGTTCGAAGCGACGCCCCGGACTGGCAGCCGTGGGTTGTGTATTTTCTGCGTGCACTGCAACAACAAAAAAAGCGGCTAGAGACAAAAATTCAGCGTGAGCGCATTCTCGTTGATAAGCTTCCAGAGCTGTCCGTCACGATCCTGGAGCTTGCGAAAGAACATGGAAGACTAACAATTGGTCAGTTGGTTCGAATTACGGGTGCTAACCGCAACACCGTCAAGAAACATCTGCAATCTCTGGTAACGGCTAAACATCTGAGTCAGCACGGCAAAGGCAAAGGAACGTGGTATGGGCGGGGCTCGTGGTGAGAGTTATAGAACCGCAAAAACCACTTAGCCCTTCAAGGTGTTAGATGGTTTTTTTACTCAAAAAAACATGATGGTGGGCCCGCCAGGACTCGAACCTGGGACCAAGGGATTCACTGTACCCTGATATTTCTACCAGGAGCGGACTATCTCACCACCCTCAACCGGGTTGTTAGGGTGCGGGACGCTCCAGCCTGTTATTAAGGACACTTGGACAGATTGGTTCTGTCCAGCCCCCAGGTAGTCTCTGCACCTTCCGGAAGTGTACTTCCGGCTTGGCTCAGGGTTGCCATCAGCCTTGCTGCTAAGGTTTCCCTGAATTCATCCCGTTCATTTCACACGTTTCCGTGTGAACGCACCATTGTGATGAGTCCCCTGCTCTAACCAACTGAGCTACAGGCCCAATAAGCGAGCGATTCTAGCAGGTTTTTTACTACTTTTGTTACGTTAAAGGGTTGCAGAAGAGACAAGTGCGCCACCGGCAGGTGACGCACTTGATGGGAGCTTTACTCGATTTCCAGGAAGCTGCGCAGCTGTTCCGAGCGGCTCGGGTGACGCAGTTTGCGCAGTGCTTTGGCTTCGATCTGGCGGATGCGCTCGCGGGTGACGTCGAACTGTTTGCCGACTTCTTCCAGGGTGTGATCGGTATTCATGTCGATACCGAAGCGCATGCGCAGTACCTTGGCTTCGCGCGGTGTCAGTCCGGAGAGCACGCCCTGGGTAGCCTCTTTCAGGCCGGCACCCGAGGCTGAATCCACCGGTGAATCGATGGTGGCGTCTTCAATGAAATCACCCAGATGCGAGTCTTCGTCATCACCGATAGGTGTTTCCATCGAGATGGGTTCTTTGGCGATCTTGAGCACTTTGCGCACCTTGTCTTCCGGCATGTCCATGCGCTCGGCCAGCTCTTCAGGCGTAGGCTCACGACCCACTTCCTGCAACATCTGGCGCGAGATACGGTTGAGCTTGTTGATGGTCTCGATCATGTGCACCGGGATACGGATGGTGCGCGCCTGGTCGGCGATCGAGCGTGTAATGGCCTGGCGAATCCACCAGGTAGCATAGGTCGAGAACTTGTAACCTCGCCGGTATTCGAACTTGTCGACCGCTTTCATCAGGCCGATGTTGCCTTCCTGGATCAGGTCGAGGAACTGCAGGCCGCGATTGGTGTACTTCTTGGCAATCGAGATCACCAGGCGCAGGTTGGCTTCCACCATTTCCTTTTTGGCGCGCCGCGCTTTGGCTTCACCGATCGACATGCGGCGGTTGATATCCTTGATGCCGCTGATCATCAGGCTTGACGTGTTCTGAATATTGCACAGCCGGTTCTGCGCGCGCAGAATTTCTTCTTTGTGCTGTTCCAGTACCGGGGAATACTTGTGGCCGCTGCTTATCTGCTGGTCCAGCCACTTGAGGTCAGTTTCATTGTCCGGAAAAGAGGTAATGAAATCCTTGCGCGGCATGAGTGCCTTATGCACGCAAATACTCATAATGACGCGTTCATGCGAGCGGATCTGCGCAACGGTTTTGCGCAGGTTGGTTGTCAGCGACTCGACCATGCGAGGCGCCAGTTTCAGGTGCGCAAGATGCATGACAACCTGATTGCGCAGTTTCTCGATCTTTGCCGGGTTTTTGCTTTTACTGTTAAGCGCAGTCAACCATTTATCGTGCATTTTCTTCAGATCGGAGAAGAAAATACGGGTTTCTTCCGGGTCAGGTCCGGTATCCACCGGGGTTTCGTCTTCGTCATCATTGCTTTTGTCGTCGTTCGTGGCGGCGCTGCGTTGCGCGGCCGGCACCGGGATCGGTTCGTCGACAGCATTCGGATCGATGAAAGCGGTAAACAGGTCGGAAAGCCTGGCGTTGCCGGATTCAACCTTGTCATATTCAGCGAGCAACAACCGTGAAGAGTCAGGGTGACTGGCCAATGCCGAATACACCTGGTTCAGGCCGTCTTCGATACGCTTGGCAATTTCAATTTCGCCTTCGCGGGTCAGCAGCTCAACGGTCCCCATTTCGCGCATGTACATGCGCACGGGATCGGTGGTGCGGCCAAACTCGCTGTCGACGGTTGCCAGTGCGGCAGCAGCCTCTTCCGCAGCGACTTCGTCGGTGTTGGCGGCGTCGCTGGAAAGTCTCAGGGTATCCGCATCCGGTGCCGTTTCGTGCACCTGGATTCCCATGTCGTTAATCATGCCAATGATGTCTTCGATCTGCTCCGGGTCGACGATGTCATCCGGCAGGTGATCGTTGACTTCAGCGTAGGTAAGAAAACCCTGTTCCTTGCCTTTTGCGATCAACAGCTTGAGTTGCGATTGTTGGTCCTGGTTCATCACCTGATGGTGTCCCCGTTAGTTACTTGAATAGTGCGGTAAAAAGTCAAACGACCATTGTAGCCTACGCATGCTATATTAGCCAGTTCCGTTGTTTGCAATCTGCATCAGCCCGATATCGGCTGATGTGGAACAAGCAACTGTTTTAACTCAGTTTTCTCTGTTTCCGTCAGGCCTCTGTCCCGTTCCCGGGAAAGCAGATGTTCGGTGCGTTGGAGCGTCCGTTGCTCCAAAAGGCGCTGCGTTGCACCAAGAAACTCTTCTGCAAGTCCATCCGCAGGTACTTCCAGTGGCTGTGTCGCGAGCCTGGCCAGGTGCTTTTCCTCGGGCCTGCCACGCCAGTGTTCGAGAATGCCACCTAAAGACAGATGCGGGTGCTGCCATAATATTTCAAGTAGTTCCACCAGCAACCCGGTACCCGCTAACTCCAGGTCTTCAAAACCACATGGACTTTGAATTTGTCCACTAAGTTCCGGCTGTTCCAGCAGCAGGCGTATCGCGACACGTACCGGGCTGCGGTTTTCGCCAGGCGTCCGTTGCCGGGGGGTGTGTTGCGGTACAGCGGCCGCGTTACCGAAAACGCGGCTGCGCAGTTGTTTCAGGTTGAGCCCGCTGTCCTGTGAGAGCTGCTCCAGCATCAGATCCCGGAATACCGAATCCGGCAATTTTTGTAGCAGCGGTCTTGCCAGCTCAACCAGTCTGGCACGCCCATCCACACTGTTGGTATCGACCTGCTGAGACAGTGATGCATAGAAAAACCTCGAAAGTGGGACAGAATCGACAGTTTTTTTCTGGAAGGCCTCTCTGCCTATATCGCGCACCAGGCTGTCGGGGTCTTCGCCTTCCGGCAGGAACAGGAAACGCGCTTCCCTGCCGTCGCGTAAAATGGGTAATGCGTTTTCCAGTGCCCGCCAGGCAGCGCGGCGCCCGGCATTATCCCCGTCAAAACAGAACACCACTTCCGGCACCGTACGGTACAGGCGTTCCAGCTGCTCCGGTGTGGTTGCGGTGCCCAGTGTGGCGACGGCATTGCTGAAACCGAACTGCGCCAGCGCGAGCACATCCATATAGCCTTCGACGACCAGAAGACGCTCAAGTTTCTGGCTGGCTTTGCGCGCCTCATACAGTCCGTACAGCTCTTGCCCCTTGTGGAACACCGGGCTTTCCGGGCTGTTCATATACTTGGGTTTTTCATCACCGAACACCCGTCCGCCAAAGCCGATGGTCCGGCCACGACGGTCACGAATCGGGAATATCACGCGGTCGCGGAAGCGGTCATACAATCGTCCGTCGTCCTTGCGGACAAGCAGGCCGAGTTCGACAGCGGCATTGCGTGTTTCAGTATCAGAACCCAGGTGGCGCAGCAGCGAGTCCCAGCCCGGCGGCGCATAGCCGACGGAGAATGTTGCCGCTATTTCGCCGCTTAACCCGCGCTGCTTCAGGTAGTCCACGGCTTTGGCGGCTTGTGCGTGTTCGCGCAGCTGGGCGCGGTAGAACTGATCTGCGCGTTGCAACAGGCTGTAGTGGTCTTCCTTGCGCGGGTCCGGACGGAAATCGGACCCGGCCTCGCGCGGGATCTCCAGACCTGCCGAATGCGCCAGTTCCTCTATGGCCTCGGGGAATTCCAGGTTTTCATAATCCATCAGGAAGCCGATGGCGCTGCCGTGGGCGCCGCAGCCGAAGCAGTGGTAGAACTGCTTGACCGGGCTGATGGTAAAGGACGGGGTTTTCTCGTTGTGGAACGGGCAGCAGGCCTGGTATTCACGGCCGGTCTTTTTCAGGTCCAGGCGTGACTCGATGACTTGTACGATATCGACCCGGTTGAGCAGATCGTCGATAAATGTTTGCGGAATGCGACCGGTCATGAAGCTTATGGTCAGGTGCTGTTGTGACGGGGGTTGTCAGCCGGCGAGGCGGGCCTTGATCTTGCTGCTGACTGCGCCCATATCGGCACGTCCCTGCAGTTTGCCCTTGAGCCGGCCCATGACCTTGCCCATGTCTTTCATGCTGCCGGCACCGGTGGTCTGGATGGCCTCTTCGATAAGAGCGTCGATTTCGGCGTCACCCAGCTGTTCCGGCAGATAGAATTTCAGGATGTCCAGCTCAAAGCTTTCCTGTCTGGCGAGGTCGTCGCGACCGGCTTTTTCATATTGCTCGAGGGAGTCCCGGCGCTGCTTGGTCATTTTGTCCAGCACGGTGGTGATCTGCGCATCATCCAGCTCGATGCGTTCGTCCACCTCGCGTTGTTTGACGGCAGCCAGAATCAGCCGAATGACGCCCAGCCGCGGTTTGTCGCCGCCACGCAGGGCGTCTTTCATATCCTGCTGGAGCCTGTCCTTCAGGGACACGATACGGGTATGGAGACTAGTACAGGCGGGTACGGCGTGCGGTTTCGCGCGAAACTTTCTTGGCGTGGCGCTTCACTGCAGCCGCTTGCTTGCGTTTACGTTCCTGGGTGGGTTTTTCGTAAAACTCACGGCGGCGGACTTCAGACAGGACGCCTGCCTTTTCGCAAGAGCGCTTGAAACGTCGCAGGGCGACCTCAAAAGGCTCGTTTTCACGTACTTTTACTTGTGGCAAAGCCGGTTCCTCGTCAATAGGAAAATAAAGGGCGCGCAGTGTACCAATGCGCCCCGGAAAGGTAAATCGCTGATTTCGGTGCGAAACCGCCCACACCTGTTTAAGACCGGCGCCGGCACCGGTACCATAACGGCATGCTTGTATTAGGAATTGAATCCTCCTGCGACGAAACCGGTGTCGCCCTTTTCGACACCGAAGCCGGGTTGCTGGGTCATGCGCTGCACAGCCAGATCGGTTTGCATGCGGAATATGGCGGCGTTGTGCCGGAGCTGGCGTCGCGCGACCACGTGCGCAAGGCCTTGCCCCTGCTACGTTCAGTGTTGGATGAATCGGATGTAAAATCATGTGATATCAATGGAGTAGCCTATACGGCCGGGCCGGGACTGATTGGCGCACTGATGGTCGGTGCCTCAATCGGCCGCAGCCTGGCCTGGAGCTGGGGTGTACCTGCGGTGGGTGTTCATCATATGGAAGGCCATTTGCTGGCGCCGATGCTGGAGACGCCGGCGCCGGAATTTCCCTTTGTGGCGCTGCTGGTTTCCGGGGGACACACCATGCTGGTACGAGTGGATGGTGTCGGTGCCTACCGGATCCTGGGCGATACCCTGGACGATGCGGCCGGTGAGGCGTTCGATAAAACCGCCAAATTGTTAGGGCTGGGTTACCCGGGCGGACCGGCGCTGGCCCGACTGGCCGAGCAGGGTGACCCCGGCCGGTTTCGTTTCCCGCGGCCGATGACTGATCGGCCCGGTCTGGACTTCAGTTTCAGCGGCCTGAAGACGTTTGCTTTGACGACCTCGCAGACGCAGGGGGGTGACGAGCAGACGCGTGCCGATATCGCCCGGGCGTTCCAGGATGCGGTGGTCGATACCCTGGTCATCAAGTGTCGCCGCGCGTTACGCCAGAGCGGCGTGTCGCGGCTGGTCGTGGCGGGCGGTGTGGGAGCCAACCGCGCCTTGCGCGCGGGGCTGGATGCGCTGGTTGATGAGCTTGGCGGCGAGGTGTTCTACCCGCGCCTGGAGTTCTGTACCGATAACGGGGCGATGATCGCCTATGCCGGGGCATGCCGCTTGTGTGCCGGCCAGCAGCAGGGGTTGGCGATAGAAGTGCGGCCACGCTGGTCTCTGGAAGAGCTGGAAGCCGTTACCGCGTAGAAAACCGGTGCGGACGATTACTTGCCGCCTATCTTCCCTTCGGTACCGGCTAACAGGCCCTTGATGTTGGAGCGGTGTCGCCAGAACAGCAGTGTGCCCATAAACAGTATGGCGATCAGCAGCGATTCACTGGGGATCAACCACCATACGTAGAGTGGCGTTACCAGGATGGCGAGCAATGCGGCGAGGGATGAGATTTTGAAGACCTTCGCGATGACCAGCCAGGTCGCGATGGTCAGCAGGCCGACAGGCCAGTGAATACCGAGCAGGACGCCGAGCGCGGTTGCGACGCCCTTGCCACCCCTGAAGCCGAAGAACAGGGGGTAGAGGTGACCGAGGAAAGCAGCGACGGCGACGGCGGCCTGGATGGCGAGGTCGGCACCCAGCAGTTTGGCAATCAGGACCGGGATCAGGCCTTTGAGCATGTCGCCGATCAGGGTGGCAGCCGCCGCTTTTTTGCCGCCGATGCGTAAAACGTTGGTTGCGCCCGGGTTGCCGGAACCCTGGCCGCGCGGATCGGGCAGCCCCAGCAGGTGACAGATAATGATGGCTGAGGACAGTGAGCCGAGCAGGTAGCCGGCCGCAATCAGGAGCAGGTTCATGGTCATGGCGGCTATTGGAAAGCTTTAGCGTTGTCCGGTCAAGCGCACCCGGAACGTCGTATTACTGGAGGGTGTCCGGTAATCTGTATATAGTTGCCCGACTGTTTACAGCATTGAATAGAGCAGCATGGACATTATTTTCATACGCGATCTCCGTATTGATACGGTGATCGGTATCTACGACTGGGAACGCGCAATCAGGCAAACCCTGCACATCGATCTGGAGATGGCTACGGATATTGCCAAAGCGGCAGCCAGCGATCAGATCGAGGACACGCTGAACTACAAAGCCGTCGCCAAGCGGGTTATCACGTTCGTCGAGGAAAGCAGTTTCCAGCTGGTTGAGACACTGGCGGAACGGATTGTGGATCTGGTGCGTGAGGAATTTTCGGTGTCATGGGTGCGTCTGGTGTTAAACAAGGGTAGTGCTGTACGTGGTGCCAGGGGAGTGGGGGTTATTATTGAACGGGGCACAGCAGGGAGTTGAACAGATGGTGAAGGTGTATGTCAGCGTCGGAAGTAACATAGATCGTGAGCGCAATGTTCCCAGCGCACTGGACCAGTTGGCCAATGAGTATGGCGATTTGCAGCAGTCGAGGATTTTCGAAGCCAAGGCGGTTGGTTTCGATGGCGACGCCTTCTATAACCTGGTCGTCGCATTCGAAACTGACCAGACGCCGCAGCAGGTTCTGAAAGTGTTGAACCGTATTGAAGATGAGCACGGTCGGGATCGCAGTGTTGGTAAATTCAGCAGCCGTACCCTGGATCTGGATCTGTTGCTCTGCGACGATCTGGTCCTGGACGAGTCTCATTTAAAGTTGCCAAGGCCGGAGATTCTGGAATATGCCTTTGTGCTCCAGCCACTGGCTGAAATTGCCGGTGAAATGAAACATCCTGTTACCGGTTTCAGCTTTGCCATGACCTGGGATGCATTCGATCCGACTGCCCAGCCTATGTGGCCGCTGGAAAAATAACTTCTCCGGTACTCATGCGTACATTGACTTTGTCCGCATCATTACCAACCCCTGGTGCTGAAGCCCGCGCCGTCAGCGATACGCTGTTGAAAGAGCTCCGGACGCGTATTGAGCAAAGCGATGGCTGCATGCCTTTTGATGAGTTCATGGAAACTGCCCTGTATAAACCCGGGCTGGGTTATTACAGCAATGGCCTGACACCGTTTGGCGAGCAAGGTGATTTTATTACAGCGCCGGAGTCCGGCGCACTGTTTGCACGTTGTCTGGCGCAGTGTATCGCATCGGTGCTGGAGTCGCTCGGGAAGGGTGTGGTGATGGAGCTGGGTGCCGGGAGTGGCGTGCTTGCGGTGGACCTGCTCAGCGCGCTGCGGGATCTTGATGCATTACCGGAGCGGTATTATATCCTCGAGCGCAGCGCTGCCATGCGCGCCTTGCAGACGGAAACAGTGCATCGCAGGCTGCCCGAAATCGCAGCAAGGGTTGAATGGCTGGATGCGCTTCCGACACAGCTGTTTGCCGGAGTAGTATTTGGCAACGAGGTCGCGGATGCGTTGCCGGTCAGGCGATTTCGCTGGAAAGAAGGCTGCGTAATGGAACTCGGTGCAGGTTGGGATAACAGCGGGTTATCAGAGGTTGAATGCCCGGGCAGCGATGACCTGCAAGCCTGTGTCCGCCGGCTGGCGCAGCAAGGGCAATGGGAGGGTGACTATACGTCTGAATACTGTCCTGCGTTGCCCGCCTGGATTAACA
>CAJXFW010000070.1 GCA_913053655.1 uncultured Thiogranum sp. | reverse complement strand
TGATAGCCAGGATAGTGAAAGATTTATCCTTGAAGTCCTGGTACAGCGCGTCCATCGACGGCAGCTCACGCCGGCAGGGTGGACACCAGGTCGCCCAGAAATTCACCATAACCACCTTGCCCCGGTAGCTACTGAGCGTGTAAGATTCGCCATCCATATCTTTAAGGGTAAAATCCGGCGCCGCCACAGGTTTAGCCAGTTGCGTTAACCGGTGGTTAAGTTCCGGTACCGGCAGCTGCGCGTGTAAAAGTCCAGTCGGTAACAGGATGCCGAACAGCAGCGCAATGCAGCGCCGAGGTTCAGCGATCCGGCAGCGCCGCAGGCGCACAGCGCAGCCCTTCAAGCTTTCCTTCATGGGTTTCACCCGCATACCTCCAGGAATAGACAAGATCAAAAACACTGCCGGGCGGCAATGGAACCGTGGTAAAACCCTGGCTCCAGTCTCCCGGCTCAAACGTCTGGTCATCTGGCAAAATCGACCAACGGAAAGCGACCCCTTGATTCTTCCACTCACTGACCCACTGTGTTTTTGTCTTCAAAGGATGGGCCTTGCCATCCGGAGTGATGTAACGCCAGTCAGCAACCCGATACGACAGTTGCTGTTGTGAATCGTTGGTCACGATCGTCCCGAACACACAATACTCAGCGATAGCTTCTACAATGTCAGGCGGAAGACCACGCGCGCTGTAGGTTGCTCTTACATAATCCGGCAGCACCTGCAGCAACTGCATACCAAAGCCGGGCTCCCGAATCTGCCACGACAACAAACCGGTATCCGGATCAGTGTGTCGTTGCACCTCGCCGGCCGACAATGGCATCGGTAGGCACAACAACAGTGCAAAGCAGTAACGGGTCAAATGTTTTTCTCCACGAGGCCGGATTCATCATTCGGCAGCATAGTTCGCCGGAGGCGATTTGCCAACGCAGCGATACAGGCGTAGTTTTAGCGACAGATACGACCGTGTCAACCGGAAATACTACGACTTAATCACCGTTATAGATACTGGCGGCTATCGTAGCCTACGGCGTAGGCGCTGAGTTTCGAGAAGCGCTTGCTCGATTAATTAAGGAGGCGCGCGAGTCAAACAGAATGGAATTGGTCAACCTTCTTGATCTTGATAAAGGCATGCGGACATATGTAAGTCCTAACTGGACCTCTCGAATACCACAGTATTTGATGGAGACAAAGAAAGTTTATAGCGAGGCGCTGCAGTCCGACCAAAAAAATGCTGCGCGTTTTTCAGTCGGTTTAGCGAAAATATTGATACGAATAAAAAGGGAGCATCATGAATACCACCATCATTATTTTTGAAAATTCGGTTAAGCACGGTAAACATTGTGTGGCTGGTAAGGAGGTGGATACCCAGCAGTGGATAAGACCGGTTTCCGACGAATATGGTGCCGAATTATCTGATACCCAATGCCTTTATGAAAACCCACATGGACGATTTAAGGTTAAACCTTTGCAAAAAATCGAGATGAATCTCGCCCAACATGTGCCACTGAAAAACCAACCTGAAAATCATATTATTTCCAATCAAATCTGGCAGCAGCGATACCGGATTGAGGACCCTGAAATTATGCTTCTCTCTTGCACTTGCAACTAATCAAATTGTGCACAGGAGAAAGAATATAAAAAGAGGGAAATATGCCATCATTGCTATAGGTTTGCTGTCTGGATTTTCTGGTTTTCTTATTACCTTATTGTTACTAAATGTAACTCCTGTACATTGGGTGGTATTGGGTAGTGTTAGCAGTGTTGGCTATGCGTATATGATGGCAGATGCCAAGGGCTTTGATGGTATCAGGTAGCGTATAACCAATCATTTGAGTCGGGGTGATTAACAAGCAAATAATGGATGTTTTTACTGCTTTTTAACAAATTTTCGAGTTGGATTATTGAGTTGTCCGCTTTAAGATGCTAGAGGCTGTAAACGTATGAGGTATGGTTGTGCAACCTGGTCTTGAGGATATTGAAGCGGCCGCCCGTATCGTCTATTCGGACATGGCGGCTACACCGCAGCACTGCTGGCCTCTTCTCTGCGAGCGCCTGGGTACGGAGGTTTGGGTCAAGCACGAAAACCATACCCCTGTCGGTGCCTTCAAGATTCGCGGTGGATTGGTCTATTTCGCGCACCTCGCGCAGTCAGGAGAATTACCGGGTGGCGTGATTAGTGCGACCCGTGGCAATCATGGGCAATCGGTCGGGTTTGCCGCACGCCGCTACGGGATTTTGGCCACTATAGTTGTGCCTCATGATAACAGCATGGAGAAAAATGCCGCCATGCGCGCGCTAGGAGTTGATCTGATTGAGCACGGCGACGACTTTCAATCTGCTCGTGAGTACGCAAAGCTTCTTGCCAGTGAGCGGTCGCTGCACATGGTGCCATCACTACACCCGCTACTGATTGCCGGAGTGGCCACTTATAGCCTGGAGTTATTGAAGGCGGTCCCGGATATCGATGTCGTCTACGTACCTATCGGTCTTGGTTCCGGAGTTTGTGGAATGATAGCGGCGCGGGATGCGCTTGGCCTGCGGACCGAGGTGGTCGGCGTTGTGTCTGCTCATGCCCCTGCGTATGCGGAATCTTTCAACGCCAGGCGCATGATTGAGTGCCCGGTCAGTACCCGACTCGCCGATGGTATGGCTTGCCGGACCCCGGAACAGGCTGCGCTGGAAGTGCTCTGGCAAGGCATGGATCGAATTGTTCTGGTTACAGACGATGAAATCGCAGCAGCCATGCGTATGTTGTTTGAGTGTACGCACAATACCTGCGAAGGTGCGGGTGCTGCCGCAGTTGCGGCAGCCGCGCAGGAACGGTCCCGTATTGCTGGTCGTAAAGTGGCGGTGGTTGTGTCTGGTGGCAATGTTGACCGAGAGGTTTTTGCAGCTGTTCTCGGTGAGGACAGCTGCAACATAAACTGAATCTACCCTGAAGTAATTGACATTATATGAACGAAGCAGAGATAAAAGAAATCAGGCAGAAGCTTGTTCGCCTGAGATCAGAGCTTGAAGAACTGGAACAAGTATCACGAGAGACTGGCGAGACCGTCGAACTGGATCAGACCAGGGTCGGGAGGCTTTCCCGTATGGATGCCATGCAGGGGCAGCAGATGGCGCTGGAAGCCGGCAGGCGACGTCGGGATCAGCTCGTGAAGATTGAAGGCGCCTTGCATCGTATTGAAACAGGTGGGTATGGTGACTGCTTTGTTTGTGGCGAAGAGATAGACGCACGGCGCCTTTCGGTCGACCCAACGAGTACGCGCTGCATGAAATGTACTGAGAAGTAGTCAGGTAGAGACAGGAGTTTTCATCAAGTGTCAGCGATTGCACAAGAAGTAGCCGGGCGGCCGGAGCCCGTGTCATTTTCGGAAGCCGTTGTCTATTGGCTCAAGCTGGGTTTTATCAGTTTTGGCGGGCCGGCCGGCCAGATAAGCATGATGCACCAGGAGCTGGTGGAAAAACGGCGATGGATTTCAGAACACCGGTTTTTGCATGCACTTAATTATACCATGTATTCGCTTTAGTCGGGCTGTTCATCGGCGGTGCGGTCATGGTGATACTTGCAATGACTTACGGCTGGCAGGGCACGCTCACGCAAATGGGCTGGTTCTTTACCAAAGCGGCACTGGTCACTTTTGGCGGCGCCTATGCGGTTTTACCCTATGTCTATCAAGGCGGTGTCGATCAATTTTCCTGGCTAACCGGAACACAGATGATTGACGGTCTTGCACTCGGCGAGACCACTCCCGGCCCATTGATTATGATTGTTGCGTTCGTTGGCTTTGTCGGCGGCTGGAGCAAAGAGATATTCGGGCCTGAGATGCTACCCATGGCGGGTGCGGCGGGTGCGAGTATCGCCACATTGTTCACGTTTTTACCGTCCTTTCTTTTTATCCTGCTGGGTGGGCCGGCAGTCGAAGCGACTCGCGGTGACGTCAAGTTCACAGCACCGCTAACGGGTATAACGGCCGCCGTGGTGGGAGTCGTTCTTAATCTGGCGACCTTTTTTGCCTACCATGTGTTATGGCCCCAGGGCTTCGAGGGGACATTTGAGTGGTTTTCCGCCCTGATAGGAACCGTTGCATTTGTTGCCCTGTTCAAATACAAGGTGGGTATTGTCCCGGTTATTGGTGCGTGTGCCGCCACGGGACTGGGTTACTCACTATTCACTCTTTAACAACAAGCGTTCCACTCATTTCACCGTGTCCATCGCCACAAAATATGTCACAGAGAAATGTGTATGTTCCCGCTTTATCGGGTGTGAATTTAACCCGTACGGACTGCTCTGGAAGCACATCAGCACGCAGACCCAGATCAGGAATATTAAACCCGTGGACTCGATCCAGTGAGATCAACTCCAGCGTAACGGGTTCCCCTTTTTTGAGTTCAATGCGAGGCGGGTTGTATTCAAACCTGCTGGCAGTAATCCTGACGACCCGCTCATCTGCTTTGTGCCGATCTGACTGGGCGTGTGCCCCGACAAACAGGAGTACTGCAAGCGGTACCAGGACAAAATCCCGTCCGACTCCCTCCATGCTCCCGATTCCTCCTATAGACTGGTTTCAGAGAGTTCGAAAGCCGCACCGGGCATGTCGGCCTGAATGCTTCGTACGCCCAGGCCACGGTAGGGTTGTTCGGCATCCCATGCGATTTTGTGCTTCTTGTCCACAGAACCGGGGGCCGGTAGCGGGAAAATCAGGGATTTTGCAGAATGGTGTGAAATGTGACCAGTATTGTGGTGGTGCTCCTGGTGAATATGGCCGTAGAACACGGTGACGTTGCTGTAAGGCATTAACAATGCCATCGCCTTTGAACCATCCTGGGTGGCCCAGCCCCACTGCGGCGCAAGATCAAATAATGGCCGATGCGTGAGCACGACAATCGGTGCGTTTGCATCTCTTTGTCGCAGATCTTCTTTCAGCCATGCTAGCTGACTGTCACCCAAACGTGCACGCGGGTCTGATACATTATCCAGCGCGATAAAGTGTATGCCCTTATGGTCGAAGGTATAATTCAGATCTCCAAAAAACTCCTTATAGGCCACACCGCCATCCAGAGAGGCATCATGTTCTCCGGGCATAAAGCGTACATTGCCGGTCTTGAGTTTGCCGGCGATTTCCTGAAATTCCGCCATGCGTTTGCGGCGTAATTGGGCGTCATCGGTGGTGTGGGTCAGATCGCCGGTAAATACGACAAAATCCGGTTGTGGATCGAGCTCATTGACCAATGCTACCGCCTTTGGCAATGTTCCCTGTGGATCGGCGTTGAACTTCCTGTTGTCGAATCCCCAATGTGTATCAGACAGTTGAACAAAATAAAATGCATCCTGCTTGCCGGTTTTGGCGAACGCGTGCATGCCTGCAAGCCCGCTGGAAAATACAGCGCCGCCGACGGTGGCCAGTTTAATAAAATCTCGTCGATTCAGTGACATGGTATAGTCCTCGTGGTGATGGTCTGCGGATTCCCGCCGCGCCTTTGTTGCCGGCTATAAGTAGTAACCCTGGCCTGGCGATTTTTATTCCCGTGATCAAAAACCGGGGCGACGGGAATAAAACCGGATCCGGGCAGGTTTCCAGTCAGGAGATCTCTGTTTGGGAGTCACGCCTCTGGAGAGCACAGATTGTTTGGAAACAGCAAGCGGAAGCAGTTTGAGACACAGTTCAGGCCGCATCTTGATGCAGCCTATAACCTGGCTCAATACCTGTGCCGGAACGCTTATGATGCTGAGGATATTGTGCAGGAGGCGTACTTGAGAGCCTATCGGGCCTTTGGAGAATACGCTGACGAAAACAGCCGCGCATGGATCCTGACCATAACCAGGAACACCTGTTACTCATGGATGCGCCGGCATGCTATGAGCCTGAATGTTTCTTACGACCGGCAGTCTGTTTGCGGGGAAGTAGATGCGCAGTTATCCGGTTCAGACCTGTTGCAATCACCCGAACAAATCGCCGCAAGTGAGAGTAATCAGAAACTCATCCGACGGGCTATCGAATCGCTGCCGATGGAATTTCGCGAGGTTACTGTATTACGGGAGCTTGAGGGATTGTCTTACCGTGAAATAGGGCAGGTGCTGGATATTCCCGAGGGGACGGTGATGTCACGCCTGGCCCGTGCGCGTTTGCGCTTACGTAAACTGCTGGTCAATGTGGATGCACTGAAATGACGATGACATGCGATAAAGTCAATGCGCTTCTGAGCGGCTATGTGGATAGTGAATTAACCGCTGCACAGGCGCAGCAGATTGAAGAACATATTCGTAGCTGTGCTGATTGCGACGCAAACTACCGTGAGTTGACCCGTTTAAAAAATGTCATTGAGGCGGTAGCGATCCGTACTTCAGCGCCGCCACATCTTGCGCAACGCGTTTCAGCAGGACTGAAAGAAAACGACAGGCATCATGCTTCCTGGTCCGGGGGTCTGGTAAAACTGGCGTACAGCCTTCCTGCGCTGCTGCTTGGTCTGGTTATTGGCTGGGCAACGCTGTCGCCTTTCAATGCCGGAACCCGCGGGGACGAGCTGCCGCAGTTATTGGCATCCGCCCATATCCGTTCTCTGATGGCGGACCACCTGACAGATGTCGCATCGTCGGATTCACATACGGTCAAGCCCTGGTTTCACGGGCGCCTTGATTTTTCACCACCGGTCGAGGACCTTACGCGCTATGGTTACCCGTTGCTTGGCGGGCGGCTGGAGTATCTTGCGGGGGATGCCGTTGCTGCGCTTGTTTACCGGCATCGTCAGCATGTCATCAATCTGTTCGTCTCGCCCGGATCCGCGCAGGTCGTTAGCATGCAGGCGGAAAAGTATAATGGCTATAACATCATTCGCTGGACTGATGGTTATCTTTCCTATGCGGCGGTTTCTGATTTGAAACTTGCGGACCTGGATCATTTCAGGGCATTACTCAGCGACAAGGGTATGACAAACAACCCGGGTTGAGCCGGAAGATATTCGGTACTTTTATGTTATCACTCTACCAGTTCCCGATATCCCATTACTGCGAGAAGATACGCTGGGCACTCGATTATAAGAAGCTGGACTACCGGACGGTCAATCTCCTGCCGGGTTTTCATGTATCCACCGCGAAAAAACTGGCAGGGCGGTCAAGCGTGCCGATTATTACGCACAACGACAGAGCCGTTCGGAACTCCAGCGATATCATCACGTACCTCGACGAGACTTTTCCGGAGCATCCGCTTACCCCGGTCGATGTACAGCACAGACAGGAAGCCCTGGACTGGGAGAAGTTTGCTGACAGGGAAATTGGTCCTTATACCAGGCGTGTTTGTTATCACACCTTGCTGAATCATCCTTCTCTGGTCGTGCCATTCTTTACGGTGAATGGTCCGTGGTATGGCCCCTGGCTGATTAGGGCCATGTTTCCCGTCCTGCGCAAGAAAATGCGCAAATTAATGGACATTAACGAGGCATCCGCCCAAATAGCACAGACGCACCTTACGCAGGCCGTTGACAAGGTGTATGCGCACCTTCAGGGGAACACATATTTTGTCGGTGAACAGTTCTCGCGGGTTGATCTGGCCGTTGCATCCATGCTGGCACCGCTGTGCCGGCCGAACGGCTATGGTCTGGACTGGCCGCAGTCCTACCCCGAACCTTTGGCACAGTTTGTAGCAGGGTTATCAGAAAAGCTGGCCTGGGTGAACCTGTTGTATGAACGGCACAGGTCTTGAAAAACCTGACGGGTTAGTCATAGTTTGGTGCTCCCCTGAGTTGATCAGGCTACATCCGTATCGGTAGTCTTGTGTTCGCGTTCCAGTACCGGCCGCAGGTATTGCCCGGTATGTGAGGCGTTGTTTCCGGCAACATCTTCCGGTGTGCCTTTGGCTATGATTTCACCACCACCGTTCCCGCCTTCCGGACCCAGGTCGACGACCCAGTCGGCGGTTTTTATGACGTCCAGGTTGTGCTCGATGATGACCACGGTATTGCCGTGATCGCGCAGCCGGTGCAGTACGCGCAGCAGTTGTTCGATGTCGTGGAAGTGCAGACCGGTGGTGGGTTCGTCGAGTATATACAGGGTCTTGCCAGTATCGCGTTTGGACAGTTCCCTGGACAGCTTGACGCGCTGTGCTTCGCCACCGGACAGGGTAGTGGCGTTCTGTCCGAGGTGGATGTAGCTTAGACCTACGTCCAGTAGGGTCTGCAACTTGCGTGAAAGCACCGGTACTGAACTGAAGAATTTGGCTGCGTCCTCGACGGTCATATCCAGTATTTCGTGGATATTTTTTCCCTTGTAACGGATGTCCAGGGACTCGCGGTTATAGCGCTTGCCCTTGCATACATCGCAGGGCACGTAGATGTCGGGCAGGAAGTGCATTTCCACCTTGATGACGCCGTCGCCACGGCAGGCTTCGCAGCGGCCGCCCTTGACGTTGAAACTGAAACGCCCGGGTTTGTAACCACGCGAGCGTGATTCCTGGGTGCCGGCAAACAGTTCACGGATTGGTGTGAACAGACCGGTGTAGGTGGCCGGGTTGGAGCGCGGGGTGCGGCCGATCGGGCTCTGGTCGATGTCTACCACCTTGTCGAACTGGTCCATGCCTTCGATGCAGTCGTGCGCTGCCGGGTCGGTAGCGGCGCCATTCAGTTCGGCGGCGGCAAACCGGTACAGGGTGTCGTTGATCAGGGTTGATTTACCGGAGCCCGATACGCCGGTGATACAGGTCAACAGGCCGATCGGAATATCCAGCGTGATTGACTTCAGGTTGTTGCCGGTAGCGCCCCTGATCGTTAGCTGGCGCCGCAGGTCATTAGCGGTTCGGGTTGTCGGTACGCTGATGCGGCGGGTGCCGTTCAGGTATTGGCCGGTCAGTGAGGCCGGGTTATCGATAATCTCCTGCGGGGTGCCCTGTGCCACGACCTTGCCGCCGTGTACGCCGGCCCCCGGCCCCATATCGACGACGTGATCTGCCGAACGGATAGCCTCTTCGTCGTGTTCTACCACAATGACGGTGTTGCCCAGGTCGCGCAGGTAGGTGAGGGTGTTCAGCAGGCGCTGGTTATCGCGCTGGTGCAGGCCGATGGACGGTTCATCGAGAATGTACATGACGCCCACCAGCCCGGCGCCGATCTGGCTGGCGAGCCGGATGCGTTGCGCCTCACCACCCGACAAGGTGTCGGCGCTGCGCTCAAGGGATAAATAGCTCAGACCCACGTTCACCAGGAAATCCAGACGTTCACGGATTTCCTTGACAATTTTTTTTGCAATGGTACCGCGCCGGCCGGGCAGACTGAGCCCGGCAAAAAAGTCACTGGCCTCGCCGACCGGTAGTGCAGCGATAGCCGGTAGCGTGCAGTTGTCGACAAACACATGGCGTGCGGCGCGGTTGAGTCGTGTGCCTTCACATTCCGGGCAGGGGTGGGTGCTGAGATACTTCGACAGTTCTTCGCGCACCACGCTGGATTCGGTTTCGCGGTAGCGGCGTTCCATGTTGCGAATAATGCCTTCGAAGGTGTGGCGTTTGACTTTGACACCATTGCGTTCACTGAGATAACGGAACTCGATCACCTGTTTACCGCTGCCGTACAGGATAATCTCGCGGGCCTGTTCCGACAGTTCGTCGAAGGGGGTTTCGATATCAAAGCCGTAATGATCCGCCAGTGAACTGATGAGCTGGAAATAGTAGGCGTTGCGCCGGTCCCAGCCGCGCACTGCGCCACCGGCCAGGCTCAGGTGCGGGTGTGCCACCACGCGCCGGGGGTCAAAAGTCTGTTGTACGCCGAGGCCGTCGCAGCCGGGGCAGGCGCCAACCGGGTTGTTAAAAGAGAACAGGCGCGGTTCAAGTTCGGACAACGAGTAACCGCACTGCGGGCAGGCAAACTTGGCGGAGAAGGTGATCTCGGTGCTGTCGTCCATGCTGACGACACGGGCCAGCCCGTCTGCCAGGCGCAGCGCAGTTTCGAACGATTCTGCCAGACGCAGTTTCAGGTCATCGCGTACCTTGAAGCGATCCACCACCACGTCTATGTTGTGTTTGCGGCGCAGTTCCAGCGCCGGCGTGCGGTCCAGTTCGATAATGTCGCCGTCGATACGCGCACGTATGAATCCCTGCGCGCGTAACTCCTCGAGGATGCCCAGATGTTCGCCCTTGCGTTCCTGTACCACCGGCGCAAGTAACATCCAGCGCGAGCCTTCCGTTTGCTCCAGCACCAGGTCGACCATCTGGCTGACAGTCTGTGCCTCCAGGGTGGTGGCGTGCTCCGGGCAGCGCGGTGTTCCGACACGCGCAAACAGCAAACGCAGGTAGTCGTGTATTTCGGTAATGGTGCCGACCGTGGAACGCGGGTTGTGCGAGGTGGATTTCTGTTCAATGGAAATGGCCGGCGACAGGCCCTCGATATGGTCGATGTCGGGTTTTTCCATCATCGACAGGAACTGGCGCGCGTAGGCTGATAGTGACTCTACGTAACGGCGTTGTCCCTCGGCATAAATGGTGTCGAAGGCCAGTGAGGATTTGCCGGAGCCGGACAGGCCGGTGATTACGATAAGCCGATCCCGCGGCAGGTCGAGGTCTACGTCTTTCAGGTTATGCGTTCGCGCTCCGCGCAGGCGTATGTTGTTCATCTTCATTCCGGCTAAACATCGAACCTGTTACTATACCGGGTTTCCCAAATCCTGACCAAAAGGAAAACAGTTTCGTGAGCAAGGACCAGGATGCCGCTGCCGGAATGAGTCGTACCGAGGCGCGCTCCGCAGCATCTATGGCGATAATTTATGCCTTGCGCATGCTGGGTTTGTTCATGATTTTCCCCGTGTTTGCGCTGTACGCCGAACACCTGGAGGGCTTCACGCCGGCACTGACCGGGTTGGCGATTGGTATCTACGGCCTGACCCAGGCATTTCTGCAAATTCCGTATGGCTTGCTGTCTGATCGCATCGGTCGCAAGCCGGTGATTATCTTCGGCTTGCTGGTGTTTGCGCTGGGCAGCGTGATGGCGGCCAACGCAGACAGTATCTACGGCGTCATCGCCGGGCGTGCCATGCAGGGTGCTGGAGCGATTGCTGCGGCGGTGATGGCACTGACCGCTGACCTGGTGCGCGAGGAGCACCGGGTCAAGGCGATGGCCATCATCGGCATGAGTATCGGCGCCTCGTTTGCGCTGGCGATGGTGCTGGGACCGGTATTGAATACCTGGATCGGCGTGCCGGGGATATTCTGGCTGACAGCGCTGCTGGCGCTGGGGGGTATTGTGGTGATTATTCTGTTGACGCCCAACCCGGTTGTGTCCCGCGTACGGCGCGACGCCGAGCCGGTGCCGGCACAGTTCCGTGCCGTGCTACGCGATCCCCAGCTGTTGCGCCTGGATACAGGGATTTTCTCGTTACACCTGATCCTGACAGCGAGCTTCGTGGTATTGCCACTGGCCTTGCGTGATGAGGCCGGGCTGGCGGCCAGCAGGCACTGGGAAGTGTATTTGCCGGCCTTGCTGTTGTCGCTGCCGATGGCTATCCCGTTTATCCTGCAAGCCGAGAAGCACCGCCGTATGAAACAGGTGTTTGTGGGTGCGATTGCAGTGATCGTGCTGGCGGAACTGGTGCTGTATCGATTCCACAGCCAGGTGTCGGGTATCGTTATCGGGCTGTTTATTTTCTATTCGGCCTTCAATTTGCTGGAGGCAATGCTGCCCTCGCTGATCGCCAAAATGGCGCCACCCGATAGCAAGGGGACTGCCATGGGTTTCTATTCCAGCTCGCAGTTTTTTGGTGCCTTCATTGGTGGCACCACGGGCGGTTTATTGCACGGCCGCTTTGGGCTGGGCGCGGTGTTCCTGTTCTGTGCGCTGGTGGCGCTGGGCTGGTTGATATTCGCAATCAGTATGAAGCAGCCGCGCTTTCTGGCTACCCGGCTGCTCAGGGTCGGCAGACTGGACCCGGATGCAGCGCGCCAGCTGGCGTTGCGTATGACCGCCGTGCCCGGCGTAGTGGAGGCGGTCGTCATCGCTGAAGACGAGATCGCGTACCTCAAACTCGACGAGCGCGAGCTAGACGAGGGCGCACTAAACGCGTTTGCAGTGCTGGACGCCTGAACCACGAATCAAGGACTTGCAGACCGCGCTGGGCAGTAGCCGCAACAGCCGCTATGATTGCCGGGTTCGGTATCCAGACAACATTCACAAAGGCACACGGAAGGTGGCTTTGAGCGAGGGAAACAATCATGGCACGAGGTGTAAATAAGGTCATTCTGGTCGGTAATCTGGGCAAGGACCCGGAAGTACGTTACATGTCCAACGGCAACGCGGTGTGTAATGTGACACTGGCGACCAGTGAATCCTGGAAAGACAAGCAGACCGGGGAACAGAAGGAAAAAACCGAGTGGCATACCATCGTATTTTACCGCCGTCTTGCCGAGATTGCCGGCGAGTACCTGAAGAAGGGTTCGCAGGTGTATATCGAAGGTAAATTGCAGACCCGCAAGTGGCAGGACAAGAGCGGTAACGACCGCTATAGCACCGAAATTATTGCCAACGAAATGCAGATGCTGGGAAGTCGCGGTGGCGGTGGCAGTGCCGAATTCGGTGGGGGTTCAGCTTCCCGTTCTGCACCGGCGCAGGCGCCTGCGGCAGCTGCTGTGGCAGACGATTTCGACGACGATATTCCGTTCTAGGAACCCTCTGATTAATTAGAGTCCGTCCATAAACAATAAATTCTCGCCAAGGCGCAGAGCACGCAAAGTATTAACCGATTGTTTTAACAGAATTTTATATCCTTCCTTGGCGCGCTTTGCGTCTTTGCGAGAAAAT
>CAJXFW010000069.1 GCA_913053655.1 uncultured Thiogranum sp. | reverse complement strand
GTTCCATGCGCAGTAAGGAAGAAGCAAACGACTATCGCTACTTCCCCGACCCGGATCTGTTGCCGGTAGAACTGGACCAGGCATTTCTTGACGAGATCGAAAAATCCCTGCCTGAACTTCCGGATGCCAAACGTGAACGCTTTATGCAGACCTATGGCCTGTCGCGCGCGGATGCAGCTGCGCTGACCGGCAGCCGGGAGCTGGCAGAATACTTCGAACAAACGGTTGCAGCGGTAAGTGGCGATGGCAAGCTGTGTGCTAACTGGGTCATGGGAGACGTGTCCGGTGCACTCAACAGGGAAGGCAGGGATATCAGCGAGAGTCCGGTAAGCCCCGCATTGCTGGCCGGTATGATACAGCGTATCGGCGATGGCACCATCTCCGGCAAGATAGCCAAACAGGTGTTCGAAGCCATGTGGAACGGTGAAGGTGACGCCGACACAATCATAGAGAAAAAAGGCCTTCGACAAATTACTGATAGCGGTGCCATTGAGAAAATTATTCAGGATGTGCTGGATGCAAACCCCAAACAGGTCGAACAGTACAAGGGTGGTCAGGAAAAACTGCTGGGATTTTTTGTCGGACAGGTGATGAAAGGTAGCCAAGGCAAGGCCAACCCGGGTGAGGTCAACAAGATTCTCAAACAGATTCTTTCAGGCTAACCGCAAACGCGTCACCAGGGCAACTCTGATTAATTCGTCATTCCGGCGAATGCCGGAATCCAGTACGCTGATTTTCATGGATTCTGGCATGCGCCAGAATGACGGATAACGAATTAATCAGAAGTTCCCTAGATTTCCAGCTGAACCTGAACGGCTTTATCCTCACGCAGGCGAAACCCGCGCATTTCCAGTACGCCCCGCGTATTCAGCGACACAATAATATACAGTGCATCGGGATAACCGGCCTGTTGCAGATCCCTGTCAGAGGGCTGTGCCGGACTGTGCGGGTGTGAGTGATAGATGCCGAACAGTTCTTCTCCCTGTTCACGTATCCTGCGTAGTGCATCGATCTGGCGTTTGGGGTCCATGGCAAACAGATGATGTGGCTGGTTCGATACATTGGCTATCGGGATACAGCGTAGTGGTCGACCGCCTTTGGCCGCGATCAGTCCACAGATTTCTGCATCGGGAGACGATTGCGCCTGGTGAAGGATGCGGTTAACGAGCTGGCGAGGCAGGATAATACGTTCCATGGGTATCGATTCAGTGACCGCAGACCGGGCAGTCCGGATCCTTGCTGAGTTTAATGCTGCGCCACTCGTGGTACAGGCCGTCAAACACCAGCAGCCGTCCACACAGCGATTCGCCGATATCGAGTAGTACCTTGATGGCCTCCAGCGCCTGCAGGCTGCCAATCACGCCCACTATCGGCGCCAGCACACCGTTTTCAGCGCAGGTCTGGTCGGGTTCTTCGCCTTCGCTGTACAGGCAGCGGTAGCAGGGGCTGTCGGCCCGCTGTGGCAGAAAAACGGATAACTGGCCCTCCATCCGGATCGCGGCGCCGGATACCAATGCCGTACCGGTTTCCACACAGGCCGCATTGATCGCGAACCGGGTAGCGAAATTGTCGCTGGCATCGACAACCAGATCGGCCTGTGCGACGAGTTTATCAAGTGCTTTCCTGTCAATGAGGATATTTAATGGGGTGACCTGAATATCCGGATTCAGTTTTGCCAGCGTGTCTTTGGCGGAATCAACCTTGGGACGCCCGATATCGCCGTGGCGGTGCAGGATCTGGCGCTGCAGATTGGACAGGTCCACTTCATCGTTGTCTGCAATGGTGATCTGTCCAATACCGGCACTGGCCAGGTACATGGCGACCGGGGAGCCCAGTCCACCGGCACCGATAATCAATACGTGTGAGTCCAGCAGTTTTTGCTGACCTCCAGCGTCAATCTGCGGCAGCATGATTTGCCGACTGTAGCGAAGCAGTTGCTGGTCATCCATGAGCTGACGATACCGGTCACGGAATCAAAAAAACAGATGGGCGTTAAAGGTATTTGCGCCAGTGTTGCGGCCGTTCGTCGCGACAGCCGTGAGAATGGCCCAGGTAGCAGCGCATGAAGATCTCGCGGGTACTCTGATCCTGGCCGGTATGCAGCCCCAGTGACTGCAACTCATTCTCTTCGGTGTAGTAGTACAGGGCGCGTTTCAGTTTTGCCAGCAGACTGTTGTCCAGGTGAAAGCCCAGTTCGGATAACAGGTCTTCAATAATAAACAGGGAGATCTCGCTCAGGTCGTACTTGACGTGGATCGCGTTACGCGCGCGGTCCGGCACTGTGACACGAAGAATGCCTTCGATACCAGTTAACACCAGCATGGCGCTGAGCGCCTGCTGGGGGTCCGGGTGCGGACTGCGAAATCCTATTTCCCGGTATTTGACAGGGTCCTGGGTAGCCTGATCCATAGGCAAATCCTATACGAATTGCAGGGGTGAAGCGAGTGCGCAGTCAGGCCGGTTTTTGTGCATAACTGACGCGTTCCTGTCCAGCCAGATCATGCGCAGTCACGATATTTATAAAACCTTTTGTATTTAGTAGCTTGCGGACCATTTTGGCCTGACTAAAACCGTGTTCAAGGAGTATCCAGCCGTCTGTTTTTAATATCCGCGGTGTGTCTGCTACCAGCTTTTTGATGTCATCCAGGCCTTCTGGTCCGGAAGCGAGTGCCGAGACCGGTTCATAGCGCACATCACCCTGCTGGAGGTGCGGATCAAGTTCGGCAATGTAGGGGGGATTGGACACAATGGCGTCCAGGGATGCGTCGGCCAGCGCATCGCACCAGCTGGCATTGACGAAATCTATATTGCTTACGCCCAGGTGTCTGGCATTTCGCTGTGCGACACGGGTACCAGCGAAGCAGCGCTCCAGCGCGCAGAGGGTCCATGATTTTCTCTCATGCGCCAGCGCTATGGCGATAGCACCACTGCCGGTGCCAAGGTCGGCGACCCGCAGCTTTTCGTGTGCAGGCAGTATCGCCAGCGTCTTTTCCACCAGTAGTTCGGTTTCGGGGCGTGGGATGAGTGTGTCTGCCGTGACTTCAAAATCCAGTGACCAGAATTCGCGATGTCCGGTCAGGTAGGCGATTGGCCGGCCTTCTGTGCGCTGTTCAATCAGTCTGGAGTAGCGTAGCGTTTGTTCCTTGCTCAGCTCAGCTTCCGGCCAGGCATGCAGGTGACTGCGTGATTTGTCGAGTGCGAACGCCAGCAATACTTCGGCATCCAGGCGTGCCTGGTCACAGTTCTGCAACCTGGCAACTGCGAATTCGAGGGTTTCTTTTATAGAGTGTTTCATCAATGCCAGCTGGCGCAATGAGCTGAACGCGATAAGGCCCGGCGTCAACTGCCCGTTAATCTCCGGAACTGAGCTCGGCCAGACGGTCTGCATGGTCTTCACTCAGCAGCGGGTCAATAACAAATTCCAGGTTGCCCTGCATGATTTCTTCGAGCTTGTAGAGCGTCAGGTTGATGCGGTGATCGGTCATGCGCCCCTGTGGAAAATTGTAGGTTCGAATGCGCTCCGAGCGGTCGCCGCTGCCGACCAGGTTACGACGTGTTTCAGTTTCCTCGCGCTTGCGTTTTTCGTCTTCGACGGCCTGGATACGCGCTGCCAGCAAAGACATGGCGCGCGCCCGGTTTTTATGTTGTGAACGCTCGTCCTGGCATTCGACAACAATACCGGTCGGCGTATGCGTGATGCGTACCGCAGAGTCAGTTTTGTTTATATGCTGCCCGCCTGCACCGGAGGCACGGTAGGTGTCTACTTTCAGGTCAGCGGGATTCAGATTGACGGCATCCTGTTGCTCGGCTTCCGGTAATACCGCTACCGTGGCAGCGGAGGTGTGGATACGTCCCTGCGACTCGGTTTCCGGAACACGCTGTACGCGGTGCGCCCCGGACTCGAACTTTAGCCGTGCATAGACTGCCTGACCGCTGATGCGCGCGATGATTTCCTTGTAACCCCCGTGTTCGCCACTGTTCTCGCTGAGGATCTCGACGCTCCACCGCTGGTTCTCCGCAAAGCGGGAGTACATGCGGAACAAATCACCGGCAAAAATGGCTGCCTCGTCACCGCCGGTACCGGCGCGAATCTCAAGGTAGACGTTCTTGTTGTCGTTCGGATCCCTGGGCAGCAGGTGAGTCTGCAGTTCGAGTTCCAGCTGCTCAAGACGCGAGCGGGTTTCCGCCAGCTCCTCGCCTGCCATGACCTGTAGTTCGGGATCGGGGTCCTGCAGCATCTCCTGTGCAGCCTGTTCATCCTCACGTGTGCGCTGCAATGATTCGAAACAGCAAACCACCGGATTGATCTGTGCATACTCGACTGATAATTCACGAAAGCGGTTGTTATCAGCAATAACATCCGGGTCAGCCAGCAATGCGCTGACTTCCTGTGCGCGCTCCACGATGGTTTCGAGCTTTCTTTCCAGCGAAGGGTTCACGTCAATCCTTATCCAGGTTAAACAGTTTAAGGGCGGCCTGCAGTAACGCGGTGTCTCCGCTTTCCGCAGCCTGTCGGATGCGCACGCTGGGTCCGTGAGCCAGTTTGTTGGTCAGCGTCCGGGCGAGGAATTCCAGCGCCTGCTGCGGGTCCTTGTCCAGCATCTGCCTGGCCTTGTCCAGCACCTCATCACGTTGTTGTTCGGCCAGCAGGCGGTAATTACGGATCGATGCAACGGCATCCTGGCCACGCAGCCAGGCCATGAATCGGTCTACCTGGACATCAATAATATCCTCGGCCTGACGCGCCGCCTGCTGCCGGGATTTCAGGTTTTCCTGGATAACTTCCTGCAAGTCGTCGACGGTGTACAGGTAGATGTCTTCAAGCTCGGCGACTGCCGGGTCGATATCGCGTGGTACCGCGATATCGAGCATGAACACCGGCCGGTGTTTGCGCCCCTTGAGCGCGGTTTTTACCAGTGCCCTGTCGAGTATTATCGTGCTGCTTGAGGTCGCGGAAATGACAATATCCGCTTCGGCGAGATGAGCCCCGATTTCGTCCAGTCCGATGCCGTAGCCACCGAAATTTGCCGCCAGATCGTGGGCGTTTTCCGGCGTGCGGTTGGCAACGGTCAGTCGCCCGAGGTGCTGATCGTGCAGGTGGCGGGCCGTCAGCTCAATCGTTTCCCCGGCACCGATCAGCAACGCTGTGCGCTGCTTGAAGTCGCTGAAAATCTGACGCGCCAGGCTGACTGCGGCGAAGGCAACCGATACCGGGCTTTCACCAATAGCGGTATCGGTGCGGATTTGTTTGGCCACCGAGAAGGTGTGCTGGAACAAACGGCCCAGCGTGACGTCCAAGGTGCCGGCATCGGTTGCCTTCTGCCAGGCGTCTTTCATCTGGCCGAGGATTTGCGGTTCACCCAGAATCATCGAATCCAGACCCCCGGCCACACGCAGTAAATGGCGTACCGCGTCATCGTTTCGGTGGCTATAGAGGTGTGGGCGGATGAGTTCCGGGTCGAGCCGATGGAAGCGCGCCAGCCATTCTGTCAGTGTGTCGGTCTGGTTATCGTGCAGGCCGCAGTACAGCTCGGTGCGGTTGCAGGTGGACAGAATGGTGGCTTCGCTGACCGCAGGCAGGGCAACCAGCTCATGCAGCGCAGCGGCGATCCGATCACCGGTGATGGCAACCTGTTCCCGCAGCTCTACCGGTGCAGTGCGGTGGTTGATACCGAGCGCGATCAATGACATAAGTACACGTATTATAAATACAAACGAGAAATTCTGCGGGATGGCCCGGCTGAATACAAGCCAGCGGAGATTACTGTAGCTTCTGAATAGTTTGCCGTATAGTGCCGTGAAGACTAAAAGGTTAGCTGAATCCTGTTAAAGATGATTGGTTTTAGATGTAAAAGTGTAAATCTGCGTTGCGCGTGGGTGCTGTTTGCAGGTTTGCTGCTCAGCGCCTGCAGCCAGCCCCAGGTTAAACCCAAACCGCCGGAACCGCCGGAACCGACCGCTGTTGCCAGCCCGGCCCGGCCGTTGCCGGAGGAGGGTGGCCGGCAGCTGGCGCCTGAAGCCGAGCATGAGGAGCTGACCGCGTCCTTGCTTTACGGCGTGTTGCTGGGTGAAATCGCGGGTCAGCGCGGTCGCCTGGATGTCGCCGGGGCCAGCTATCTTCAGGCTGCGAAGCAAAGCAATGATCCACGCATTGCTGAACGCGCGTTAAAAATATCCATATATGGCAAGCAACCGCGGCTCGCTTACCAGGCCGCGCGGCGCTGGGTGGAACTGGCACCCGACAATGCTGAAGCCCGCCAGACGCTGGCGGTTCTTGCGCTGCGGCTGGACCAGCGTCAGGAAGCACTGAACCAGTTTGAGTATCTGCTGCGGCAAAACAACGGACGCGACAGCGGTGCATCGTACCAGTCCATGCTGGCACTGCTGGCCCGGGAGCCGGACAAGGCGCGTGCTCTACAGGTTATGGAGAAGCTGGTGGAAATACGCCCGCAGGATCCGCAGGCGTATCTCGCCTATGCGCGTCTGGCGGTGCGTACGGAAGACTGGTCTCTGGCCGAACAACAGATCGCTCGTTCTCTGGAATTGAAGCCTGACTGGACGGAAGCACTGATATTACGGGCGCAGGTGAACCTCAAGCAGGACAGAGGCAGCGTAGCGCGCGAGCAGCTGGAGAGTGCGTTACAGCGCAACCCGGATAATAAGGGACTGCAACTGGCTTACGCGCGCTTGCTGGTGGACCTGGAAGATTTCGACGGCGCACGTTCCCAGTACCGCGGTTTACTCAAGCAACAACCCGACAACGGGCAGATCGTATATTCACTGGCACTACTTGCACTGGAGGCCGGTGATCTGAAAGAAGCGCGGACGCGTTTCAAGAGACTTGTGGCACTGGATTTCCAGACCCAGCAAGCCTACTACTACCTGGGTGCTATCGCCGAAGAACAGAAGAAACCCGAGCTCGCCATGCAATGGTATGGCAAGGTGGTTGCGGAGAGTGACCACTGGATGGAAGTACAGATTCGCATAGCGAGGCTGGAAGCCGTTGCTGGTGAAGTTAAAGCTGCGCGTGAACGCTTGCGTAAATTACGTCTCTCGCAACCCGGCCAGGCACAGCGTCTGTTCCTGGTGGAAGGCGAGATTCTCTCCGCCGTAGAGCGGTACGAAGAGGCCTATAAGCTGTATAACGAGTACCTGGAAATACGGCCCGATGATCTCGAGATTCTGTACGCCCGCTCGCTGGTTGCCGAGCGCCTGGACCGTGTGGATCAGGCCGAAACAGACTTGCAGGCCATATTAAAGCTGGAGCCGAACAATACCCGCGCTCTGAATGCACTGGGTTACACACTCGCCGATCGCACTGATCGTTATGAAGAAGCCCTGGGATACGTGCAGAAAGCTTTTGACCAGACGCCGAAAGACCCGGCCGTTATAGACAGCCTGGGCTGGGTATTATACCGACTCGGACGTTTGCAGGAGGCACGCGATCATCTGCAAAACGCCTATGATATGACCGGGGATGGTGAGATTGCGGCGCATCTTGGTGAAGTCATGTGGGCCATGGGCGACAAGCAGCGTGCGCGTGCGCTATGGGACAAGGCCCGCAAAGAGAACCCCGGCGATTCGGTGCTGGAAGAAACCGTTCGGCGTCTTTCTCCCTGAGTGCCCTATAAAGGACGTGCATCATCACCGACGTTCGCGGATACCAGCGCGCTGGTTGTGGCTGGGTATACTCGTACTGGCAGGTGGCTGTGCAACCCGTCCTCCGGCGTTCTCACCGGAGGCGGAGCCCGCCTGGCTGGAACACCGCGCTGCGCTTGAAGCGTTGCGCGACTGGCAGGTACAGGGACGTGTTGCGTTGCGCACAGAAACCGAGGGATGGAGCGCCGGTTTTGACTGGCAGCAACGTGGCGAGAACTATCGCATACGACTGCGCGGGCCATTCGGCCAGGGTGCGGTGGAGTTGCGCGGCGACCGGCACGGTGTATGGCTGAAGCGCGCGGACCGGCCGGCTGTTTTCGCACTGAACCCCGAAGCGTTATTACAACAGCAAACCGGCTGGCAATTGCCGGTTACCGGTCTGGGTGCCTGGTTGCGCGGTTTGCCGGTCGCCGGTGGTGATCCTGTTATCCAGTGGGACGCGCAAGGCCACTTGCTGCATATAGAACAGAACGGCTGGCAGATTGATTACCAGCGCTACCTGGAGAAGGGGGGTTTGTCACTGCCGAAAAAGTTGCGGCTCACGCGTGATTCCATTCGGGTCAGGTTTGTCATCGACGACTGGCAGATACCGTGAACGAACCCGGTGAATTCTGGCCGGCGCCCGCCAAACTTAATTTGTTATTGCAGATCACCGCCCGTCGTGCAGACGGTTATCATGAGTTGCAGACGGTTTATCAGTTTCTCGAAGTCGCTGACCGTTTATGGTTCGATGTCAGGGCCGATGGTGTTATTGCGCTTGAAGGGGGGCTGCCCGATGTCCCCCCCGGGCAAGACCTGATTGTGCGTGCCGCGCATAGCCTGGTGAATCACACCGGTTGTCGAAAAGGTGTGCGTATGCGGGTCGATAAGCGCCTGCCGGCGGGGGCCGGGCTGGGTGGCGGCAGTTCGGATGCCGCGACCACGCTGGTAGCTTTGAATGCGCTGTGGGGCCTGGCTCTGGATGTCGATGAACTGGCCGGACTCGGCTTGCAGCTGGGTGCCGATGTGCCGGTGTTTGTGCGCGGTTTTGCGGCCTGGGCTGAAGGCATAGGTGAGCAGCTGACGCCTATGCTGGATCTCCCGGAACCCTGGTACCTGGTCCTGAATCCCGCGGTAAAAGTATCAACTGCACGGGTATTTTCCGATCCTCGATTGACACGCAACGCGCCCCCGCTCAAAATATCCGCCTTTGTCTCTGGCGCGGGGATCAACCACCTTCAGGAAGTGGTGGTGCGGCGTTACCCGGAAGTTGGCAACGCTTTGAAATGGTTGGAAAAATATTGTCCTGCGCGTATGACCGGGAGTGGTTCCTGTGTGTTTGCCGCGTGCCGGGATCAGCAGCAGGCGGAGTTTATCCTGCAACAGGTGCCGGCACCCTGGAGCGGATTTGTGGCCCGTGGCTGTAACCGTTCCCCGCTGCACGAGCGGCTCGCAAAGAGGTAGGGCCGTATTTTCTTGGGGCGTAGCCAAGCGGTAAGGCACTGGGTTTTGATCTCAGCATGCGCAGGTTCGAACCCTGCCGCCCCAGCCAACATTTTTGTCACGCAACGACAGGTGAAGACAGTATGAAAGGCATGCCCCCGCCGGATGCAGATAATCGCCTGATGGTGTTTTCGGGGAGCGCCAACCCGCCGCTGGCACAATTGATTGCCAACCGTTTGCGCCTGCACCTGGGCAAGTCGACGATCAGCGAGTTCAGTGACGGCGAGATTATGGTTGAGATCACGGAAAATGTCCGTGGTCGCGACGTTTTCGTCGTGCAGCCCACCTGCGCACCGGCCAACAACAATTTGATGGAGTTGCTGGTCACGGTCGATGCTTTGCGGCGTGCCTCGGCGACCCGAATCACCACGGTGATTCCGTATTTCGGTTATGCGCGCCAGGACCGCAGGCCGCGCTCGGCGAGGGTGCCGATTACCGCCAAGGTGGTGGCGCAAATGATTGGCGACGCAGGCGCCGACCGGGTGCTGACCGTGGATTTGCACGCGGAACAGATCCAGGGATTTTTTAACGTGCCGGTCGACAATGTCTATGCGTCGCCGCTACTGCTGGGCGACGTATGGCGCCAGAAGTATCCGAACCTTATCGTGGTGTCACCGGATGTCGGCGGTGTGGTCAGGGCGAGGGCGCTGGCCAAGCGCCTGGACGATGCTGAACTGGCCATTATTGACAAGCGTCGGCCGAAAGCCAACGTGGCGAAGGTCATGCACGTCATCGGCGAGGTCGAAGACCGCACCTGCGTGCTGGTGGATGACCTGGTCGACACGGCAGGCACTCTGTGCCAGGCGGCCGGGGCGCTTAAGGATAACGGCGCGCAGCGGGTAGTGGCCTATTGTACGCACGCCGTGTTATCCGGTAATGCGATAAAGAATATCGATAACTCGGAACTCGATGAGCTGGTTGTGACGGATACCATACCGTTGCGTGCTGATGCACGGGCCTGTGCGCGCATACGGCAATTGAGCATTGCTGAAATGCTGGCCGAGACGATTCGCCGTATCAGCGCTGAAGAGTCGGTCAGCTCGATGTTTATGGATTAGGAATTTTTGGTCTCCTCTGGTCGCGGAGGAGTTATTTGATAAACCTGGAGTATGAAGTATGTCTATTTTTGAACTCGAAGCCGAGTCACGGTCGGATCAGGGGAAAGGTGCGAGCCGCCGCCTGCGTCGTGACGGTATGGTCCCGGCTGTCATCTATGGTGGCAGTGAGGAACCGCAATCTATCAAGCTGGTGCATAGTGAAATCCTGAAACGCCTGGATCACGAAGCCTTTTATTCGCACATCCTGACGGTCAAGGTCGATGGCAAGCCCGGCAAGACGATTTTGCGTGATATGCAGCGCCATCCCGCGAAAGCCGTCATCATGCACATGGATTTTATGCGTATCGACGAAAGCAAACCGATCAGGGTGCATGTGCCTTTGCATTTTGTCGGCGCGGACGTCGCACCTGGCGCCAAAGAAGGTGGCCTGATCTCCCACGAGGTGGTGGAAGTAGCGCTGGAAGTGCTGCCAAAGCATTTGCCTGAATATATTGAAGTCGATATTTCGGCAATGGAAATCGGAGATATTCTGCACCTGACCGATCTCAAGTTGCCGGAATCCGGCGGCCTGGTCGAACTGGCTCGCGGCGAAGGACACGATCTGCCGGTAGTATCCATCCATGTGCGGCGTGGCGGTACAGAGGAAGAGGAAACCGCTGACGGAGAAGAAGCGGCAGCAGCCGAAGGCGGTGAAGAAGCCGCTGAAGGCGAAAGCTGATCCATCCGGCCAGTGCCGGTTATTCAACTCATCGTCGGACTGGGGAATCCCGGTGCCGAATACGAACCCACCCGGCACAACGCCGGGTTCTGGTTTGTTGATGAACTGGCGCAGCGCTGCCAGCAGCAGCTCCGTTTCGAGCAGAGATTTCAGAGCGAAATTGCACGCTGCCTGATTGACGGCAGCGAGTACCGACTGCAAAAGCCGATGACCTTCATGAACCGCAGTGGTCAGGCGGTGCGATCCCTGTTGCAGTTTTTCAAAATACCGCTGGAGCAGGTACTCATCGTGCACGATGAGCTGGATCTCGAACCCGGTATTGTCAGGCTGAAGAAAGGCGGTGGTCACGGTGGGCATAACGGCCTGCGCGACCTGATCAGCCACCTTGGCAGTAAAGACTTTTACCGGCTACGCATTGGCATCGGCCATCCGGGTCATCGTGACCAGGTGGTTGACTATGTGCTAAAGAAACCATCGAAACAGGATAGATTGCAGATAGAGGAAGCACTGGTCGACGCGCTGAACGTGATGCCGGACGTCGTTCAGGGACAATTCGAATGCGCCATGAACACACTGCACGTACGCAAGTAACCAGTCTGGATCGAATATTATGGGATTTAAATGTGGAATCGTCGGCTTGCCGAATGTAGGCAAGTCCACTTTGTTTAACGCACTCACCCGGGCCGGAATCCAGGCGGAGAACTATCCGTTCTGTACCATAGACCCCAATGTCGGCGTAGTGCCGGTTCCCGATGCAAGGATGGACAAGCTGGCCGCCATCGTTAACCCGCAACGGGTGTTGCCGACCACCATGGAATTTGTCGATATCGCCGGGCTGGTTGCCGGCGCTTCGAAAGGCGAAGGGCTGGGCAACAAATTCCTGGCCAATATCCGCGAGACCGATGCCATCGTACACGTGGTGCGTTGTTTCGAAGATGACAACGTTATACATGTCGACGGAAAAATTGACCCGCTATCCGATATCGAAGTTATCGATACCGAACTGGCCCTGGCGGATCTGGATACCGTGGAAAAAGCAGTTCGCCGCGTCAGCAAGATTGCCAAAAGCGGCGACAAAGCGGCAAAGGCAAAACTGGCCGTTCTTGAACCGCTTGTTGCACACCTGGATGAAGGGCAGATGGCGCGTACCCTACAGCTGAACGACGATGCCCTGGCCGAATTGCAGGATCTGCACCTGCTGACACTAAAACCGACCATGTATATTGCCAATGTCGCGGAAGACGGTTTCGAGAATAACCCGCGCCTGGATGTCATACGTGAACTGGCCGACAAGGAAGGTGCTGCCGTGGTGCCTGTTTGTGCGGCGATAGAAGCCGAACTCACCGAACTGGAAGATGACGAGCAGAAAGCGTTTCTGGAAGAGCTCGGACTCGACGAGCCGGGCCTGAACCGGGTGATCCGCGCCGGTTACCGTTTGCTCGGCTTGCAGACTTATTTCACCGCCGGCGTTAAGGAAGTCCGCGCCTGGACGGTACAAGTCGGCGCCACAGCACCAAAAGCCGCCGGCGTTATTCACACCGACTTCGAAAAAGGCTTTATCCGAGCGGAAGTTACGTCGTATGAGGATTTTATCGCCGGCAACGGTGAGCAAGGCGCAAAAGAGGCTGGCAAGCTGCGCCTGGAAGGCAAGGAATACATCGTAAAGGACGGCGACGTCATGCATTTCCGCTTCAACGTCTAGCTGGACAGCAGGGGGCTAAATCCCTACAATTTCGCCTCTTTCCACGGACCCTGGTTCCTGGTCCGTAACCGAAACAATGGCAAGGTAGCTCAGTTGGTTAGAGCACCGCACTCATAATGCGGGGGTCGGCGGTTCAAATCCGCCCCTTGCTACCAGTTACCTAC
>CAJXFW010000068.1 GCA_913053655.1 uncultured Thiogranum sp. | reverse complement strand
CGTACCAGATAATCTGATCCCAGCCATTGGCCTGAAACCAGGTGGGCAAGGCGTCAGGCCCACCACCCCAGGGAGCCTGTAAGGGGCATGTTGTGGCAATATTCAATGGAACCGTGCCGGCGGAGGTAGTGCAGTTTGAACTGCCAAGCGGTGTGGGATTCGGGAAATAGGGATTCGCCAAGTGATAAGCGTTTAGCTTATTGGAGACTTCTTTCAGCACACGGCGCTCAACTGCCTGCATGAGTTCGTCACGCGTGATACCAATCAACTGATCGTTGAAATCCCCGCCAGCTGCGGTGACGAAAACTGTATCGTTGTTGGCGTTATCAGCTTCCAGGTAGCGAAGAATATTATTCTGTTGGCCACCGGAACGTGTCTGGCCTTGCAGGCTTTTACCGGGCGCGATGATGACAGCGACATAGCGGGTTGCCCCACCGTCAATGGTTTGTGTGGCTATCGTATTGCTGTTTATCCCGCCTGCTCCGGAGAATAAAGGATCAACGGCATACCAGAGGCGTTCACCACTACTGTCCCTGAGGTCGGTCAGGCCCAGAGTTTTCCACGGCAGTCTGAACGTGGTGTTACCGTTACAGGGAAGTGGACCACTTGTGCCGGTGTTGTTGATATCGGGACAGGGCAGTTCGCCGGGGAGGTTTTGTGATCTCAGTGCGAATCCGATCAACGCGGCTTTAGCCTCACCCAGCACCGCAGCCGTATCACCAGCCCGGCTCAGGTCGGACGGTGTCTGGTTCAAGCGTTTCAACAACGTATAACCCGCTGCCAGCACAACCAATGCCAGCAGGATCAGCAAGGCAGCCCCGCGTTGTTGCTGTGGTGATGAGAGAGGGTACCTGTTGGTCTGCGTTTTCATCTACTCTTCGCTTTTAGTAGATTGCACTTGCTGATACGACTCGTGGACTGTACCGGTCTGCGGATCGTAAACCTGGCCGGGCTTCATGAGCCTGGGGACACTCGCTGCGGAAGGCTTAAAGTGCACGTTGCCATTTCTGCCCAGATTTACCCGGGAGTATTTGTGTTTGTTGTTATGAATTTCCGGTTGACCGTTTATCCAGACTTCTTTTCTACCGGACCTGCTGATCAGCGTACCGTTCAGTTTGAGTGGTCGGAACGTTTTCGCTGATGGTGCTGTGCCGCCGGTAGCATCGCCTGTAACCGGCCCGGTGTCTCTGACCCCGCTGTCCAGCTTCGCGCGCTGCTCGGCGGTGGTAAACAATGTGCCGAACTCGTCTGCCAGTATGTTTGATGCCAGCATGGTGAGCAGCAGGCTGGTGGCGAGCGATTTGTAAATATTCACAGCGAATCATCCCCTGTATTTTCAGAACGTCGTCTGACGGTATACCAGGATATATCGCAAGTAGCGGCGACGTTGGCTTTGTCAAAAGCAATACCTTCTGTATTGAACAAGGGTTTGAGCGTACAGCCTCGCAGCCGGTAAATTGCCGGCCGTTCATGGTCCAGTTCGGCAAAGAAGCGAATCAGGTCCACTTCATGCCTCAACTCCAGTTGTACCGACATGGGACTGGTATACAATTGGTAATACTCGGTGTAATCCAGGTCCGACAACGTCAGGGGTCGCTGCTGTTGCAGGCTGTACTGCAAATTGTAGAGCCGGTTCGTGCGCCCGCTGTTGCGCATCGATTCGATCCAGAGCAACCTTGGTTCGTCGCCGATAAAGCCGCGTTGCTGTAGTTCCCGGTAACGTTGTTGCGAAGTCCGCAGTATATTGTCGGCTTCGACAGCGCGACGGTAATCAGTACGTACAGTGTCCAGATCGGAACGCGCGGTATCCAGATGGTGTTCACGAGTATCTCTGAATACGTCGCTGGCCCAGACCAGAGCTGCTGATACCAGCAGCACGCCCAGTAATGCCAGTGCAGGTCGGCGCAGTTCTACATGATCGACTTCAAACCGTTCCATGATCAATCTCCACGGCGATACGAAGTTCAAATTCGGCCTGCTTGTCACCGCCGATTTTTGCTATTTCTCCCTCGATGCTGGAATCTTCCTGTGTATTGAGCGGTCGGCGGGTTACCGTGACCGCGCGAACACCGGGTTGTTTCGCAATCCAGGCTACCAGCCGGCCAATCTGCTCATGAGCCTGAACGTAACTGCCGCTAAAGTGCCGCAGCCGACCCTTGATATGGCTTATCAGATAGTGATCAATACTCTGGGTCAGGTCCGATTGCTGGATATTGGTCTGTTGCGATGCGACTTTGGCCTCTTTGTCCGGACTGGCAAACCAGTCAAAGCGTTTCAGCTGCAAGTTCGATTGGCGCTTGAATGCGTTTCCCACCAGGGAGAACAGGCTATCCAGATCCACCTGTCTCGCTTCCAGCGTGTCTGCGAGTTTTATGGCCTCCCGCATGGCGCGTGCATCTTCGGCCTTAACGGGCAGCCGGCTGGCCGCCTGCTGATAATTTATGTTTACCTGCGCCGATACTCCGGCCACGTTGCGTGCTTCACTGGACATCGCCAATCCATCCACGACGTTTACTCCGCTGTATGCCGCTCCAGTCACTAGCGCCAGCCACATGGCGGCGCGCAGCCCGATCTTCATGTGCCAGGTATTCAGTCGTTTCAGGTGTTGCGACTTTGCGTAGTGATTGGGGGCCCGTCGGGTATTCCATAGATAGGCGAACAGAGCATCGCTGAGCCGCGTATCAGGGTGGTCACGAAAACCCGCCTTGTGTGCCATCTGTGCGAGTTTGACGGGGTGATAGCTGATACCGCCTGCGTCGACGCAGGTATTTCTCACGGCGTCTGCGCGCACTGAATCGGTGAGCATATAGATCTGTAGTTCGGTGCCGTAGGGTATCAACCTTAGTGTGTTGAGATAGTGTTGTGTCTTGTGCGCTTCGTCGCGGATGATTCGGCAGTAATCTTCGGGTGACGAATCACTGATTGGCGCAAGCCGACTGAACAGTACCTGGTTATCGCGTATAAATGTTTCCCGCAGACCCCCATCCGGCTGTTCGGTTATGACAAGAATGTTGCCGTTGTTTTCGGGTAGATACTTGATCACACGATGTGTGATCAAGGGCAGCGAATAGATGCCTGCAAGCGGGATACGTAAATCATTCAGCAGGTCCAGTAACGGTTCCACATGGTCACTGTTGGTAAGCGCACTGAACAAAACCCGGCTGTCGCGGCGCCCCTCTTTCAGGCGTCCCACTACGCGACTGTATCGAAACGGTGTAGTGCGAAATAACTTGCCCGCCCGGCGCTCCAGTATTTTTGCGCGGTCCCTGCCGTAGGCGTGCGGTAGAAGTTCTTCGCGGAACTCCTCTTCTATCAGGTCAACGAGCAGAGAGACCGGGTGCGCATCCGGACCGGCCAGGGTTTCCCGCAGCTGCTGATAACCTGTTTCATCAAGCGTGAAACGGCCGGCGGCACCTGCGCTACGGCGACCCGCATGGAAGAGGGTGACACTTTTATCGGCAAGGTACAGTATCCGGGCCATGGCGCTACTTCGTTATCGTTCCCAGAATGTCGTAAATAGGCCCGAGCACAGACATCATTACCCAGCCGAGCATGGCGCCGAGTATCAGGGTCAGCGTTGGCTCGATCATGGTCTGGACGCGTTCGATTGACTCACGCACATCGCGGTTATAGAAATAGCTGACGTTTTCCAGCGATGTATCCAGTGCGCCGCTGCTTTCGCCCACCTTTATCATACGTAACACCAGTGGCGGGAACAGGCCGGTGTTCTCGAAGCTGGTGGTGAGACCGACACCTTCTCCAATTTGTCTGCGTACTCTTTGTAGCGCTTCAGCCACTACGCTGTTACCGACCAGCGTCTCACCCATGCGGATACAGTCGAGCACTGTTACACCGGCTTTATAGAGCAGTGCAAAATTGCTGGTAAAGCGCGCCAGCAAAATTTTCTGATAGATGGGACCTACCGGTAACAGCCGTAATTTAAGACGATCAATCTGGTAACGGCCGTTAGTGCTGTAACGCGCCCAGAAGCGCAGGCCGAAGAAGATGGCAAATGGCGATACCAGAAGAACATACCAGTATTGCGTAATAAATTCAGAGACCAGGATCAGCGCCCGGGTTTGTACCGGTATCGATTGGCCCATGTTCTGGATAAATCCAACCAGTTGAGGTACCAGGTACACCATTAGAAACACAATGACCCCCGTGACGATGACCGCCACAAACGCCGGGTACATGACTATTTTTTTGGTTTGTGATGCCAGTTCATCCTGCCACTTAATAGATTCGGTCAGTCTTTCCAGTACGACAGTCAGGGTTCCGCTCTCTTCGCCGGCCGCAATGAGGCTGACAAATACGGGACCGAATATGGTCGGGAAAGCCGCCAGTGCCTGGGAAAATGTTTTGCCACCTTCGATATCCTCGATCAGGGAGGAAATCACTTCACGAAAACGCTGGTTGTCGATGCTGTCACGCAAATCCCGGAGCGAGTCAAGAATAGGGACTCCGGCTTTGGTAAGTTGCTCCAGGTGAAAGCAGAAAGTAACCAGTTCGGGTCGGCCAACACGACTGCGACGCAGACTGAAGCTGCTGTTACGCACCGGTTTGAAATGGATGAGATCCAGGCCCATGCGGGTCAGCCGCAGTTCGAGATCGTCGTCATTGCTGGCCTCGATACGTCCCAGTACCGTTTTCCCGTGACTGTCTACCGCTTTGTATTCAAATGCCGCCATGGTTCTTTTTTTTACGCTCCCGGTCAGAGTCGATCGGTAAGATCGACAACCCTTGCGATTTCCTCCAGCGTGGTGCTGCCATCCAGTACACGTCGTAGCCCGTCTTCGGCGATGGGCTGAAAATCCTTGCTTATGGCGAGATCGTATATCTCGCGCCGCGGCGCACGACGCGCTATAAGGTCGTCCATATCCCGGTCGACTTTCAACAGTTCGGTAATGGCCATACGGCCCTTGTAACCGAAGTTGTTGCAGTGGTCGCAACCCTGTGCGCGATAGATGACCGGGCGTTCGCCTTCGCTTAAACCCAGCAGCCCGGATTCAACCTCGTTGGGTACATCTTCTTTCCTGCAATGCGGGCACAGCTTGCGGATAAGGCGTTGTGCCACAATGCCGATAATATTTCCGGCAAGAATATCCGGAACAATGCCGAGGTCGAGCAGGCGCGGTATGGCGCCAACAGCGGAACTGGTATGCAGTGTTGAATAAACCTGGTGGCCGGTCATGGCGGCGCGCAGGGCCATGTCTGCGGTATCTTCGTCGCGTACCTCGCCGACGAGAATAATATCGGGATCCTGGCGCAGCATGGAACGGATACCGCTGGCGAAGTCCAGTTTTGCAGCGGTATTTACCGACGTCTGGCGGATCATGGACATGGGGTATTCGACCGGGTCTTCCAGTGTCATGATGTTGACCGATTCATTGTTTACGTAATTCAACATCGAATACAGCGTAGTGGTTTTGCCGCTACCGGTCGGCCCGGTTACCAGCATAATACCTTCAGGGCGCGCCATCATCAGTCGCAGCGAGGCGAGTGCCGTGTCATTCAGACCCAGCTGGTCCAGGGGCACGATGCCCTTGTTGCGGTCCAGTATGCGTAGCACAATGTTTTCGCCGTAGGTGGTCGGCTGTGCGGATACACGAAAATCAATAGGTCGGCCAAACAGTGTCAGCGAGATATGGCCATCCTGCGGAGCGCGGGTCTCGGCGATATTCATGCCGGATATAACTTTCAGTCGTACCGCGATCGCCGACCAGTAGTTCTGGTGCAGGCTGCGCACCTGTCGCAGTACGCCATCGATGCGGTAGCGGATGCGCAGGAAGCCGTGCTCGGGTTCGAAATGGATATCGGATGAGCTCTTTTTGACCGCGTCGGACAGTATGGCGTCGACCAGGCGTACCAGTGGTTGACTGTACTCTTCAGACTCGCCGTGCAGGGTATTGTAATCGACCTGCCCGGTCTCGATTTCACGAAGAATGCCGTCCACAGACAGTTCGAAACCGTAAAACTGATCGATGGCGTTTTCTATTTCGGATTCGCCGGCCAGCACCGGGTGTATTTCAACCTTTCCACCCAGTAACGCCCGCAACTGATCGATGGCGACTACGTTGAAAGTATCGGATATCGCAACCGTCAGCAGATTTTTCTGCGGGTCTATCGACAGGGGCATGATCTTGAAGCGGCGCGCAATATCCTTGCCGACCAGTTGCAGGACTTCCGTGTCGACCACGACCCGGGTCAGGTCTACACTATCGTGACCCAGTGCCTCACCCAGCACATCGCGTACCACTGCTTCGGTGGCGAAACCCAGGCTGACAATAATCTTGCCCAGTTGCTCCTTGCACTTCTTCTGTTCGGTAAGGGCAATGTCCAGCTGGTCCTGGGTCAGAATGCCCTTCTCTATCAGAAGGTCGCCGATGCGCTTGGGCTTGGCAACGGCACTCACGGTGTTGTCCCTTGTTGCAGTTGCCGGATGCGCTTGTCCAGTTGTTGGACGCTGAACAGCGCTGTGCTTTTGTCAGCCTGTTGACGTGCGTTCAGGTAGTATTTCAGAGCCTGCTCCGGCAGGCCCAGCTGGTCGAGACTGATCGCCAGATTAAATGCGTAGTCAGGGTTGCCCGGGTCGATGCGCTGCGCGTCGAAATAAGCCTGCTGTGCCTCCTTCCATTGTCCTGCGGACGCGTATCGGTTGCCGAGCGCAAAGTGCAGCTGTGCGTTATTACGGTCATCTTGCAGCCAGTATTTTAGCTGGCTGGTTTCCTGCAGATTGTTGCGGGAACTGTTCAGCGAGCTCAGGGCTATCTGTGCCGTTTTATCTGCCGGATTGGCTTTCAGCACACGCTGGTAATAGTAACGCGCGACCTGGCGATTACCCTGGTGTATGGCGATAGCGGCCAGCCCGAGTGCGGCATCGCGGTTATCTGGATAACGCTTCAGGGCTTTTCGGTAGAGCTGCTGCGCTTCCACGTAGTTCCGTTGCTGATAGGCGCGATAGGCTTTCTGTATCAATGGATGGACAGTGTGAATTTTGCGGCTTTTGTGAATCTCGATGCGTTGGACGGGTTGCGTTACTGCTACACCCGGCGTGTCTGTAGCGCTGACAGTTTCCACATTGGGCCGGGCAGTGGGGGCCGGAATGGGTGCAACGGGTAATGCCGGGGTTTTAGCCGCGACGGCAGTTGCAGAAGGGGTTGGTAAGGTTTCTATAACAGGCTTTGAGTGTGGTTCCGATGAGGGAGTGTCAATCAAAGTTGCAGAGTGTGTAGTGGCAGGGATTATCGATCGATCACTGCGCCACAGGTAGTATCCGCCTACGATAGTAAGGATCGTGACAAAACCGGATAAAAAAAACAGAGCCTTCTTCTGCCATGCGGTGGCTGGCACGGTGACTAGAGCGGCAGCGGTTCTTACCTGATCCTGGGGCGGGCTCTCGTCAGGCGATTCGGGCGATGTGTCGCTGACAAATGCATCTGTTTCTGTGCGTAGTTCCTCTACCAGTTCGGCACCAGGATTTATCGGCTCCAGTTTCAGGTCAGCCGGATCCGGTGCCGGCTCTGTTACGGGGTCGGGTTCGGCCTGTTTTTCCTGTTCCTGCGTCTCTGCCCGGCGCAATGCATCCATCAACAGGCTCAATTCCGCTTCCTCAGTTCATTGGCGTAGCGGGGACCCAGGGGGGCCGTCGGGTCGGGCAGGTAATCGGTGTAGGTATCGAGCTGCTGATCAATACTGGCGATAACGCGCGGCCGCAGGAAAATAACCAGCTCGGATTTTTTGATCTTGTTGTCACGGTAAGTAAAGGCGTCACCTATATAATCAAGTTCGGTGAGTCCCGGGATTCCCTGGTCATTGAGCTGGATGGAATCCTGGATGAGGCCACCCAGAACAGCAATCTGCCCGCTGCGTACGCGCAGTACGGACTCCATTTCCCGCACCTGGATCTGCGGTATCCGGCTGACAATGTTTTGAATGGCCAGCGCCGGGTTAGGGTCATTTACAAATCCGGTGACGCGCGAAATCGTCGGCCGTACGTTCAGGGTGACGGCATCGTCGCGGCTGATTTGCGGGGTGACCGACATAACGAAACCGACCGGCACGGTATGCGGCGTGCTGGTGAAGGTCGTCTGTGAGTTGATCTGGTTGGTTACCGTGTCCGCCACCAGCGTGAAGTAGACGACATTTTCCACCACTTTCAGCAGCGCCGTCTGGTTGTTGATGGCCATGATCTTGGGGCTGGACAACACTTTCACATTGCCGAATTCCTGCAGCATTTTTACCGAACTTGCGATGCTGCCCCAGCTTTTGTTGGTGAGGTAGTCGACGGTAAATACCGGTGGGTCATTGAGGTTCTTGCCCAGCAGGTTCTGCGAAACACTCAGGCCGGTTCCGTTGTCGGCCAGCACTGACCAGTCGACGCCAAACTGGTAGTTATCGTTCAGCTCGACCTCCACAACCGTAGCCTCTATCAGGACCTGCCGTTGCGCACTGGTAACCAGCCGGTCAAGGTACTCCTGAATCAGCAATTGCTGGGTGTGTGTGGCCCGCACTGTCAGCATGCCGGTTTCGGCATTGACGATGACCGAGATATCGATGGTGCTGTCTTCACCGCTCAGCCCGATAAAGCCGGCGATGTTCGCGCGCAGCCGGGCCCAGAACTGGTTCTCGGATGACGTTGTCACCGATGTGCTGGAGCTGTTGGAGCCGCTTCCGCCGCCGCTCCCGCCGCCGGAACCTTGCAGCGCTGATGGTCCGGTTGTGGCAATCTCGGTCGATACGCCGTTGGTGCTGGTGCTGTTGCGGACCAGGTTTACATAATCGATATAGTAGCTGCGCAGGTAGGGTTTATCCGGCTCAACCACCAGCAAGTCGTCTTCGAAGCGATAGCGGATTGGCACCTGGGCTGCGATCCGGTCGAGTATCTGCAGCAGGGTCTGGTCAATCGCATTGAGGGTTACCGTGCCGCTCAGGTCGGGATGTACATCGATATTCATTTTTGCGTCACGCGCCAGTGTGAACAGGAGTTCTGCCAGTGGCACGTCGGTGACCACCACGCTGTAGGTTTCCTGCGCAATCGCCGGTGTCGGTTCCGGTACTACGGGTGCCTGGGTTACCGGGTTGGGAATTTGCTGTGAAAGGTGCGAACGGCTTGCCTGCCGGGTGTTGTCCAGGTGCCCGGTTGACGGACGGTTCGGCGTCGGAACGCAGCCGCATGCCAATAGTATAAAGACCAGCAGTAGGTTTCTTGCTGCATTCATCCGTGTCTTTCCTCGTGCGCGACTATTCCGGTTGTCTGGTAAGTTGTTCTCAGCGCGTCCAGCGAGCGTAAATAGGGCTGGCGCAGTCGTACCCTCTCAGGTAAATCGGCCAGCGCCGCCAAAGCTTTTGTTTTGCTTTCGAATTCGCCAAACAGAAGACTCCAGCGCTGGCGTCCGGCAACTTCGCTTCGATACAGGTAAACATCTGGCAAAAGGGCCTCATATAATTGTTTTTGAAGTAATTTTTCGACAGCGTGTAAATCATCATCTTCGGTTAGCAGTATCTGGATGGTGAGATGCCTGCCGGTGGGTTGCTGCAGCCAGTCGCGGGAGGCACGGAGACGTTGTGAGACCAGTGGTAAACCGCCAGAGGAGGGGCGTGTTTGTAGCGCGGCTGTCCGCAGTTCGTCAATGTTTTGACTAATCTGGATAGCCTGCGCGCGTGTTTCCGGGTTTTGCAGCAGCACATTCCGGTCGAAGACAGTGGTACCGATGAGCGCTACTGCGAGGCCGGCAAACAGACCTGGGGCCAGCCCTTTGGGGAGCAATTGCAGTCGACCCGGGCCTGGGCTCATACCGTCATTCCGGGCGCGCCAGACATGGATCCAGTGCACACGGTTCGATTGTGCTGCGAAGGCGGCCAGCATGGCTTTGTCAGCGAGAATATGAAGACGGCGAATAAGGCCGTGCGAGGAAACCGCCAGCTGCCGGTAGGCGGCTGCGGAAAAAAGATCGTTGCCTTTGTAGCCTGCGCTGTGCAGTCGGAAGCGAATATAATCCCGGACTTCCGCCATGCTTAGCGGTGACAGATCAAAGCAGTGGCTTATGCGGTCGCGTAGTTGGCGAATCTCATGTTTTTCAATAAGATTATTGAGTTCCGGCTGCCCGAAAAGGACCAGCTGCAGAAGTTTGCTATGGCGCGTTTCGAGATTGGACAGCAGGCGAATTTGTTCCAGCGTTTCGAGCGGCATCTGCTGAGCTTCTTCAATAAAAACAACTACCTGACGCCCCTTCCGGTGTGCTTCCAGCAGATAGGCCTGAAGTTGTCGCAGCAACTGTAAGTGCGGCGTGCCCGCGCTGGCCGGCAGGCCTAATTCCAGAGCGATGGCGGTAAGGATTTCGTCACGCGTAAGGCTGGGGTTAGCGAGATACACCACATCGACAGAGTCGGGCAGCTGATCCTGCAACATATGACATAACATGGTTTTTCCGGTACCGACTTCGCCGGTGACCTTGACCATCCCTTCACCACTGGTAATGGCGTAAAGGAGGGAGTCCAGAACTTCGGCGCGCTGACCACCACCGAAAAAACGCCGGGTATCAGGCGTTATACGGAAAGGGGCTGCCGACAGACCAAAGTGCCTGTTATACATATCGATATCCTGTGATTGCTTGCTAGCACAGGGTATCCAAGCAAATTATGCGCCAGTGGGGTTGTTGCGATGTTTCCGGGGGGGTGAGTCAGGCCCCCTGGCAACCGGGCAGGCCATTCAATTGCAGGCTGCCGGTGAGTGCCTGGACGTCTGGAAGTTTGTGCTGGTTCAGGTAGTTACGGATTCCGTCATTGAGTTTCGGACAGATCAGCGGGTCGTAGAACAGGGCGGTACCCACGCCGACAGCCGAAGCGCCGGCAATCAGAAATTCGATGGCATCCTGCGCGCTGTTTACGCCGCCTTGTCCAATGACGGGAACCCCGTGATTTTTGCAAACCTGATAGACCTGGTGAACTTTCAGCAATGCCACCGGTTTGATTGCCGGTCCCGACAGTCCGCCCTGGTTATTGCCGATGACCGGCCTGCGCTTGTCAATGTCGATGGACATTCCCATCAGGGTGTTGATCACCGCCAAGGCGTCACTACCCGCTTCAATACAGCGCCGGGCATTTTCCGCGATATCGGTCTGGTTGGGTGACAGTTTCGTGATCAGCGGCTTATCGGTCGCCTTGCGGCAAGCCTCTACCACGCGCGCCGACATGTCCGGATCATTGCCGAATGCCACACCACCTTCCTTGACATTCGGGCAGGAGATATTGATTTCAATTGCATCAATGGGTGAATTGTCGAAGCGGCGGGTCACTTCGTAGTACTCTTCCACCGTAGAGCCTGCTACGTTGGCAATAAAACGTGTTTCGTCGAAATCCAGCCCCGGAAGAATAGTATCCACGACGTAATGAACACCGGGGTTCTGCAAGCCAATCGCATTCAACATACCCGCCGGTGTTTCATCGATCCTGTGGGGCTTGTTCCCCAGCCGGGGTTCGAGCGTGGTTCCTTTCAGGCAGATAGCACCGGCGTCACGGTTGGAAAATCCCCTGACCCGTGTATATTCCTCACCGAAACCCGCGCAGCCGGACAGCAATACCAGGGGTGTGTCGAACCCGAGGCCACAGAAATCAACATGGAGGGGATTACTGGTCTGAGTCATTGCTCAGGTATTTGACCTGATGTGCTCGGGAAAGTGAAGGCCATCCATGTTCAACATCGTACTTTATCAGCCTGAAATTCCTCCCAACACCGGAAATATTATTCGCCTGTGTGCCAATACGGGGAGCCAACTCCACCTTATCAGGCCTCTGGGTTTCGAACTCGAGGATAAAAAACTGCGCCGCGCAGGGCTTGACTACCGGGAATGGGCCAGCGTTGTCGAGCACGATACGTTTGAAAATTTTTGTGAACAGATACAACCAAAGCGGATCTGGGCGGTATCAACGCGCGGCAAACGGGTATACAGCGACGTTCAATACCAGCCACAGGATACCTTTCTGTTCGGGCCGGAAACCCGCGGCCTCCCGCAGACGCTTCTCGAAAACCTGGGGCAGGAGCGTGTGATTCGCCTACCCATGGTGGCGGAAAGCCGAAGCCTTAATCTTTCCAACTCAGCGGCCGTATTGGTCTATGAAGCCTGGCGGCAGCAAGGTTTTTCCGCGGGTGGTTAGCGAGCCTCAGATTAATTCGTCATGCCGGTGAAGGCCGGCATCCAGGTCATTGAAAACACTGGGTCCCGGCCTTCGCCGGGATGACGATAATGGAATTAATCAGAGCTGCCTTAGAAATTACTCGAACATCAGAGTGCTTCAGCCTTAGGCCCACGAGCCAGCAAAGCATCAACCGCCGCCGACGCACTTTCTCCATCATAAAGCACCCGTTTGACGCGCTGCGTGATTGGCATGTCCACTTTTTGCAAATCCGCCAGTGCGGCAAGTTCTTTTGCGGTATGTAAACCCTCAATTGCCTGGCCGATATCGGTTACCGCCTGATCGAGACTGATACCCTGACCGATAGCAAGCCCCAGGCGGCGATTGCGGGACTGGTCGTCGGTGCAGGTTAAAACCAGGTCTCCAATACCTGCCAGACCCATAAAGGTTTCCTGCCGGCCACCGAGCTTCATGCCGAGGCGCATGATTTCCGCCAGACCCCGTGTAATCAGCGCTGCACGTGCATTGGCGCCGTAACCCAGTCCATCAGATATGCCTGCGGCAATCGCAAGCACGTTCTTGGTAGCGCCACCAAGCTCGACGCCGATCACATCGTTACTGGTGTAAGCCCGGAAGCGCGGACAATGAAACAACTTAACCACAGCGTCCGCATATTCGATATTTTCTGAAGCGACTGTTACGGCGGTTGGCAAGCCCCTGGCGACTTCAGTTGCGAAACTGGGACCGGATAACAC
>CAJXFW010000067.1 GCA_913053655.1 uncultured Thiogranum sp. | reverse complement strand
CCTTCGGCGCGATGGTTGGGGCCTGCTGTCGCGGTCAGGAGACCGCTCCTACACGGGGTCATTGGGGCCTGTAGGAGCGCCGCCCTTCGGCGCGATGGTTGGGGCCTGCTGTCGCGGTCAGGAGACCGCTCCTACATGGGATCAGGGGGCGATCACAGGATCAGGGGGTGATTATGCCGAGTCTAATGGCCAGCCGGGTCAGCTCTGCGGAATTGGCCGCGCCCAGTTTCTGTTTCACACTGGTGTGGTGGTGACCGACGGTTTTCGGGCTGACATTCAACAGCCCGGCGATTTCATTCACCGATTTGCCATCGGCTCGCAAGCGGAACACCTCGAATTCCCTCGGCGACAGGCCGGCAAGACGTTCGCCATCGGCTGACTGCTTGCGCTGCAACAGGTGTGGCATCATTTCCTGACCGATAAATACTTCACCACGGGCCACACAGCGCACGGCTTCGATCATGACACGTGAAGCATTGCGCTTCGATATGTAACCGAGAACACCAAGGTCCACTGCGCGGCTAAGAAACACCTCGTTTTCATGCACGCTGAAGACCAGGATACGGGCCTTCTGGTCGCGTGACAGAATACGTCGGCTGGCGTCCAGCCCGCCGCTGCCCGGCATGGTCAGGTCCATGACTACGACAGTGGGCCGACACTCCGAATACAGCTGATAGGCGCTTTCGCCATCGGTGGCTTCGGCGACCACCTGTATGTCATCGGTGCTTTCGAACAGGCGCCGGTAGCCGGCGCGCACGACTTCATGATCATCAACAAGAAGTACCTGAATATTTTCCATACCTGCTGATCGACCTTATGCTTCCAGTTGAGTGCTGACGCGGATGATAACGCCTTCGCCGGGTGATGACTGTACGGACAACGACCCGCTCAGGGCTTCGACGCGTTCGCGCATTCCGATAAGCCCAAGCCCGCGCCCGGGGTTTTCAGTATCCATCCCACAGCCGTTGTCTTCAATACTTAAGGTCAGGGAATCCTCATGCCGGGCCAGTTGCAGCGTAACGCGTGTGGCATTTGCGTGCTTGGCAATATTTGTCAGGCTCTCCTGAACAATACGGTACAGGGTGATATTGATAAGTTCTCCCAGCCCCATGAGTTCACCGCTGCTGGTAAAGCTGCAATCTATATGCGGAAAGCGCGCCTGCCAGGCACCCACTTCCTCCTCCAGGGCTGCCACCAGTCCCAGGTCATCCAGCACACTGGGGCGCAGGCGTTGCATCATCGAATGTACGACGTCATACATGCGTGAGGACACGCTGACAATCGCCTCAGCGCTGGTTGTTACCTTTTGATCCCTGTTACGCGACAGCTCCTGAATGAGCTCGGCATCAGCCTGAATGGCTGTCATGCACTGACCCAGTTCATCGTGTAACTCGCGGGCAAGATGGCGGCGCTCTTCTTCCTGGACAGCGAGTGATTTATGGATCAGGAAACGGTTGCCCTCCAGCAGGCTGTGGCACTCGTGCTCCGCCAGCTTGCGTTCCGTGATGTCGTGCAGGGTGGCGGCAAACAGGGGTTCGTCATTGATATCCACACGACCGACAGATAACTCCAGCGGAAAACAGCTGCCGTCTTTGCGCTGGCCGGTCAGTTCGATACGCGTATCTATGGTATGTGCCCAGAAGGTGCTGCTGGCATAATCCGGGCCGGCGTCCTTGCCGTCGGAAACGACCGCCAGTAGCATGGAGGCCGGTTTTCCCAGCAAATCGTCCTGCTGATAGCCGAACAGCTGTTGCATGGCGGGATTGGCGGACAGTATATGGCCGCTGGCCGCGTAGGTAATCATGCCATCGATCGAAGTCTCTTCGATCACCCGTTCGCGCGCCAGAGATTCCTCAAGATGCCGGGTACGTTGCGAGACCTCGGCCACCATTTGATTAAATGCAGCAGCGGTGGTGCCAACTTCATCTTTGATATCCGCAGGAACAGCAACATCGTAATCACCGGCGCCAACGCGCTGTGCAGCGGCCGCCAGCTTGCCAAGACGGCGCGTCAGATGCACGCCAATGAAGACGGTTGCGAGAATGGTCAGAATAATCCCGGTAACGGCGATGGCAATACTGCGCATACGCGCCGAATCGATCGAACGATTCATCTGTGCCAGCGTAAACCCCATACGTACCTGGCCCATGGATTGTCCGCCAATACGGATGTTCTGCGCAATATCCAGTATGCCATCGTTGACTTCGAGTGGGCGGCTATCCGTCGCCGGCCACGGCATATCCGGCGTGTCTCCCAGGGTAACAACGGGGTGCTCGTCCCGGTCAAATATCATCAGGTAAGACAGTTCTTCCTGATGCGCAATATTGCGCAGGTATTCCTCGAGCGAGGCGTAATCGACTTCAAGCAGGTATTTGCCGGATGTCGCCGCTATCAGCTCAAGCATTCCGTCCGCGGTATTCAACAGGCGGTCAGCATGCGCCTGACGAATAACCCCCAGGTTGTTCCAGACCAGCAACGAAAGCATAACGATTTCTATGACAACCACCCCGGCAATGAGGCGGACGCGTAATGAGCGGAACGGGGAGACCAGCATTATGTCATTCAACACCCAGTTTATCGACGATCGGACCCAGGCCATCATAATCGCCCGGCTGCGCAGCGACGAATCCCGGCCAGTCGAGATGCTGGAGCACGACGCGCCCTTGCGGATCGTCGGACATGTTAACCAGAATGTCACGCAACCGCCGGGCAACGTGTTCATCCACCCAGGGCGCCACGGCAATCGGCATGTGCGGGACGCTCTCGGTTTCGGCGACAATCCGGGTATTGTCACGGATTTCTGATCGTGCGCGCAGGTACAGCGGACGTATGAGTACTGCGGCATCCGTTGTGCCGCGATAGCAGGACAACAGTGATGCGTTGTGGCTGGGCGTGGCTATCAGGGTCAGGTCGTTATCGGGGTCGATGCCGGCCTGTTCAAGCCGTGCACGCGCCAGCACTGTTGCAAGCGCCAACGGATCCGTGGTTGCCAGACGGCGGCCGCGCAGATCTTCGATGGATTTGATGGTGCTTGTCAGCGAGGTAACGATCACCGCTTTCATGCCCGGCCTGTCAACGCGGACAATTGCCCGGTAATCACTGTTTTGCTTTGCCAGATAATACAGGTGTGGCGCGGTAAACAGAATATCGTATCGTTTTCCTTCATCGGTACGCTGAACAAATGATTTGAAATCGGGTGCGGTTTCCATACGGATTTCGACACCCAGTTTTTCTGACAGGTATTCGGTTAGCGGAGAAAAACGGCGTACCAGACGTTCTGAACTAACAATGGGCAGAAACCCGAATACCAGAGGGTCTGCTGTCTTGCCATCAGCACGCGTTTGCCCTGTTGCCTGGGTACTAAGGGCCAGGACAATTAATCCTGCCAGACAACTAATTCTTGAGCGCATGGTTAAATTACCTGAATCCTGCATTAATTAGAATAATTATAGATATGCATTCTAATTATATGATTATTAATACAAATAAATAACTGAACTACTTGAAGTCAGTAGCACGCTAACAAGCCGTAACGGGAAGATAGATGAGATATATACGGTTTTTATTCTGTTTCCCGGACAGGGAAAGTCCAGAATCAGGTGGAACCGGTCTCGATCGGAAGGCCGGCGCTTTTCCATTCCGGATAGCCGTCTTCCAGACGCCGTGCCTTAAGGCCTTTTTCTCTTAAACTCGCCACCGCATCAAAGGCCAGCACACAGTGTGGTCCCCGGCAGTAGGCAACAACTTCCTGCTCAGGGTTTAGTTCTTCCAGATAGTGTTCGAGTTCGGGCAGCGGGACGTTGACAGCACCGGGGACGTGTCCCGCGGCATATTCCTCCGACGGCCGCACATCCAGAACAGTGACCAGGCCATCTCTTACGCGCTGCAGGAGTTCCCGGCGAGGCACGGGTTCCAGCTCGTCTTTCACCGTTAAATAGGTATTGACCAGCCGTTCCACATCCGCCACATGACGTTCGGCGACGCCGCGCAGCGCATCAAGCAGACCGATGACATCATTGCCGCTCAGCGTGTAGAAAACCTTCAGCCCTTGTTTGCGGCAACTCACCAGACCGGCCTGACGCAACTGTTGCAGATGCTGGGAAGTGTTGGCCACCGTCAGTCCGGACACCTTGGCGAGTGCGTCTACACTGCGCTCGCCCTGGGCGATATATTCCAGTAATACCAGTCGGTTAGCATTGCTCAACGCTTTGCCGACACGGGCGAACTGAACGAACAGATCATGTTTGAAATTACTGCTTGACATCTCTTTATAATCCACTAATATTATATTCAATAGATCTATTGAATTATAGATCATGAAGTATAAGTATAGCAGTTGGCAGATGAGAGACAATCTGAAATTTAAGGAGATAGCTATGAATACCGATATTAGCATTGCTGACATTTTGTTCCACCTGCACCCGGATACCACAGCCGATTGCAAGGACCGGATCGAGGAAGGGTTACGGGCACAGGAGGGTGTAATCTCGGTGCATTTTAACGAACAGGACCATCCGCATGCCCTGGTGGTGGCTTACAACCCCGAGGCAAGCAGCTCGCAGGCATTACTGGCCGAGATCAGGAAGTGTGACAAGGAAGCAGTGATGGCAGGTTTCTGAAGCGCCTGCTTTTGGTGGTACGGCGAAACCCGTAGGAGCGGGCTGATACTCCGTCAGCTCGCCTGAGACGCCTGCTCCTGGTGCTCGGGGTAGTGCTTACCAGCGTTCCCAATGGGGAACTAACGAATAACTGAGAGCTGCCATGACGACCGTTACTATCGTAATCCAGAATTCCCCATACAGGGATAACAACAAGGCCTGGCATGCACTGCGGTTTGCCGGTGCAGCGCTGGCGGAGGATATGAATGTCCATGTACACCTGTTGGACGATGGTGTCGAGGTTGGGCGTCACAGTCAACAGGTGCCGGAGGGTGCCGTTAATCTTGAGGAGTTGCTCAGCGAACTCATTGAGTGCGGACTCGAAGTACGCGCCTGCGGTATGGCATTGAACGACTGTGAGATTGACGAGTCGGCCATGCTGCCGGGAATCGAACGCGGATCCATGAAGGCACTGGCGAGCTGGGTGAAAGAAAGTGACCATGTAATGGTGTTTTAGGGGGGCTACACATGTTGCAGGAAATACCGGTTCAGGTTCATAACCCCCGGACGTCGACCAGTACCCGGCAGGATCTCATGCCGCGTCGCTACAGTGTCGCGGTGCAGTTGCTCAGCATGGCTGCCTTCAGCCTGGCCTTTTTCGGCTGGCTCAACGAGGCCTGGCTGTTCTGGTTCGAGAACCCTATCTGGCTAAATCGTTACACCGAGTACGCCATCATCCTCGGGTTTGGCATCTGGCGCATTCTGGCCGAGCAGAATCCCTACACCCGCAAACGGTTCATTATTCTGGTATTCATGGTTACCGTGTTCTGGTGGCTGATTCCCTGGCTGTATCCGGTATACGAATCCTATGTGGGGTTCCTCTGGGCGCAGCCGATATTTCCGTCTTTGCACGTACCGGGTACGCTGACATTTTTTCTGATTCTGGGCCTGGTGTTCCTGTTCGGTCGCCGCATTATCTGCGGCTTCGGTTGTCCCTGTGTGGGCATCCGCGAGACCGTGGGCTTTCCCTTCCGCAAGAAAACCCTGCGCTCCAAATGGACCTGGCGGCTGCGCCACAGCAAGTGGTTTTTCTTTGCCTACTATGTCGGCATCATGGTGGCGACCCAGTTCCCGCCAAATTCCTGGACGGTGAGTTTTGTCGGTGGATTTTATCTCATGGTGGTGCTGACTTACTTCGGTTCATTTTTTCTTGCGCCACTGGTGGGCAACCGCTTTTACTGCCGTTATCTGTGCCCCTATGGCGCCACCTTCGGACTGCTTAACCATGCCGGGTTTTACGCTATCGAAATGGATAAGGACAAGTGCAATGACTGCCGGCGCTGTGAACAGGTATGCGACATGGGCATCCCGGTGTGGGAGCAGGGCAAGCAGACCGGGCGGGTAACCGCGCTCGAGGACTGCATGGGCTGTGCCCGCTGCGTGGTGGCCTGTCCCACCGATGCACTGGAAATCCGCGATGTGCGTAATCTGTTCAGACCCAAACTGGTACAGAACGCCAGTTACCTGTTAAAGCGTAAACAACCTGAGCCGCTGTTGCGCCAGGAACCGCAGCAGCGACCGGCTGTGGAACGTCTTGGCGACTGGACGGAAACAGCGGCGTTACCCGCGCTGGCGCAAATCCAGGCACAGGCGACACGCTGCCTTGACTGCGGTGTGCCCGGCTGCATCAGTGCCTGTCCCTTGTCCAACCGCATTCCCGAATGGCTGGAGGCCGTGGCCGCCGGCGACATCGAAACTGCTGCACAAATCAGCCATGCCACCAGCAATCTGCCGGAGGTCTGTGGCAGCCTGTGTCCGCAACATCGGCTGTGCGAAGGGTCCTGTACCAAGGCCAAAGAACCGGATGGCGCGGTAACCATCGGCGCCATCGAGCGCTATCTGACAGATGCCGCATTCAAACAGGGCTGGCAGCCGCAACAGGCTATCCGGCGTAACGGCAAGCCTATTGCCATCATTGGTGCCGGCCCCGCGGGTCTGGCCTGCGCCGACCAGTTGAACAAGGCGGGCTGTGACGTCACGGTATTCGATAAACAGCCGGTCATTGGCGGGCTGCTCGCCAGTGGTGTACCCCCTTTCAAGCTGGACAAGGCATTACTGGACCGGCGACATCGGTTACTGGAACAACAGGGGGTTCATTTCCGGCTGGGCGGGGAGGTGGATGGAGCGCTGATGCAGGAACTGCTGAACAGCCACGATGCCATATTTATGGGCACCGGCACCCAGACTTCCCGTGACCTGAAATTGCCCGGCCAGCAACTGACAGGTGTCACGGATGCACTGAGTTACCTGCAACAGGTTAATCGAAATACTGAATCTGCAGCCATGGCGGATAAACAGGTGCTGGTGATCGGCGCCGGCGACAGTGCCATAGACTGTGTCCGTTCCGCCGTACGGCAGGGCGCCGCTTCGGTGACCCTTGCCTATCGAAGAAACGAACAGGCCATGCGCGCCACACCCAAGGAAAAACAGGCGGCCCTTGAGGAAGGCGTGGTGTTTCGAATGGAATGTGTGCCAACGCAGGTACTGGGCGATGAGACCGTTAGCGGTGTGCGCTTCGACAAACCCGATGGTGGGCAGGAAGTCATTGACTGTGACGCGCTTATCCTTGCTGTGGGACAGATTCCACGGCCACCTGCCTGGCTGGAGCGTTTCGAGGTCGAGATCGACGAACAGGGCATCATTCGGGTGGATGAAAACGGCAGAACCTCCAATGCAAAAATTTATGCGGGCGGCGATAACACCAACGGCCCGGATTTGGTGGTGACTGCCATTGCCGCCGGACGGCAGGCGGCGCACGGCATCCTCGACAGCTTCCGTCTAACGCGGGTTGCACAGGAATCGATAAGATCTTTGTTAAGGCCGCCGGAAAAGCAACCTGAGTCCGAGCTTGCGGTAGCAAGAAGATGAGTTTCCGGATGTTGATCTGGTTGTTGTTGTCGGCCCGGCCCGCCTGGGCGCATCACACCAAAAACCACATGATGTTGTCTGAAGACGCCGCGCAGATCATTGCCGCTACCCGCAAGGGAAGTGACGGTGACTGGCTGTGGCTGATCTGGGTCGGCGTGACAGGTATCCTGCTGCTCGGCTTTGTGCGTTGGTGGCATAATCGGAGATGAGCCGCCAGCGTGTCTATTATGTCTGGATTCCGTTGCTGGTTGCACTGGTTGCAGTGGCCGCCGGATATCTCTACGTGGACTGGAGCAAGGGTGGCGGTGGTGCCGGGCTGTATTCCCGGCAATGGCTGCCGGATGCCGTGTTCGCCTACTGGAACCCGGGTGACTTCTACCAATCGACGGACGCGGTGGTTGGCGAGTTTGAAGGCGAACAGTGTGTTAGCTGTCATGAAGCGGTAACACCCGGTATTGTCAAGGACTGGCAGGCAAGCCGTCATGCAAACCCCGGTAATGGAAAAGCCACGGTCTACTGTTCCGCCTGTCACGGTAACAATCACCAGGCACTGCATTTGCCAACCCCCGACGTGTGCGGGACTTGCCATGCGACGCAGCACGCCCAGTTCGAGGATGAAAAACGTTACGGTTTCCCAAGTCATGCGCTGGCCATGGAACGGGCACTGGATGCAAAACATTTTGTCGACAAACCCAAGGCGGAAGTGACCGCCTGTTTACAATGTCATTCGGTTGCAAGCAAGTGCGACTCCTGTCATACCCGGCATCGTTTCAATGCCGCCGAGGCACGCCGTCCCGAGGCGTGTATTACCTGCCACAGCGGACCGCCGCACCCGGACGGCGAAACCTACTTTGCCTCGGCGCACGGCCGGTTGTATCTGGACGAAGGTAAGAAATGGGACTGGTCGAAACCGTTAAGCAAGGGTAATTACAAGGGGCCCACCTGCGCCTACTGTCACATGGGCGATGGCAAACACCAGGTGGCCAACAAGTCGTTGTGGAAATTCGGTATCAAGCAAATCAATCCACTGACGTCCGGTAATGAGGTCAAACGTGACCAGTGGGTAGCCCTGTGCAGCGACTGTCACGCGGCGGACTGGTCGCGGCAACAACTGGCCGGACTGGATGCGGAACGCAAGCAGGCGTGGAAAAAACTGTATAGCGCTGAGGCTGTCCTGAAAGATTTACGTTCAGATAACCTGCTGTATCCTGCTGCCGGCGAACGTCCGCCTTATCCCGCCGACTGGCTGGACAGTATCCGGCCACGTGCGAGGGTCGGTTTTTTTGAGGGGCAGGCATCGGCCTTCTACAATGTTTCGCCCATTGAGCGCGATTACTTCGAGATGTGGTACTTCGACAACCTGGGCGCCTACAAGGGTGCGGCCCATGGTGACCAGGGTGCCGTGAGCCACGGTCACGCGGCCATGGATCAAGATCTGGCGGCGATTGAAAAAGAAGCAGGGCGGTTGCGCGGTCTGGCCGAACGGGAACAACAAGCACAACGCCGGCGGCCCGATCCTTCTAAACTCTGGCTGTTCGGCGACTACACAGAATTCAATAAGGAACAGAACTGATGCGCGGGCTGCTCTGTGTATGGCTGTTCGGTTTTGCCGCCCTGTCCATGGCCGATGCGCCGATACCCAAAGGTGCATTTGCAAACAGCGCCTGCCTGGCGTGTCATCAACAGCAAAGCGCTGAACTGGTTGCCGCATGGCGGGAGAGTGCTCATGCGGCAACAGAAGCAACGGTAAGCTGTGTGGACTGTCACGGCAATACACACAGTAATGCTGCAGCGCGCGCCCGCCGGGACAGTACGTGCACGGATTGTCATGGTGGAGAGGGCGGCCCTGTTGTACACAGCTACACCACTTCGAAACACGGCGTCCTTATGCGTCTGGAGCAGGATGAATGGGACTGGCGCCGCCCGCTGGCCCTGGCCAACTACCGTGCGCCCGGCTGTGCCTACTGTCACATGCACAAAGGTAATCACAACGTCAGCGCAAGCGTACGTGTATGGAACGCCACGCAAGGAATCGATGCCACTGAGCGCGAGCGGGTGCAGGATACCATGCGTGCAGTCTGCCAGGATTGTCATTCACCCCGTTATATAACCCGCCTGTTCGATAACGGTGAACGCATGCTGGATATTGGACGTATGAAGGTGCGCGAGGCGGCCGGCATACTCGAACAGGCAGAGAATGAATTCAGCGTGGTAGAGTTGGCGGCTGCCCGGGAACACTTCGCAAAGATGCAGTCGCTGCACCTGAAAAATCTCTATCTCGGTATCGGGCACCAGTCACCCGATTACCAATGGTGGCACGGTCAACCCGCACTGGACGGAGACCTGCTGCGTATCAAGGGTGCTTTAGGTGAGCTGCGCCGCGCACCAAAATGAAAAATCTATAACTAACTGACAGTGCGCATATTTATCGTATTTTTACAGTTTTCCCAATCAGCTGGTAAGTAAGTGATTGAAAAACAGACAGAAGTAAACTCAACCCGGGGAGATTAAAGTCTGTTTAACATTCGTCGATAGTGTAGAGCAAATATAGGGAGATAAGCAGGAAATCAGGATGATACGCTCAGCATCAAGAGAAAGAAGCGCAGGGATGCAGATATCCTGTCTGTCAGAAACTTTCCACACCAGTCCCGTCAGAATTCCAATAGGGCGTTTGCGTTCGGTGCGCAACAGACGGCTACCGCCAGTTCTGAGAATTAACTGTTTTTAGTAATTATGTTGGCGAAGTAGTCAAATGATGTCTCGAATGCAGAACAAAAAAATCAGTGGCCCCATGTTGTCACTGGCTGTGCTTATGTTAATCAGCAGCGCCTTTCTCGCACTTTATACATACCAGGAACACAAGACTTTTGTCGAACATCAACAACAGATCGGACACCGTTCGGCTACCGGCGCTGCGGATAGTATTACCGTATTTCTTGAAGGTCTTGGAACCTCGCTGGATATATTTGCCGAAGGCCGGAGGAAGTTGTTGTCGCAGCTTGTGCGCAACCCTGAAAATTCGGAAGTATATGCGCAGATCGATGAAATACTGGCCAGTCACTATTCGGATTACTACGCTTTTACACTCGCCGATAGCACAGGGCAGGTTCTTTACGACGATTTCGGAGAACGTATTGGAGATATCTGCCGACAGGATATACAGCGTTTTTCCCAATCTTCGCAACCGGTCGGTATCTATATTCACCCGGGACCCGGCGAGTATCATATTGACCTTATACAATCCGCGTTTGTTAATGGTGAAAGCTATGTGTTTTTTACCAGCTTTAAGATAAATGTCATAGCGCGGCTGCTGCACAACGCTCAGGTTTACGGGCATGAACTGCTGCTGGTGCGAACCGATAAACCGGGCCTGATCGAAGTCACTGCCGATGGTAGTCGCTCAGGATACACAGGGACATTCCTGTTAAGTGAACAACAGCGTGAGCGAATTGTATCAACGACTTCCGTGGCCGGTACACGATGGATTTTGCTCGATCTCGTAGATGAATCTCTGTTTTGGAGAAAAAATATTGCTTTGGCAGGAAAGGTTGGCGGTGTCCTGACCGTCTTTTTTCTGGCCGGAGGTCTTATGATGCGCCGTCTTTCAAACGAAGAACGGGCACGGCGTGCTGCAGAACAGGCATTAAAGCATTCCCACGAACAGCTGGAAGTGCGTGTGTGTGCACGCACTTTTGATTTAACCGAGGCCAACCGGAATTTACAACATGAGAGCGATCAACGGCGTAAACTATTCCGCGTTGTAGAGCAGATCGACGATATTGTAGTCATCACAAACCTGGAGGGTCTTACCGAATACGTCAATCCTGCATTTGTTAAGCAAACCGGAATATCAGCCAGGGAGGCATTGGGCCACAAACAGAATATCGTTGGGTCGGGCAAGCACAGCGATGCTTTTTATCACCGCATGTGGCGAACCCTGAAAAGCGGCCGGGTTTTCCGTGATACATTTATCAATCAACGCAAGGATGGAAGTTTATACCACGAGGAAAAAACCATTACCCCCCTGCGCGACGAAAACGGTAATGTCACGCATTATGTATCAACCGGGAAAGATATTACCGAGCATATCATCGCAAAAAAACAGATCGAGAAACTCGCGTATCACGATACCCTTACCGGATTACCGAATCGTTTACTGCTGATGGACCGGCTTGAACATGCGCTGACCCATGCAAAGCGAGCACAGCGTCTGCTTGCTGTACTGTTTCTGGATCTGGATCGGTTCAAGACGATCAACGACAGTTTGGGGCACGATGTAGGCGATCAGCTACTAAAGGTGATAGCGGAACGTCTTTGTCAGTGTGCGCGCAACAGTGACAGTGTGGCGAGGCTGAGCGGCGATGAATTTTCACTCATTATGGAGAGTGTGTGCAATGTTTCAGATGTAGAGATTGTCGCTCAAAGAGTGATCGATACCGTATCTCGTTCGGCGATAATAGACGGGCATGAGCTGTTCATAACGGTGAGTGTTGGTGTTTCGATTTTTCCGTTCGAGGATGGTGGCGCCGCTTCACTCCTGAAAAGCGCCGATACCGCCATGTACTATGCCAAGAGTCAGAGCGGGAACAGCTTTGCATTTTACACGGCCGATATGGGGGCGGTTGCCGACAGGCGTCTGGTTATGGAATCCAGATTACGAGGCGCCATGGAGCGCAACGAATTTCAAATTTATTATCAACCCCGGATTACGCTTGCGGACGGACAGGTGAATGGTGTAGAAGCACTGTTGCGCTGGCAGAGTCCGGCGCTGGGTACCGTATCGCCGGTGGAGTTTATCCCGCTGCTGGAGGAAACCGGGCATATAGAAGAGGTTGGAGAGTGGGTGCTGCGGCAGGCATGTATTGAGTTCGGCTCCCTGGAATCCAGCCTTCGCCTGGCAGTGAATCTTTCACCCCGGCAGTTTGTCCAGCCTGAGCTTGCACACAGGATTACCGACATACTGGCAGAGACAAATTTCGATCCGGGCTACCTTGATATTGAAATCACCGAAAGCGTACTCGCCCAGGATCCGGCATTGACCGTCGAGATATTGGAGACGCTGCATGAGGCCGGCATCCATATCGCAATTGACGATTTTGGTACCGGGTACTCTTCGCTCAGCTATCTCAGGCGCTTTCCAATTGACTGCCTTAAGGTGGATCGCGCATTCGTACGTAACCTGGCAGAAGATTCTGCAGATGTTAAACTTGTTACTGCCATTATTGCTATGGCTCACAGTTTGCAGATGACCGTTGTGACTGAAGGCATAGAGACGAAGGAGCAGCTGGCCGTAGTCCGCCACCTGGGGAGCGAAGAGGGGCAGGGCTATCTGTTTTCACCACCATTGCCCCTGGTAGAATTGAAAGCCTGGCTTGACACAGATTTCATGCATGAAAACTCAACCTGGGCAAGCTCCGCCTGAATTCCGTTGGATACTGAAGCATTTAGCAATGTACATCTGCTGGTCAGAATGTAGTTACTCGTCAAAATCCAGATCTTCCTGTCGATCCAACTCTTCCTGATTTCTCACATAAGCCCGTATCATTGTCTCATCCAATCCAACCGTGC
>CAJXFW010000066.1 GCA_913053655.1 uncultured Thiogranum sp. | reverse complement strand
GCCGAAAACGGGCGCGAGGATGCGTTGCTGCTGGCGTTGAGCCTGATGCGCTGAAGGTCACCGTAGTCGTGCGGAGAACCGGAAACACCCGGCTATCACCCTTACTGTTTATTTCTCCAGTTGTTTATTCTTTTGCGCGGCAAGCCCGAGCTCCAAAGCTGTCTCAAGACGGATGATGCGTCCGGTCAGGTTTTCAATTTTGACTTGTTGGTCTTTTACCGTGCCGGCCAACCTTTCCACCTTATCGTCCATGCGAATGACCTTGGCAACGGCGTCCCACATTTTATCGCCAGCGCTCATCAAACCGCCCCGCTACTTTTTTCCATTTCCGCAATTCGTTGGTTTGATTCTTCAACAAACGACAGAACTTCATCAATTATTCTTTCCGCTCTCTCGGTAGCCTGATTCATCTGATCAATCATCACTCCCAGGGCCACACCATCATCCGAAGGATTAAAGCCTTCCGCCGCCCGCCTCATGAACTCTCCCGTGGTGAGACCCGCCCGTTTGGCTTTGGATACCAACCGCTTTTTTTCCGCCGGTGTCATGAGAACTGGAACTCTTTCAGTCGCCGCCATAATACTCTCCAATATGGTCATGTGCTGCACATGTCCATGTTATAGCAGAAACTGGCTGATTGCTATACTATGTATCCTGCCGAAAACGGCCGTGAGGATGCGTTGTTGCTGGCGTTGAATCTGGTGCACTGAAGTTTGCCCCAGTGGTTGAATTTATAATCGATAGATAGATAAGCAATTGATATAAATAGCTTAGTATGCGGTAGCGCACCTGCATTGTTCAGGTGTTATAGTTACCCCGGACTCGATACTGACGGGTGCCCGGCGATTGGGGTGGGGTGGAAATAATGAACAAGAAATTAAGCCTGGTTGTACTGGGCATCGCATTGGTGGGGGTGCTGGTTTACGTCCTGTTATCCGCTACACAGTCGGAAAAGTCGCCTGCGATTTCGGACAAGACCGCTTCACCAGTGTCCAGTGGTCGGTCTGCCAGTGTCGAGCCACCCCGGCCGGAACATCCTTCACCTCCAGAAACAGTTAATCCCGCGAGCGATAATACTGCCACCGGCCCGGTTGCTGCACCCGCACAAAAACAGGCACCTTCACTCGAACCGGAAATACGCGAAGCACTCGGTAAAATCCTGAACACCTCGTCGGAAGGTCTGGTCGAAGAAACCCGCAATGGTGTCACCAGTGTTGATTTACAGGGGCGCTTCCAGTCGGCGCCGGTAGCGACTATTGACAAGGACGGCAACATACAGATCACGGATTATTCCCAACCGCCCAAGGCGCCGGCAAAGCCATGAATACAATGCCTGGCGTAAAGGGGAAACTACTGGCCATATTGCTGAGTTTCTATAGCCTGGGTGTACAGGCCACGCAAATTGTTATTTCAAATCTGGATGGCGTTGGTGAAGGTTTTAACGACGCAACGGCAGTTACACCGGTTGGCGGGAATCCGGGTACAACGCTGGGGCAGCAGCGTCTGAATGTATTCAAACACGCTGCCAAGTTCTGGGAGGCGGTCATTGGCAGCAGTGTTGCTATCGTGGTCGGTGCGAAATTTGATCCGCTGACCTGTTCTTCCACCCAGGCGGTGCTTGGTTCCGCCGGTGCCACGAGCATCCACGGAAATTTCCCCAATGCGCCGGTCGCCAATACCTGGTACCCGCAATCGCTGGCCAACAGCCTGGCGAACTCGGATTTGAGCGTTAATGCCGATATTACGGCCACCTTCAACTCCTCTATCGACAACAATAATAACTGTCTCAACAACACCAACTGGTATTACGGGCTGGACGGCAACCGGCCGGGCGGCACCATTGAGCTGTTGACCGTGGTGCTACATGAAATCAGTCACGGCCTCGGTTTTGCGACTTTTGTTAATATCAGCACCGGTGCAAGGTTCAACAACCGTAATGATGCCTTCATGCTCAAGCTGGAAGATCACAGCGTGGCGCAGACCTGGAATCAGTTGACCGACGCGGGCCGGTTGGCATCCAGTACCGATACTGCTGACCTGCACTGGGTGGGCCCCAATGTCACTGCGCTGATTGCCAATTACACCAGTGGGGTTAACCAGGGGCATATTCGTATGTATGCGCCTGCCACACTGGCTCAGGGCTCTTCGGTCTCCCATTTCAGCAATGCGCTGACCCCCAACGAATTGATGGAGCCGTTTGATACCGGACCCAAATCAGGCCCGGGCCTGGCTCTGCCCTTGTTACGGGATATTGGCTGGTTCGCTTTCACCGATGCCGGCCCGGTGATCGCGGTGCTTGGTAATCAAAGTGCAATGGACGGTGAAACCATTCCAGTAGGGATCCTGGTGCAGGATAACGACACGCCTCTGGCCAGTCTCGGTCTCAGCGCTGTGTCGTCAAACACGACCATAGTGGCACCGTCCGGACTGGTCTTCAGCGGCAGCGGCACACAGCGTACCCTGTCGGTGACACCGGAAGTCGGCAGCTCGGGTAACGTAACGATAAATGTAACGGTATCCGACGCTGGCAGCAGCGCCACGGAAAGCTTCACGCTCAACGTGACGCTGAATAATCCACCGGTCGTGACGGTTGTCAGCCCGGCGAATAACGCGATGGTTCTGGATACTGACTTCGTCAGTCTGCAGGCCACTGCCTCGGATATCGAAGACGGCGATGTCAGTGCCTCCCTCGTCTGGTCTTCCAGTCTGGGCGGTGCGCTGGGTAGTGGTGCCAGTATTGTCACCCAGCTGATTGAGGGTGTGCATACACTTACGGTAACCGCGACCGACAGCCTCGGCAAGACGGGTAGCGCCAACCTGACGGTTACCAGCTATGGCAGCAGCGACACAGATCTGGATGGTCTGGCGGACAACTGGGAGTTTTCCAATTTCGGTTCACTGGTGGAAACCGGTACGGGTGATTTCGATAACGATGGCTTGTCCAATCTCGGTGAATTCAACCTCGGGACCATACCGACGGACCCGGACACTGACAACGATGGGCTGACTGACGGTGACGAGGTCAATGTTTATGGTCTTGATCCCACCAAGTCCAACAAGGGTGACGTGGGTCCGCGCAACGCGCCGGACGGTCTTGTCAACGCCGGTGATCTGGTGGTTATGACGCGCCTGGTGACCGGCGTCGTTACGGCCACGGTGCTGGAATCAATACTGGCCGATATCAACAGCGACAGCCAGGTAAACGTGGCCGACCTGCTCCTGTTGCAGAAGGCGGTGCTGACGGGTACACCACCCTGAGCAAAAAACCTGCCGCTGGGGTAAAACGGCGGTTTTAGTTACCCGGCACCCCGCAGTATAAGCAGTATTACCGACGAGACCCGACGACGACGCGCCTTTGCCCATAGAGGGCGGAATTCGCATGCTTCATGAGCCTGGCCGCCAATGCCGGGTCTTGCTCTATGATTTCCGAGATTTTATTAACGTCTTCTACCTGACCGCGACCGACGGGATGCCGGGCAGATCATCACATTTCCCCAGACGTTCGATTAGTTCAGAGTTCATCCTCTAATCCGTGCTTTTCATTATTCGTTTCGTGTAAGTAGCGGGGTATTATACAGTGGACAAACATCGGATGTTGACGCAGATATCAGGCGAAATATAAAGGAGTCAGGGATAGATAATTTGATGCATATATGCACCAATACGTCTGCCTATAAAGGTCGTAATACGCCAGTGAAAGTGTATTGTGTGAGTTGTCACAAGTTAGACGAATAGCTGTAGTCAGAGGGCCATCAGAGTCCAATTTAGTTCATTTCTCCTCCACTACCGTGCCCCGGCGGACCATCCAGGCCGGGGCGCTATTTTTATCGTTAAGCAGACTCCATTGGCTTGCTGTTCAAAGAGCTGGAGGACGAGAATCGGCGTCTGAAACAGATGTATGCCAATATCAGTTTGCCAGCCTGATTGCTGGCAGTTAAATCCAATGGCTGTTGGTTGCGGGATTCAGAAGGATCGAGCGGGTTTAATTTGGGAGATGACGGTTACGGCAGCAGGCAGCCCGGATAGGTAGCGTACCTTAGGCAAAACGTCCGTGGCTACGGTATAATGCGGGTTTTCTCCGTTTTGACTCCTGTACCATGAGCAGTATCACCGACGAAGCGCAGCGGCGCCGCACTTTCGCCATCATATCCCATCCCGACGCGGGTAAAACCACGCTGACCGAAAAACTGCTGTTGTTCGGCGGTGCCATCCAGCTCGCCGGTACGGTCAAGGGCCGTAAGGCCGCCCGGCACGCTACGTCAGACTGGATGACGATGGAGAAGGAGCGCGGTATCTCCGTAACCTCGTCTGTCATGCAGTTCCCCTACCGGGATGCGATGATCAATCTGCTGGATACACCGGGGCACGAGGATTTTTCTGAAGATACCTACCGTACCCTGACTGCGGTGGATTCTGCGCTGATGGTGATCGATGTCGCCAAGGGTGTCGAGACGCGCACCATCAAATTGATGGAAGTCTGCCGTCTGCGCACCACGCCGATTTTTACCTTTATCAACAAACTCGACCGCGAAGGGCGTGATGCTATCGATTTACTGGATGAAGTCGAGGATGTTTTGAGTATTGACTGTGCGCCGATTACCTGGCCTATTGGCATGGGTAAACGCTTCAGGGGCGTATACCACATAGAACAGGACAAGGTGCATCTGTACAAGTCAGGAGACAACAGCAAGCGACAGGATGCGACTATTATCAAGGGTCTCGACAATCCGCTGCTCGATGAAGTGCTGGACGACCAGGCGCGGGAACTGCGTGATGAAATTGAACTGGTGCAGGGCGCCAGTCACGCCTTTGACAAGGAAGCCTATTTGCGTGGCGAACTGTCGCCGGTGTTTTTCGGATCCGCTATAAACAACTTCGGTGTGCAGGAATTGCTGGATTATTTTGTTGAGTATGCACCGCCACCGCTGCTGCGCGAAACCGCGTCACGCGGTGTCAGTCCGGAAGAGGAGAAGCTGACCGGTTTTGTCTTCAAGATCCAGGCAAATATGGATCCAAAACACCGCGACCGTATTGCGTTCTTTCGTGTTTGTTCCGGCAGTTATACGCGCGGTATGAAGATGCGTCATGTGCGCATCGGGCGTGATGTTCAGGTGTCGAATGCCATGACCTTTCTCGCGTCCGACCGCGGTCACGTGGAAGAAGCTTTTCCGGGTGACATTATCGGCCTGCACAACCACGGTACCATCCGCATCGGCGATACCTTTACCCAGGGCGAGGAACTGAAGTACACCGGTATTCCCAATTTTGCTCCGGAACTGTTTCGCCGTGCGGTACTGAAAGATCCACTGCGTATGAAAGCTTTGCAGAAAGGGCTTGATCAACTCAGCGAAGAAGGGGCCACGCAGTTGTTTCGACCACTGAGAAATAACGATCTGATTCTTGGTGCCGTCGGGGTGTTGCAGTTCGAAGTGGTTGCGCAGCGCTTGAAGGATGAATACAAGGTCGAATGTGTCTTTGAAAATGTATCGGTTGCAACAGCGCGCTGGATTGAGTGCGATGATCCGAAGATACTGGAACGCTTCCGTGAGAAGGCCTATGACAATCTCGCCCTCGACCAGGCGGGCGAGCTGGTATATATCGCACCGACACGCGTGAATCTCGATCTGGCCGTGGAGCGTCATCCGGATGTACGTTTCCTGGCGACACGAGAAATCTAGGGAAACTCTTAATTCGTCATGCCGGCGAAAGCCGGTATCTATCACGTTGAAACCACTGGATTCCGGCATGCGCCAGAATGACGGGTATCGAATTAATCAGAGCATCCCCAGGGGTTACTTCCGGTGTTTTGGCGTGGTATCCGGACGCAACAGGTCCAGCCAGCTTGTCAGTCTGTTCAACAACCAACCGCCTTTCTGGCGCTTGTTCAGTTTTTGCAGTTCGAGCACTGCACGCGCATGGCTGATGCGCTCATTGGCGAGATCCCGGTAAATCAGGTTGGCGCGTTTGCGGCGTTTTACGGCGTCGCCCGCGTCCAGGAATGACTCGATGGCATGGACGACTTTATGCACCCATCTAGCGGCGGAATTCTCCGAAGATTGATCGCGGGCAGACTCGAGTTGCTGCTGCATAGACGTTTCGATGACCTGCAGCTGACTCTGGAAACGCTCGCTTTGCGCGGTTTCCGAATGCCTGACGGCGGCAATGGTACGCGTTACGGTTTCTTCGCAGAGCGGGCCGAACTCCTGGAACGAAGCGAGTGTTCTCAGGCCGCGCTCCGCGGTTGCCTCGTCATCGACGACGAGCTGCCGGCAGGCCTGACAGCAGACTTCCCACGCCTGCCAGCGGTATACGAAGTCGAGGCCCGGCCCCTTGATGTTCTGACAACCCATGATCCGGTTAGTGAAACCGGGCGGTGTTTCCTCGCAAATACGTCCAATGATGGTGTTACCGCCGGCGTGTACATCATCGATGATCACCAGTCTGGCCTGCAGCCAGTCCCATAGCAGTGCGGCAGCCGCGCTGTCGAGGCTGTTCTGCCGGTTGTCACCCGCTGCATTGATGCGATCGGTGAGCTCCTTATACTGCGCGTATTCCTGTTGCCACTGGTGGAGATGTTTTTCGATAGCGTCAACATGTCCCTGGAGATCGTGCTGTTCAAGCATACTGGCAAGCGATTCAGGTGCGGACAACAGCTCCGGGGCGAGCTGTGGTTCCAGCCCGAGGCCCTCCAGTACAGCCTTGAGACGTTCGGCAACCTGCTCGTCGCTGACCGGAACGCCCATTTTCTGCGCATCGTTGCTGAAGCGTTGGCACGGGTCCGGTTTCCCTTCTGTCTCGCTGTTCGGCCACAGGGTATAGGTGGCAGCAAACGCGCGCCACGAATCCTCCAGGTAGTTGAGGAAACCGTGCAGGTTGCTGCCGATCAGAAAATGCCGGTCAGCGCGAATGTCCTGTGCCAGAATATCGGCGAATACCCGCGAGCGCGGAACCCGATCCTCGCGGTTGTTGATTACCGTGCTTATCCAGGTGCCCGGTGTTTTTGCGGCATCGTGATCGGCAAAGCCCATGCGCTGCCAGTTGCCCATGAAGCCCAGACGTTCGTTGGCGGCCATGCCATTGATAAATTCCAGTTTCCGGCTGCGCAACGGGACGGGCGGATAGCTCTTCAGAACACCCAGGTCGGGTACCACGCGGTCGGCCATTTCCTTCAATGCAAAGTCGCGTTCGATGCCGAGTTCATCCGCCATCGACAGCACCAGCGCGATGTTGTTGGGGTGTTCGTCGTAGGGGAAGCGTTGCAGGATGTCATCGGTCAGCAGTCCGGACTCAAGCCAGCCGGTGCTTTTCATTTGTGTGCCTTTGCTCATCGCATCGGCGCGCAGCACCGGGCGCATGTGCTCTTCAGACGTAATCAGCGTCGAGTTTTCCGGGATGAACTCGGTCATGACTTCGGGGATGTTGATGCCCGCCGGGCCTTGCAGGTCTTCGTGGTCCGGGTAGGTGTTGGTAATGGTGGCGATATCGTCACGCATCCAGTCCTGTTGCAACACCCGTACATAAGAGGGTGTCAGCGCCATACATTCCCACAGGAACACATCGGTCTTGAGCCGGTCGGCCAGGCGTACCAGGTCGGCCTGTTCCCAGATGGTGGCCTTGTCATAAGGGCGGAACAGAAACATTTCACCCAGCTCACCGTAGCGGTAGCCGTGCAGGAACATGGCTTCGGTGCCGGTGGTCTTGCTGACTACGCTGTAGCCCAGCGCGTTGAACAGCGCGGCCTTGATGCGTTCGGTGCCGGACTTGCCACGCGTACCCCAGCCGCCGATAACCAGCGGCAGTCGTTCGCGTGCCTTACGGATAGTGTGATTGATGTACAGGTGCCGGCCGAAGAAAAACGTCATAACCAGTACCAGGAATACGCTCAGTTCATACAGGGTGTTTTCATACACGGAGAAGAAGTATTCGTGTATTTCGCTGAGTACACCGGGTTCCGATATCGATACCGGCAAGATGGCAGGGAAGAAGCGCATCACGGCAGGATCAGGTTCGCGAAGTGAGCCATCGTCAGTCTTGTGGGGATGGTAATGCAGAGTAAAGCCGAGTTTTTGCAGCGCAGCCACATAGGCGTTGGGCGATCCCCCTTCCTGCTCCCGCCAATTGCGCAGGCGTGCGTAGCTGGCAAAGCGTCGCGTCAGCAGGACGCGTGCGCGCAGGCGTGCCCGGAACCGGGTTGGTGCGGTGAGTTCCGATACCCCTTCACTGGTGAAGAACTTTACTGTGGCCGCCTTTACTTTCTCGTCGAGGCAGGAAATAACTTCATCGACCAGTGGCAGGTAAGGGCGCCAGCCGTCTTCGTCCTCCATGTAAAGCGGTTCGCCGGGGACCCGTGTTTCGGTCTGTTCGGCCATGTAGGCGGCCGGTGCACGTACATCGCCGTAGGCAATACGACCGATGGTATGTCTGAATGCCTGGCGTTTGTCCGTGGCCGGGTTCAGGAACTCGTGCAGCAGGCGCCAGCTGCGGAAACCGAATTTCAGTCCGCGGTGCAGGCGGGTGGAAAACAGGCCGCGTTGCAGGCTATAGGTGAAATCGTCTTCTGCGAGCAGCGACAGGATACGGCCCATATCTTCAGGCGCCGCGCGTTTCAACAGCTCCGCCTGAACAGAGCGTGACCGTCCCGGCCGGATGGTTTGCCCGAGTTCGGCCAGTTCCTTTTTCAGTGTCAGGCGCTGCTGTTCCGACTGGCACCAGAGGTGTTCCCGGGCACGTGCCGCCCAGCGGCGTACCGAAATTTTCTCAGCTGTGCGGTGCAGGCGATCAAGATCCGGCAGCAGGCCATCACGCCAGCGCGCCGCGGCCTCGGTTGGCAGGCAGGCGTGTGCTTCGACCAGTCGCTGCAGGGTTACGCGCAGTACAAAGACATCGGATTCGTTAGCCAGCACGGCGGCAGTCAGTTCCAGCAACGGACTGAGTAGCGCTGGTTTTACCAGTAGCACCGGTAGCTCGGCCAGCATGGCAGCGCGGACTTTTTCATCGGTATCATTGCAGCCCAGCTTTTTAAACAGTGACAGGCAGGTGTTTTCCGGAGCGTGTGCCAACGCCTGTGCAACCGCCTGGCGCACAAAGGCGCTGCCGTCATCGCCGGCCAATGTCAGCAAGTCGTTCAGCTCGGGTAACCGTTCCAGGTTGTTTCCCAGCAGCATGACCACACGCCGACGCACGAACAGGTTGTCGGCGGTTCCGGTCGCTTCAAGACGGTGTCTGACAGCACGGGTAAAGGATTCTGAAGAGAGGTGCTGTAACAGCGCCAGGGCTTCGCATTGAGTCCACAGGTCGTGACGTTCATCGAGTGCTGCCCGATAGATATACTGCAGGACCCCGGATTTGATCTGCCGTTCTCTGGCTTCCGCCGGCAGGCCGCGCAACGCCGCAGCCAGACAGGTGAAGGCCTTGATACGCACGCGCGCGTCGCCGTCGTAGGCGAGGATGGGCTCGATGCGCGTATCCAGACGCAATGAACGGAACAGGCGGATACGCAGAGTATCGCCGCTCGCAGTGCTGATGAGATGTTCAGTCAGCGCCCCGATGCGGCCCAGGCAGAAAGCCGCGTGTTGTTCTTTCTCTCCGTGACGGCGGTGAAAGCGGTCGGTAACCGCATCGTGTCCGAACCAGCGTGTGAGGGCTGCGCGATCTGCTTTCAGCGTTGCTGTGTCAGCGCCCAGGATGCCGGCAAAGTCCAGCACATGCAGCTGGCGTTCCCGGTCGGTGACGGCGTGCGCATAGCGGCTATCGAACTCCACCCGCTGTCCACGCAGGTAATAGATCGCCTCAAGCGTTTCCTCGACTTCGTAGAGCAGGAAAAGAATCAGTGCTTCCAGTTGCTCGGCGTCGTCCTCTCCCGGTTTAGTGAGGTCACTGTGCGACCACCAGTGCTGGAAGCCGGTCTCCAGCGTATCCAGTTTGTGTCGTTCCAGGCGTTTGAGCAGCGGGCTCAGGCCGATGGACAGTGTTTCGGCAAGTGTTTTCATGGTGGTGACACGCGGTTGGCGCTGTGCGGCGCGTTACGTTGGCGAATATCGGGGAAACGGACTTCAGTACGGCGGAAGTCGCGCAGTCCGCGGCCGTTTCCACCGTGCAGGAACAGACCGATGAATACCGAGCTTTCGTTGTTGTCGATATCGTGAGTCAGAAACAGATTCAGTTCCGTACGGCGCTGCAGAATATTCCAGCGCATCCAGCTCATCTTCAGGCGTATATCGTTACGGGTGCTGTTGCTGTTACGGTCATCATCCGACAGATAGTGACGCAACCGGTAACCGGCGTCGACATCCAGCGCACCAATGAGTTGCCGCCAGCCGATACGCGTTTCTATATTGTCAGGACTGCCGAGATTGAAGTCCTCATTACTGGTCACGGCCAGCTGGCTGTACCACTCCGTATCGATCCAGGGTTTGTGTAGCAGATACTCTGACAGGCGTAACCCGCGCTGGTGCCGGGCCTTGTAGCGGCTGAACACATCGCGATCCAGCGACGTGCCCGAATAGCGGTCGTTGCGGTTCATACTCATGGCCCGGCCGAACAGTGTCAGCGCCGGTTCGTGGTAGGTGCGCGGGGTAACGGGGATGTGCAGCAGTGCGCGTGTGTTGGCATTAACCGTCCATTCGGTGCCACCATTCCTGCCGGGCAACTCGTCGCCCGGACTTTGCATAAATCCGGTCAGATTCGCACTGGTCTGCAGGCGTGGCCAGCGGCTGAACGGCCAGTTATACAGGTGTTGACCGAAGCCCAGCACCGGATTACCGTCCTCGCGCAGGCGCCCAAGGATTTCGCTGCGCCAGTAGCGGTTATTGTCGGCGTCGAAATAACGGTGCTCACCGCGCAGTTCGGTAAAGTTCTCGCGGAACCGCGCGCGCCGGCTTTGTTCCTCGTCATCCACCCGGGTACGGCTGATCAGGCGCAAGCCGATGCTGGATGTGCCGTCTTCCTGGCCGCCCAGGGGATAGTCATCCATTACTGTTGGTGGTATGCCAACGGGTTGCGGGGTCTTGAAAGGCCCGGGTACCGGTGTTGTCGCAGCGTCAGTTTGCGGCATTCGGGACGGTGGCGGCGGGGTGCCGGCACTACGCCGGTACAGGCGATACAGGGCTTCATCGTGGCCCTTGTCAGGCCGCAATTGTACGGATTGCCAACCCTCGTCAACGGCGATATAGCGACTGAAAGATGTACTGTCGTGCAGTTCATCGACGCGCAGCCAGGCGGGGCCTTCTATGTCGAAACGCAGGGGTTCGTCACGGGTTGCCAGGTGATAGATATATTCAGCGTTATCCTGTGCAGGTGCTGACGGGTCATGGATACGCACGCCCAGGAACTGGTTGATGGCGGGATCGAGCACGCGCAGGCGAACGGTCTGCTCACCACGGCCGGTGCGTATTTTCAGTGACCGGGCGCCGGTCTCGCGAGACAGTGACAGCGTAGTTTCAGGTTTACCTTTATGGGTTACCTGCACCTGCATGGGTGCAGGTATTGCAAACGGCAGGTTGCAGGGTATCAGCTCCAGCCGCACCGTTGTCGGCTTCAGGTTGTAGAGGGTGTAGACGAGTTCATCATGACCACTTAACAGGCGACTGCCGTGGCATTCGTTACCAAGCAGAGCGGCGCGTGCACGCAGTACGGGTGATTCCGGTGCATTGGCGGGTCGCTCGACGTAGCGTACACCGGCACTCTCGGGGACATATTCGATAGCTTGCCAGTCAGCTCCGCGTGTGGCGCGTTTCAGCAGTGGACGTACAAAAGAAGCCTGTGGTTGTTCCTGCACCGACCTTGCCTGTGCCTCCATCTGTGCAAGGGTGGCATTTGCATCGGCAGCGGATTTTTCCAGTTTCCAGAGTAGTGACACCATAGTCCGGTAGGGGGTTGAGGTAGCAGACGGTTTGCTTTTTTCCTGCGGTATTGGCGACAGCGCTTGCAACGGCGCGGGTTGCGTGCGACGCCACGGTCCGGTATCAACATCAGGCAGCTCGATGGTTGTTTTTTCTATATGCGGACTGTGTCGATGCAATGCATCGGCAACAGGGTTTGAGGTTTTGCCAGTCCGGCATTCCACGAACTCGTCTGCACGGGTGCAGGTAATGCCCCGTGCCAGCTCACGCCAGTCCGGCGCAGGTGTTTGCGTGGCTGCCGGTTGCGACAGACCCAGATCCAGCAGGGGTGCCTGCACATACAGGCGCACCAGTAATTCACGGTCGATGCCGCTAATCTCCAGCTGGTGTATCCCAGCCGGCAATTGCAGTTCACGCCGTTCAATTCGTCCGGGACGCTGGCGGCTACCCGGCCGGCTCAGCGTCGTTGATACCCGGTTGCCGGTGAACGGGCTGATCCATACCTGCTCATCGTTCTGTATGCGCAGCCATCCATCCAGTGGCAGATCCTGACCGCTTTCGTGCAGGGGTTGAATATCGAAGCGCAGGCGGGCAGGCCCGGCAATACGCAGTTGCAAGGGTTGTCCGGGCCTGGCACGCAGCGTGTTGAAGCCGAGGTCGAGGTTGGCAGAGTACAGCCAGGCCATGCCGGCGCGGCCATGCAACAGCGCGGTTGCAGGTTGCCAGATTGCAGGTCCCGGCAATTGTGTCAGCCAGTAGGCCAGTCGTTGTGTAGCGAGCATATGTTGCGGCGCGTCACCATGCAGCAGGGCGGCCAGGATCTGCTGCCCTTCATGACTTTTTTGCAACAGGACCGCGCCGACGCTGCCCGCCGTCTTCCAGTACCGATGTGCGCTGTCCGGATCATCCAATGCCCAGGCCTGGTAACCCAGCCACAGGGAACGCTCGATATCGTCATCGACACCCTTCAACAGTCGTTCAAAAATGTTCCATGCCTGCTGTTTCAGCGCAACAGCAAGCAGCGTGTGGTTTGGCCTGTTTTTGATTGGCAACAGCATTGCTGCGCTGAGAGCATCCTGTAAACGCCCGGCGTCGATAAGCTGTGAGACCAGTTCCGATAGCCGCTCAGGTTCCGGTGAACGTGACAGCGCTGTTGCCAGCAGACCTTGCAGTGCAATGCTGTTGTTCAGTTGCCGGTACAGCGTGCGGGCCTGCTCGAAGCGTTGTTTCTGCAAGGCGGCTGGTGCGTCATTCAGATAGCTGCCACGCAACAGGCGTTCGGCGAGCGGGTATTCACCCAGTTTCAGTAGCGCCCGCACCCTGCCGGACAGTGCTGCCTGACGGTGTTGTACCTGTTTACTGTCGGACAGGCGGCGCCAGTATTCCAGCGCCGGCAGCCAGTGGCCTGCATGCTCGGCGCGTTTTGCCAGGGCCAGAATGTTATTCAGTTCGGTGGTGGCGATGTTGCGTTGCGCTGCCTGTCCGTCAGTATCGATGCCGGCATGGTAATTTTCCTGACGCGCGCGCAACCAGCGCAGCAGCGGTATCCACTGGTTAACTACCGCGCGGGCTGCGCTGCGGGCGTGCTCCGACAGTGGCTGTCCGGTGAGCAGCTGATCGGGGATCTGCGTCTCCGGATTCAGTGCGGTATCGATATTTGTCAGGCAGGCTTGCCATAGTGGTTGCAGTGCTGATTCCTTACGCAGTACGTCCAGTAACTGTATATA